>NZ_CP054424.1:653395-970093 GCF_013334205.1 Rhodoferax sp. BAB1 | reverse complement strand
TCGAGGGCCTGGCCGTGGCGCTGGGCAATATCGACGACTTCATCGCCATCATCCGCAACGCCCCCACCCCGCCGGTGGCCAAGGCCGAGCTCATGGCCCGGCCCTGGGACAGCAAGCTGGTGCGCGAGATGCTCACCCGCACCCGCGCCGACGGCGGCGTGGTCAATGCCGACGACTACCGCCCCGATGGCCTGGAAAAGGGCTACGGCATGGGCAACGACGGCCTGTATCGACTGTCGGACACGCAGGCCCAGGAAATCCTGCAGATGCGCCTGCAGCGCCTGACCGGCCTGGAGCAGGACAAGATCGTTGCCGAGTACAAGGAAGTCATGGCCGAGATCGAGGACCTGCTCGACATCCTGGCCCGCTCCGAGCGCGTGGCCATCATCGTGGGGGAAGAGCTCGCCGCCATCAAGCAGGAGTTCGGCCACGGCAAGATCGGCCTGCGCCGCAGCCAGGTCGAGCACAACGCCCAGGATCTGGCGACCGAAGACCTGATCACCCCGACCGACATGGTGGTGACGCTCAGCCACAGCGGCTACATCAAGAGCCAGCCCCTGTCCGAATACCGCGCGCAAAAACGCGGCGGCCGCGGCAAGCAGGCCACCGCCACCAAGGAAGACGACTGGATCGACCAGCTCTTCATCGCCAACACGCACGACTACATCCTGTGCTTCTCCAACCGCGGCCGCCTGTACTGGCTCAAGGTCTGGGAAGTGCCTGCCGGCTCGCGCGGCTCGCGCGGCCGCCCCATCGTCAACATGTTCCCGCTGGCCGAGGGCGAGAAGATCAATGTGGTGCTGCCGCTGACCGGCGAATTCCGCAGCTTCCCTGCCGACCACTACGTGTTCATGGCCACCTCCATGGGCACGGTCAAGAAGACGGCACTGGATGAGTTCAGCAACCCGCGCAAGGCCGGCATCATCGCCGTGGACCTGGACCCGGGCGACTTCCTCATCGGCGCCGCCCTGACCGACGGCAAGCACGACGTGATGCTGTTCAGCGACGGCGGCAAGGCCGTGCGCTTCGACGAGAACGACGTGCGCCCCATGGGCCGCAATGCACGCGGCGTGCGCGGCATGATGCTGGACGACGGCCAGGGCGTGATCGCCATGCTGGTGGCCGAGGACGAGCAGCAAAGCGTGCTGACCGCCACCGAAAACGGCTACGGCAAGCGCACCTCCATCCTGGAGTACACGCGCCACGGCCGCGGCACCAAGGGCATGATCGCCATCCAGCAGAGCGAGCGCAACGGCAAGGTCGTCGCGGCCACGCTGGTGCATGCCGACGACGAGATCATGCTGATCACCGACAAGGGCGTGCTGGTGCGTACCCGTGTCTCCGAAATCCGCGAGCTCGGCCGTGCCACCCAGGGCGTCACCCTGATCGGCCTCGACGAAGGCGCCAAGCTCAGCGGTCTGCAGCGCATCGTCGAAAACGATGCCAATGGGGCCGAAGGCATCGAAGGCGACGCGGAAGACGCCTCCTGATGCAGCGCCCCTACAACTTCTCGGCTGGCCCGGCCACCATTGCGCCCGAGGTGCTGCAGCAGGCCGCCAGCGAGATGCTGGACTGGCACGGCAGCGGCATGGGCGTGATGGAGATGAGCCACCGCGGCAAGGAGTTCATCAGCATCTACGAACAGGCCCAGGCCGACCTGCGCGAGCTGCTGGCCGTGCCGAAGCACTTCCACATCCTCTTCATGCAGGGTGGTGGCCTGGCGGAGAACGCCATCGTGCCACTGAACCTCTCGCGCGGCGGCACGGCGGACTATGTCGTCACCGGCGCCTGGAGCCAGAAGTCGCAGAAGGAAGCGCGCAAGTATTGCAACGTGCACATCGCTGCCAGCGACGAGGCCCGGGGCTTCACGCAGCTGCCCGCGCCGGCCGGCTGGCAGTTCAGCCCCGAGGCCAGCTACGTGCACCTGTGCTCCAACGAAACCATCCACGGTGTCGAGTTCCATGCGCTGCCCGACCTGCAGGCCCTGGGCTCGCGGGCCCCGCTGGTGATCGACTTCTCCTCCCAGGTCGCCTCGCGCCCGGTGGACTGGGCGCGCGTGGGCCTGGCCTACGGCGGCGCACAGAAGAACATCGGCCCGGCCGGCCTGACCCTGGTCGTGGTCCGCGAGGACCTGCTGGGCCATGCCCTGCCGGTCTGCCCCAGCGCCTTTGACTACAAGACCGTGGCCGACAACCAGTCTATGTTCAACACCCCGCCGACCTACGCCATCTATATGGCCGGCCTGATCTTCCAGTGGCTGAAAAAAATGGGCGGTGTGCCGGCCATCGAGGCGCGCAACATCGCCAAGGCGAAGCTGCTCTATGAGGCCATCGACAACTCGCAGTTCTATGTGAACCGCGTGGCCAGGGACTGCCGTTCACGCATGAACGTGCCCTTCTTCCTGCGCGACGAATCCCGCAACGAGGCCTTCCTGGCCGGCGCCAAGGCCGCCGGCCTCTTGCAGCTCAAGGGCCACAAGATGGTCGGCGGCATGCGCGCCAGCCTCTACAACGCCATGCCGCTCGAAGGCGTGCAGGTCCTGGTCGAGTACATGCGAGAATTCGAACGTACACATAGCTGATTCCCTGATGGCCAAGACCCTGCCCGAACTGCGCATCCAGATCGACGCCCTGGATCAGGAACTGCTCGCCCTGCTGAACCGCCGGGCCGCCCTGGCCCATGAAGTGGGCGAGATCAAGAAGGTCGAGGGCTCACCCGTGTTCCGCCCCGAGCGCGAGGCCCAGGTCATCTCCGGCCTGCAGGCGGCCAACCCCGGACCGCTCCAGCGCGACAGCGTGGCCACCATCTGGCGCGAGATCATGTCGGCCTGCCGCGCCCTGGAGGCGCCGCAACGCGTGGCCTACCTGGGTCCGGCCGGCACCTTCAGCGAACAGGCCGCCCTGCAGTTCTTCGGCTCCAGCATCGAGCGCATGCCCTGCGGCAGCATCGACGAGGTGTTCCGCGCCACCGCCGCCGGCAGCGCCCAGTTCGGCGTGGTGCCCATGGAGAACTCCACCGAGGGCATGGTCTCGCGCTCGCTCGATCTCTTCCTCGCCTCGCCGCTGCACGTGGTCGGCGAAACCAGCCTGCTGGTACGCCACAACCTGCTGCGCCTGGGCGATTCGCTCGAAGGCATCACGGCCGTCTATGCCCACCCGCAGGCGCTGGCCCAGTGCCAGAACTGGCTCAACACCCACCTGCCGCACGCCGAACGCCATGCGGCGGCCAGCAATGCCGAGGGCGCGCGCCTGGCCTCGACGAACCCGGCCTGGGCCGGCATCGCCAGCGAGCGCGCCGGCAGCGAATTCGGCCTGCACGTGGTGGCCCACGCCATCCAGGACGACGCCTACAACCGCACCCGCTTTGCCGTGGTCTGCCTGCCGCAGACCCTGCAGACCCCCGACGTCTCGGGCAAGGACTGCGTGAGCCTGATCGTCTCGGTCCCGAACCGCCCGGGGGCCGTGCACGACCTGCTGGTTCCCCTGAAGAAACACGGCGTGTCCATGACGCGTTTTGAGTCGCGGCCAGCGCGTTCGGGCCAATGGGAATACTATTTCTACATCGACATCCAGGGCCACACCTCGCAGCCTCATGTCGCCGCCGCCTTGCAGGAGTTGCAGTCCCTCTGCGCCTTCTACAAGATACTCGGCACCTACCCGGTATCTGAATAATGAGCCCCCACGTTCATCACTTCGTGTATTCACTGCCCCCCGAGGGAGTGCAAGCCTCTCTTGGGGCTGCCCTGCGAGGGTCTTATGTTTGAACAGTTGGGTCTGATCGGTTGTGGCCTCATGGGCGGTTCCTTTGCCCTGGCGCTCAAGCGCGCCGGCCTGGTCAAGCGCGTGGTCGGCTACAGCAAGTCGCCGTCCACCACCGAACGCGCCCGCAGCTTGGGCGTGATCGACGTCGAGGCCCCCTCGGCCCTGCTGGCCGTCTCGGGTGCCGACATCGTGCTGATTGCCGTGCCGGTCTCGGCCACCGAAGCCACCTTCAAGGCCATCAAGCACCTGGTCACGCCGCAGATGCTGATCATGGACGTGGGCTCGACCAAACGCGACGTGGTGGACGCTGCGCGCCGCGCCCTGCGCGAACAGGTGGGTTCCTTCGTGCCGGCCCACCCCATTGCCGGCAAGGAAGTGGCCGGTGTGGAACACGCCGACCCCGACCTCTATTCGGGCAAGCAGATCATCCTCACCCCCCTGGATCGCACCCATGCGACCCAGGTCCAGCAGGCCATCGACGTCTGGTCCGCGCTGGGCTGCAGCGTGCTCAAGATGACACCGGAGTCGCACGACGCGGCCTTTGCGGCGGTGAGCCACCTGCCCCACCTGATCGCCTTCGCGCTGATGAACTCCGTCACCGGCCAGGGCCAGGGCAAGGACTTCCTCTCGCTGGCCGGCCCCGGTTTCCGCGACTTCACCCGCATCGCCGCCAGTGACCCGCACATCTGGCGCGACATCATGATCTCCAACCGGGAAGAGCTGCTCACCCAGTCCAAGCTTTTCCAGCGCAACCTGCAGGCGCTGGAACTCATGATCTCCAATGGCAACGCCGACGCGCTCGAAGAGTTGATCGGCCAGGCCAGCCAGGCCCGCGCCCAGTGGAGCATGAACAAGAACCGCCGGTAATCCCGAACCGATGTTTTCCACCGCGTTTCTCGACCTGCCGCCGCTGGCTGGCGCGCATGGCCGGGTGGTCCTGCCCGGCTCCAAGAGCATTTCCAACCGCGTGCTGCTGCTCTCGGCCCTGTGCCGAGGCCGCACCACCCTGCACGACCTGCTGGACTCCGACGACACGCGTGTCATGCTGGCCGCGCTGCGCCAGCTCGGCTGCGGCGTGCAGCAGGAGGGCTCCACCGTCGTGATCGACGGCATCGCCGGCCAGTTGCCTGCGACCCCGATCAAGTTCTTCATGGGCAACGCCGGCACCGCCATGCGCCCGCTGACCGCCGCGCTGGCCATTGCCGGTGGCGACTTCGAGCTCTCGGGCGTGCCGCGCATGCACGAGCGCCCCATCGGCGATCTGGTCGATGCCCTGCGTCCGCTGGGCTGCACCATCGATTACCTCGGCAAGGAAGGTTATCCGCCGCTGCGCGTGGGCAGACCCAACCTGCAGCTGGAGGCCCCGATCCAGGTGCGCGGCGATGTCTCCAGCCAGTTCCTGACCGCGCTGCTGATGGCACTGCCCCTGGTGGCCACGACAGACATCGTCATCGAGGTCGTCGGCGAACTGATCTCCAAGCCCTACATCGAGATCACGCTCAACCTGCTCGCGCGTTACGGCATCCAGGTGCGCCGCGAAGGCTGGCAACGTTTCACCATCCCCGCCGGCAGCCGCTACCAGTCGCCCGGCGTGCTGCACGTGGAGGCCGACGCCTCCTCGGCCAGTTATTTCATCGCCCTGGGTGCCATCGCCGCCGACGCGGGCGCGCCGGTGCGCATCGAGGGCGTGGGCGAAAGCTCCATCCAGGGCGACATCCGCTTCGTGGACGCCGCCCGCCAGATGGGCGCGCACGTCAAGGGCGGCCCGAACTGGCTCGAAATCAGCCGCGGCAGCTGGCCGCTCAAGGCGATCGACCTCGACTGCAACCACATCCCCGACGCCGCCATGACCCTGGCCGTGATGGCTCTGTATGCCGACGGCCCGAGCATCCTTCGCAACATCGCCAGCTGGCGCGTCAAGGAGACCGACCGCATCGCCGCCATGGCCACCGAGTTGCGCAAGCTCGGTGCCACGGTCGAGGAAGGGGCTGATTTCATCCGGGTCACGCCCATCGTGCGCTCCAGCTGGAAACCGGCCAGCATCCATACCTACGACGACCACCGCGTCGCCATGTGCTTCTCGCTGGCCGCCTTCAACCCGGCCGGCCTGCCGGTGCGCATCCTGGACCCCCAATGCGTGGCCAAGACCTTCCCGGACTACTTCGAAGCCCTGTTCTCGGTCACCACGCCGGTGAGCGGCACCGTCCCCGTGCTGTGTGTCGATGGGCCGACCGCCTCGGGCAAGGGCACCCTGGCCGCACGCCTGGCCGTGCGCCTGGGCTACCACCTGCTGGATTCCGGCGCCCTCTACCGCGTCACCGCCCTGGCCGCCCTACGCGCCGGGCTGTCCCTGGAGCCGGCCTTTGAGCCGGCCATAGCCGCCCTGGCCCGCCAGCTGCCGGTGCGTTTCGAAGGTGAGCGCGTGCTGCTGGACGGCGACGACGTCAGCGTGGCCATCCGCAGCGAAGAAGGGGGCATGAACGCCTCCAAAGTCTCGGCCCTGCCGGCCGTGCGCACGGCCCTGGTGGCCCTGCAACACAGCTTTACCCGCCTGCCCGGCCTGGTAGCCGACGGGCGCGACATGGGCACGGTGATCTTCCCGGACGCCCCCTTGAAGGTGTTTTTGACCGCCAGTGCCGCAAAAAGGGCGGAAAGACGCCATAAGCAGTTGATTTCAAAGGGGATTTCGACTACACTTGAAACCCTTCGCGCCGATCTGGAAGCGCGTGATGCGCGGGACATGTCCCGTAGCGTCGCGCCTCTCAAGCCGGCGCAGGATGCCCGCCTGCTGGACAACTCGGATCTGACGATAGAAGAATCGGTGGATCTCGTGCTGGACTGGTGGTCGGACAAGCAGCCTTTCGGGCCCTCGACACACTGAGGCCCGGGTGGCTGGACAGGCCCACCCGGCTCCCCTCGCGCAGCAAGCGCCCCGGCCGTGTGGATCAGCAACTTAACCCGCGGAACACCCGCACACAACGCCGTCGAAAGCTACCCCCCAGTCGCAATGGTGCGGCTGTCACGCCATGGCCTCCAGGCCGTGGACGCCCAGATGGTCTAGGAACTTACATGTCTGAATCTTTTGCCGCCCTGTTTGAAGAATCCCTGACACGCACCGAAATGCGTCCGGGTGAAGTGATCACCGCCGAAGTCGTGCGCATCGAGCACAGCTTCGTCGTGGTCAACGCCGGCCTCAAGTCCGAGGCCTATGTCCCCGTCGAGGAATTCAAGAACGACCAGGGCGTGCTCGAAGTCCAGGTTGGCGACTTCGTGTCGGTGGCCATCGGCTCCATCGAAAACGGCTACGGCGACACCATCCTGTCGCGCGACACCGCCAAGCGTCTGGCTTCCTGGATGAGCCTGGAAAAGGCACTGGAAACCGGCGAATTCGTCACCGGCACCACCAGTGGCAAGGTCAAGGGCGGCCTGACCGTTCTGGTCAACGGCATCCGCGCCTTCCTGCCGGGCTCGCTGGTCGACACCCGTCCGACCAAGGACCTGTCCCCGTACGAGAACAAGACCCTGGAATTCAAGGTCATCAAGCTCGACCGCAAGCGCAACAACGTGGTGCTGAGCCGCCGCGCCGTGGTGGAAGCCTCCATGGGCGAAGAGCGCGCCAAGCTCATGCAGAACCTGAAAGAAGGTTCCGTGGTGCAGGGCGTGGTCAAGAACATCACCGAATACGGTGCCTTCGTGGACCTGGGCGGCATCGACGGCCTGCTGCACATCACCGACATGGCCTGGCGCCGTGTCCGCCACCCGAGCGAAGTCGTTCAGGCCGGCCAGGAAATCACCGCCAAGATCCTCAAGTTCGACACCGAGAAGAACCGCGTGTCCCTGGGTCTCAAGCAGATGGGCGATGACCCCTGGATGGGCGTGAGCCGCCGTTACCCCCAGAGCACCCGCCTGTTCGGCAAGATCACCAACATCGCCGACTACGGCGCGTTCGTGGAACTCGAGCCGGGCATCGAAGGTCTGGTGCACGTCTCCGAAATGGACTGGACCAACAAGAACGTGGCCCCCTCCAAGATCGTGGCCCTGGGCGACGAAGTCGAAGTCATGGTCCTCGAGATCGACGAAGACAAGCGCCGCATCAGCCTGGGCATGAAGCAGTGCAAGGCCAACCCCTGGCAGGAATTCGCGCAGAACACCAAGCGCGGCGACCGCGTCAAGGGCCCGATCAAGTCCATCACCGACTTCGGCGTGTTCGTGGGCCTGGCTGCCGGCATCGACGGCCTGGTGCACCTGTCCGACCTGTCCTGGAACGAGCCGGGCGAAGCCGCCGTGCGCAACTACAAGAAGGGCCAGGAAGTGGAAGCACTCGTGCTGGCCGTCGATGTGGACCGCGAGCGCATCTCCCTGGGCATCAAGCAGCTCGACCAGGATCCCTTCACCACCTTCACCTCGGTGAACGACAAGGGCGCCATCGTGACCGGCAAGGTCAAGACCGTGGACGCCCGTGGCGCCGAGATCGATCTGGGCCAGGACATCCTGGGTTACCTGCGCGCCAGCGAAATCTCGCGTGACCGCGTGGAAGACGCCCGCAACGTGCTCAAGGAAGGCGACGAAGTCACCGCCGTGGTGGTCAACGTGGATCGCAAGACCCGCAACATCCAGCTGTCGATCAAGGCCAAGGACCTGGCCGACGAGCAGGGTGCCATGGCCAACCTGAACCAGCAGTCGGCTCGCGAAAGCGCCGGCACCACCAGCCTGGGCGCCCTGCTGCGCGCCAAGCTGGACACGTCCGAGAAGTGATGCGCATGGGGCACGCTGCTGCCAAGCGGCGGTGTGCCCCTGCCAAACACGCGAACGTCATCCACACATGACCCGCTCCGACCTGGTTGAAGAGCTGGCTGCCCGTTTCGGGCAGCTGACTCACCGCGACGCCGAGTTCGCGGTCAAGGCCATCCTGGACGCGATGAACGATGCACTGGTGCGCGGGCACCGCATCGAGATCCGCGGCTTCGGCAGCTTCTCCATCAACCGCCGGCCGCCGCGCATGGGGCGCAACCCCCGTAGCGGCGAGAGCGTGGCCATTCCCGAAAAGCGCGTTCCCCACTTCAAGCCGGGCAAGGCCCTGCGCGAGGCGGTGGACCAGCGCACCAGCGAAATGCAGGCGATCGAACCGAAAAGTTGATGCCCGCAATCGCTAGAATGCCCTCACCCGGGGGACATTGATGAAACAACTGACATGGCTGCTGAAGTGGATACTGAGGGCAGCCATTTTTTTTGCCCTGCTCGCCTTTGCCCTGAACAACCAGCAGGTTGTCAGCGTGCACCTGTTCTTCGGCCACGTCTGGCAGGCCTCCCTGGTACTGGTGCTGCTGGCCGCCTTTGCCCTGGGCCTGGCCGCCGGTGTGCTGGCCATGCTGCCGCGCTGGCTCAAGCAGCGCCACGCGGCGCGGCAGTTGCGCCGCCGGGCCGTGGCCGACAGCGAACTCGCCCTCACCACCATCCAACCGCCCCATGAATCTTGACCTGAGCTGGATCCTGCTCGGCCTGCCTGCCGCCTTCATCCTGGGCTGGCTGGCCTCGCGACTGGACCTGCGCCAGCTGCGCATCGAAAACCGGCGCAACCCCAAGGCCTATTTCCGAGGCCTGAACTTCCTGCTCAACGAACAGCAGGACCAGGCCATCGACGCCTTCATCGAGGCCGTGCAGAGCGACCCCGACACCTCCGAGCTGCATTTCGCCCTGGGCAACCTGTTCCGCCGCCGCGGTGAATACGAGCGCGCCGTGCGTGTGCACGAGCACCTGCTCTCGCGGGGTGACCTGTCCGAGGCCGATCGCCAGCGCGCCCAGCACGCCCTGGCGCTGGACTACCTCAAGGCCGGCCTGCTCGACCGCGCCGAGGACGCGCTGATCAAGCTCGAAGGCACGCCCTTCCAGGCCCAAGCCCGGCTGGCGCGCCTGGCCAACTACGAACGCTCGCGCGACTGGCCGCAGGCCGCCGAGATCGCACGCCAGCTGGAAAGCGCCGAGACCGGCAGCTTCAGCAGCCGCCTGGCCCACTACCTGTGCGAACAGGCCGCCGCCCACCTGGCGCGCGGCGAGATCGCACAGGCACAGGAGGTACTGGCCCAGGCCGTGAGCACCGCCCCCAACGCCCCGCGCGCGCGCATCGAACTGGCCCGCCTGCAGCTGGAACAGGGCCAGGCCGCCTTGGCCTGCGCCACGCTGGAAGAAGCGCTGGGTGCCTGCCCCGCGGCCACCCCGCTGATTGCCGCCCCGCTGGCCCAGGCCGCCGTGGCCAGCGGCCGCACCGTGACCGTGCTGGCCAGGCTGCAGGAGATCTACGAACAGATACCTTCGCTGGACGTGCTCGAAGCCCTGGTGACGCTGCAGGCGGCCGCTGGCAGCAGCAGCACCAGTACGCGCGACTGGTACGTGCACCACCTCGAACGCGAGCCCTCGCTGGTCGCTGCCGCCAAGTGGATCGCCGGCGAGAAGCTGGAGCACGAGCAGTTCCATCCCCAGGTGCAGCGCGCGCTGGACCACGCCGTCAAGCCGCTCACGCGCTACCGCTGCGCCGCCTGCGGCTTCGAAGCCAAGCAGCATTTCTGGCAATGCCCGGGCTGCCAGACCTGGGACAGCTACCCTGCTCGTCGAGTAGAAGAACTATGACAATTTCCAAAGCCCAACTCGCCAAGTCACGCGTGCTCGTGGTGGGCGACGCCATGATCGACCGCTACTGGTACGGCGCGGTCGACCGCATCAGCCCCGAAGCGCCGGTGCCCGTGGTGCGCGTCACGCGCGAGGAACTTCGCATCGGCGGCGCCGCCAACGTGGCCAGCAATGTGGTCTCGCTGGGTGCCCAGGCCACCCTGCTCACCGTGGTCGGTGACGACGAAGCCAGCCACACCCTGGAATCCCTGGTGGCCAAGACCGGCATCACACCGCACTTCGGCCGCGACGCCGCCCTGCAGACCACCGTGAAGCTGCGCGTGATCGGCCGCCAGCAGCAGCTCATCCGCCTCGATTTCGAGAACTCGCCCAAGAGCGAGGTGCTGGCTTCGCAGACGGCAGACTTCATCAAGCTGCTGCCCACGCACGACGCTGTGCTCTTCTCCGACTACGGCAAGGGCGGTCTGGACCACGTGCACCTCATGATCGAGCACGCGCAGGCGGCCGGCAAACCGGTGCTGATCGACCCCAAGGGCTCGGACTATTCGCGCTACAGCGGCGCCACCGTCATCACCCCGAATCGCGCCGAACTGCAGCAGGTGGTGGGCTCGTGGAGCAGCGAGGACGAGTTGCGCGCCAAGTCACGCGCCCTGCTCGACAAGCTCGGCCTGCAGGCCCTGCTGCTCACCCGCAGCGAGGAAGGCATGACACTCTATGACGCCGCGGGCGAGATCAGCGTGGCCGCGCAGGCGCGCGAGGTGTTCGATGTGACGGGCGCGGGCGACACCGTGATCGCCACTCTGGCCGCACTCGTGGGCGCGGGCCTGCCCCTGCGCGAGGCCATGCCCCTGGCCAACAAGGCCGGCGGCATCGTGGTCGGCAAGTTCGGCACCGCCACCGTCAGCTACGACGAGCTGTTCGCGGCGCCCTAAACCGAAGAGGATTTCAAGATGACCAGAGTAGTAGTGACCGGAGCGGCGGGGTTTAGCTCCGACATAACTTGCCGAGGCAAGTTAGTCTTCACTGAAACCAGCTGGAGGTTTGCATGAGAGTTGTAGTTACCGGGGCAGCTGGTTTTATCGGCGCCAACATCGTCAAGGGCCTGAATGCGCGCGGCATCGACGACATCATCGTCGTCGACGACCTGAGCCAGGGCGACAAGTTCCGCAACTTCGCCGACCTCAAGATCGCCGACTACGTGGACCTGGACGACTTCTATCCCAACTTCGAGGAAGGCCACTACGGCCAGGTCGAGGCCGTGTTCCACGAAGGTGCCTGCAGCGACACCATGGAGCAGGACGGCAAGTACATGATGGACAACAACTACACGCTCTCCTGCGAGTTGTTCCAGTCCTGCCAGGCGCAGGGCACACGCCTGCTCTACGCCTCTTCCGCCGCAACCTACGGCAACTCCGAGACCTTCCGCGAAGTGCCCGAGTTCGAGGCCCCGCTCAACGTCTACGGCTACTCCAAGCTGCTGTTCGACCAGCGCATGCGCCGCGAGCTGGGCAACAACTTCGAGCGCGCCAAGACCCAGGTGGCGGGCTTCCGCTACTTCAACGTCTACGGCCCGCGCGAGCAGCACAAGGGCCGCATGGCCAGCGTGGCCTTCCACCAGTTCAACCAGTTCCGCACGGAAGGCAAGGTCAAGCTGTTCGGCGAGTACGGCGGTTACGCCCGTGGTGAGCAGAAACGCGACTTCGTCTTCATCGACGACGTGGTGGCCGTCAACCTCTGGTTCTTCGACCACCCGGACAAGAGCGGCGTCTTCAACCTCGGCTCGGGCCGGGCCCAGCCCTTCAATGACGTGGCGCTGAGCGTGCTCAATACACTGCGCGGCCTCAAGGGGGATGCCCCCATGTCGCTGGCCGAGGCGGCCCATGGCGGCATGATCGATTACATCCCCTTTCCCGACGCGCTGCGCGGCAAGTACCAGTGCTTCACCCAGGCGGATCTGAGCAAGCTGCGCGCTGCCGGCTGTGACCACACCTTTGCCGATGTGCAAACCGGTGTGGCCCATTACGTGAAGTGGCTGGCCCGCCAGGCCTGATTGCCCTCTTCCAAGAAAAAAGCCGGCGGGATCCGCCGGCTTTTTTCTTGGGCGCGTTCAGCGCCTCATTTGCACTTGAAGACTTCGTAGGAACGCTTGCCGTACTCCAGGGAATTGCCCTTGACCACGGTGTCGCCACCTTTGTCGATGGCCTCGTTGCGCGCCATCTGCAGCAGGTTGTCTTCCACCGCCTCGGCGCTGCGCGTGAGCGGCCCCAGCGAGGACAGCACGCTGAGCGTGGAACGGCCCAGCGACTTGCACTTGGCCACTTCGCTCTCCTTGGCCAGCACGACCTGGTCGGCCCCGATGCGCTCGCCGATCAACTTGCTGGCGCAACCCGACAGGCCGGCGGCCAGTAGTCCCAGGGCCGCGAGGCGCATCAAGTTCTTCGAGAATTGCATAGTTACTCCTATCAACAACAGAAACACAATGCCCGGAGTCTAGCGGGTCTGCGTGTATCCAAATGCAAAATCCGGCTCAGGCTCCGGTCAGCTTGCGATAGGCCTCGCGCGTCTCGGGCGATACCGATGCGATCAGCTGCGCATGGCTGGTCTGGTGACGCGCCTGCATGCGCGCCGAGGCAACGGCCCGGGAACGGCAGAACCAGTGGCAGCTGTGCTGCATGAGGAACAGTTCCGCCGACATCGTGTAGGCCTTGTCGCGCAGCGGGAGCTGGCGCCGGTTCTCGGCTGCCGCGGCGATGCCCTCGGCATGGATGGCGATCAAGTGGCGCATGTCGAAAGTCTGGCGCGGAAGGATCTTGTCGGCGTAGGGAAAGGCAAAGCCCAGGGTGCTGACCTGCGTCTGGCCGTTCCAGACCTTGGAAAAATCGGCGGCAAAACGCTGGAACTGGCTGCTGAGCTCGGTCTCGGCCGTGGCCAGCAGGCTCCAGATCTGTTCGCGACGCTCGGAGTTCTCCTCGCCAAGCGCGCGCAGATACCCCTCTGTGACGTTCTCCATCAACTTCTCGATCTGGTACTGGCTCAGGTAGCCGCCCAGCAGATAGATGCGGCGCCGCTGCTCGCGCGCCTTGAGGAACTGGAAGCCCACGATGAGCGCGAGCGGCAGGAAAAAGAGAATGTCCATCGGGTCGTCGTTTCTGCGCGCAAAGGCGTCAGTTTAGACGGCTCGCAGCCTCTCAATCCGGTGCGCCGTAACCACCACCCCCGGGCGTGTGGATTTCAAACACATCGCCGGGCGCCATCGCCGCCTGACCGATGTGGCCCAATTCCTCCACACGACCATCACTGCGCAGCACGCGGTTGATACCCGGCAGGCCGGCCCGGCCACCGGCCAGACCGAAAGCGCCGCTCTTGCGGCCGTTGGACAGGATGCTGGCCGTCATGGGCTCCAGGAACAACACACGCCGCACGCCGCCATCGCCGCCGTGCCAGCGACCCGCGCCGCCCGAGCCCTGGCGCATCTCGTAGCCCAGCAGACGCACGGGAAAACGGAACTCCAGCACCTCGGGGTCGGTCAGGCGCGAATTGGTCATGTGCGTCTGCACCACGCTGGTTCCGTTGAAGCCCTCCCCGGCGCCGGAACCGCCGGAGATCGTCTCGTAATACTGGTAGGTCGCGTTGCCGAAAGTAAAGTTGTTCATCGTGCACTGGCTGGCTGCCATCACGCCCAGGGCACCGTACAGCGCATTGGTGATGCAGCTCGAGGTCTCCACATTGCCCGCCACCACCGAGGCCGGCGGGTTGGGGTTCAGCATGGAGCCCGGCGGGATGATGACCTTGAGCGGCTTGAGGCAGCCCGCATTGAGCGGGATGTCGTCGTCCACCAGGGTGCGGAAGACGTAGAGCACCGCCGCCATGCAGACCGCGGTGGGCGCGTTGAAGTTGTTGGTCTGCTGCGCGCTGGTGCCCGTGAAGTCGATCTCGGCGCTGCGTGCCTGGGCATCCACGCGGATGGCCACGCTGATCTGCGCGCCGTTGTCCAGCGGCAGCGTGAACTGGCCGTCCTTCAGGCGGGTGATCACCCGGCGCACCGACTCCTCGGCGTTGTCCTGCACGTGGCGCATATAGGCCTGCACCACATCCAGGCCGAACTGGACCACCATCTTGCGCAGCTCCTGCACGCCCTTTTCGTTGGCCGCGATCTGTGCCTTCAGGTCGGCCAGGTTCTGTTGCGGGTTGCGCGACGGATACTCGCCACTGGCCAGCAGTGCCAGGATTTCCGCCTCGCGCAAGTGACCCTGCTCGACCAGCTTGAAGTTCTGGATCTGCACGCCCTCCTCCTCGATGCGGGTCGAGAAAGGCGGCATGGAGCCGGGCGTCGTGCCTCCAATATCGGCATGGTGTCCCCGGGAACCGACGTAGAACATGGGCTGCTCCGAACCATCCAGATACACCGGTGTGATCACCGTCACATCCGGCAGGTGCGTGCCGCCGTGGTAGGGGTCGTTCAGCACGTAGACGTCGCCGGGCAACATCCTGCCGGTGTTCTCGCGAATCACGGTCTTGATGCTCTCGCCCATGGAGCCCAGGTGCACCGGCATGTGCGGCGCGTTGGCGATCAGGTTGCCCGCCGCGTCGAACAGCGCGCAGGAGAAATCCAGCCGCTCCTTGATGTTCACCGAATAGGCCGTGTTCTGCAGCTGCAGGCCCATCTGCTCGGCAATGTTCATGAAGAGGTTGTTGAAGACCTCCAGCAGCACCGGGTCGGCCGTGGTGCCGGCGGCATAGCGCTGCTCGCGTGGGACGCGGCGCGTGAGCACGATGTGGTCCAGCGTCGTGAGTTCGGCCTCCCAGCCGGGCTCCACCACCGTGGTCGCGTTCTTCTCGGCAATGATGGCCGGACCTGGGATGCGGTCGCCTGCTCTCATGTCCTCGCGCACCACCAGCGCCGTCTCGTGCCACTGGCCACCCGAATACAGACGCACCGTCTCGCGGCTGGGCACGGCGCGCGCCGGGTGCAAAGTGTGCTTCGGCTCGGCCGGCGCATCACCGGCCACCACGGCCTCCACCGATACGGCCTCCACGATCAGGCGCTTGCCCTGCATCAGGAAAGCAAAACGCTGGCGGTAGGCCGCCTCAAAGGCGGCGCTGATCTCGGACAGTGAACCGAAGGACACGATCAGCGCCGAGTCGCTGCCCTCGTAGCGCACATGCACACGGCGCTGCACGCGCACGGCGGCCGCGCTGAGCTGCTGGCGCTCCAGTTCGCTGCGCGCGGTCTGGGCCAGCGCGTCGAGCCTCCCGGTGATCGCCGGCAGGGCGTTCGCGTCCAGCGGCAACTCCACCGCCTGCTCGCGGATCACGTTCTGGTCCGCCAGCCCCATGCCGTAGGCCGAGAGCACCCCCGCCAGCGGATGCACCAGAACGCGCGTCATGCCCAGCGCGTCGGCCACCAGGCAGGCGTGCTGGCCACCGGCACCACCGAAGCACTGCAGGGTGTAACGCGTCACGTCGTAACCCCGCGCCACCGAAATCTTCTTGATGGCATTGGCCATCTGCTGCACGGCGATGCTGATGAAACCTTCGGCCACGTCTTCCGCGCTGCGCCCGGTCTGGGCCGCCAGTGCGGCGAATTTCTCGCGCACCACGGCATCGTCCAGCGCCTCCTGGGCCGCCGGGCCGAACACATGCGGAAAGTGCGCCGGCTGGATCTTGCCCAGCATCACATTGGCATCGGTCACCGCCAGCGGGCCGCCGCGCCGGTAGCTGGCCGGGCCTGGGTTGGCGCCCGCGCTCTGCGGCCCCACGCGAAAGCGTGCGCCGTCATACTGCAGGATGGAGCCGCCGCCCGCGGCCACCGTGTGGATGCTCATCATGGGTGCGCGCATGCGCACGCCGGCCACCTGGGTCTCGAACTCGCGTTCGAACTCGCCCGCGTAGTGCGAAACGTCGGTGGAGGTGCCGCCCATATCGAAGCCGATCACGCGATCCATGCCGGCCAGCTCCGCGGTCCGTGCCATGCCCACGATGCCGCCGGCCGGGCCGCTGAGGATGGCGTCCTTGCCCTGGAAGGCGTGGGCATCGGCCAGGCCGCCGGAAGACTGCATGAAAAAGATACGCACACCGGGCATCTCACTGGCCACCTGGTCGACGTAACGGCGCAGGATGGGCGAGAGGTAGGCGTCCACCACCGTGGTGTCGCCGCGGCTGACGAACTTCATCATCGGGCTGGTGCCGTGCGAGGTACTCACCTGGGTGTAGCCGATCTCGCGCGCAATTCGCCCGGCCGCCTCTTCATGCGCCGTGTAGCGATAACCGTGCAGGAACACGATGGCCACGCAACGCAGGCCGGCCTCAAATTGCGCCTGCAGCTCGCGGCGCAAGGCGACCTCGTCCAGCGGCGTGACGAGCTCACCACGCGCGCCCATGCGCTCGCTGGCTTCCACCACCGCGCTGTACAGCAGCTCGGGCAGCACGATATGGCGGTCGAACAGGCGCGGCCGGTTCTGGTAGGCGATGCGCAGCGCATCGCGAAAACCACGCGTGGTGACCAGCAGCGTGGGCTCACCCTTGCGCTCCAGCAGGGCGTTGGTGGCTACCGTGGTGCCCATCTTCACGCAGTCCACGCGTTCGGGTGTGATGGGCTCGCCCACCTTGAGCCCCAGCAGATGCCGGATGCCGGCCACCGCCGCGTCGCGGTACTGGCCCGGGTTGTCCGACAGCAGCTTGTGCGTGACCAGGCTGCCGTCGGGCCGGCGGCCCACGATGTCGGTGAAGGTGCCGCCGCGGTCGATCCAGAACTGCCAACGCTGAGCCATCAAATCCGTCATACCCAAAACTCCTCAAAACACCCTGAGTGCGGCATGCGCACAGGGACAAGTCCAGGAACACCGTGGAACCGGCTTGGCCGGGCCACTGGTGTTGTCCCCTTGAGGGGAAGGCGGCGCCAGCCGCCACAGGGGTGCTTCACAGTGACGCAGCGGACCGTGCCGCCTGGTCGTACACACCCGAGAGCACGCGCAGCAGGCGGGCCAGTTCGCCGATGTCGCGGTTCAGCCCTTCATCGGCCTTGAGCGCATTGATCAGGCAGCTCTCGCGGATCTCGCGGTAACGCTGCACGTAACGGCGCCCCTCCTCGGTGGCGGCATAGGTCACTTCCTTGCCGTTCTTGCTCGATGCCACCACGCCCAGGCCCTGCAGCTTCTTGAGCGCGTAATTGATCAAATGGGTGTCTTCCACGTTCATGATGAAGCTGATGTCGGCCAGGCGCTTGTCGCGCGCGCGGTGTGTCACGTGGTGCAGCACCAGCACGTCCAGCGGCGTCAGGTCCTTCAGGCCGGCGGCCGACATGCAGTGCACGATCCAGCGGTGGAAGGCATTGCCCGAGACGATCAGGCCGAACTCGAACTCGCTCATCTCGGCGCTGCGCGGCGAGACCAGGTGGGCCGAGGACACGATGGGGTCCTTGGTGGCCACGGCACGGGACGGGATGGGCTTCTTGGCCATGCACGGCACTCCTCTAGGGCACGTCGCCCCGTTCTGGTGACAAGCGGAAATACAACAACAATTTGTTGACAATTTATCAGCATTTAGGGAATATGCCTATGCCCCGACGTGCGGGACCGGCTTAAAGTTTTCCCACCCATCAACCACCGTGGAGTGCTTATGCAGCGTCGTCATTTCTCTCTTGCCAGCGTGACGCTGGCCCTGACCCTGGCCGCCGGCAGTGCCCTGGCCCAGACCAAATGGGACCTGGCCGCCGCCTACCCGGCCAGCAACTTCCACAGTGAAAACATGGCGCAGTTCGCCGCCGAGGTGGACCAGGCCAGCGGCGGCAAGCTCAAGATCACGCTGCATGCGGGCGCCTCCCTGTTCAAGGCCCCGGAGATCAAGCGCGCCGTGCAGGGCGGCCAGGCCCAGGCCGGCGAGATCCTGCTGGCCAACTTCCAGAACGAATGGCAACTCTACGGTGCCGACGGCCTGCCCTTCCTGGCCGACAGCTACGACGCCTCCGTCAAGCTTTACAAGGCGCAGCGCCCGCTGCTGGAGAAGAAGCTGGGCGAGCAGGGCATGCAACTGCTCTACGCCGTGCCGTGGCCGCCGCAGGGCATCTACACCAAGAAACCCATCAACAGCGCGGCCGACCTCAAGGGTGTGAAGTGGCGCGCCTACAGCCCGGCCACCGCGCGCATTGCCGAGCTGGTGGGCGCCCAGCCCGTCACCGTGCAGGCCGCCGAGCTCTCGCAAGCCCTGGCCACCGGCGTGGTCGAGGCCACCATGACCTCGGGCGCCACCGGCGTGGACAGCAAGCTCTACGAACACCTCAAGTACTACTACGACACCCAGGCCTGGCTGCCCAAGAACGCCGTCATTGTCAACAAGAAGTCCTTCGACGCGCTGGACAAACCCACGCAGGACGCCGTGCTCAAGGCCGCTGCCAGCGCCGAGGCGCGCGGCCTGGCCGCCAGCCAGCGCATCAACACCGAGACCCTGGCCAAGCTCAAGGCCAACGGCATGCAAGTACTCGCCCCCTCGGCCGCACTCAAGGCCGACCTGAAGAAGGTGGGCGACACCATGCTCAAGGAGTGGCTGGAGAAGGCCGGCCCCGAGGGCAAGACCCTGATCGACGCCTTTGGCAAGTGAAGCGCTGAGCCGGACCGACACCATGCGCCGCCTGCTCGACGCGCTCTACCAGGGCGCCGCCGTGCTGGCGGCGCTGTGCATGCTGGGCCTGCTGGCCATGGTGCTGCTGTCCATCGCCAGCCGCCAGTTTGGCTTTCATGTGCGCGGCACCGACGCCTACGCCGGTTACCTGATGGCCGGCGCCGGCTTCCTGGCGCTAGCGCACACCCTCAAGAAGGGCGAACACATCCGCGTCACGCTGCTGCTCAACGGCCTGCACGGCACGGCACGCCGCACGCTGGAACTCTGGAGCCTGGCCCTGGCCGGTGCCCTGGCCGTGCTGCTGGCCGTCTACAGCTGCCGCCTGGCCTGGTTGTCGCACGCCTTCAACGACATCTCCACCGGCAACGACGCCACCCCCCTGTGGCTGCCCCAGCTCAGCATGGCCCTGGGTTGTGTCATCTTTGCCATTGCCCTGCTGGACGAACTGCTGCTGGAGCTGCGCGGCCAACGCGCCGTCCCGAACCCCGAAGGCGAGCCGCTGCGCAATGAATGAACTCCTCATCACCGCGCTGCTGATCGCCGCGCTCTTCCTCATCCTGGGCAGCGGCGTGTGGATCGGCCTCACGCTCTCGGGCGTGGCCTGGATCGCGATCCAGATCTTCTCGGCCCGCCCGGCCGGCGACGCCATGGCCGTCACCATCTGGGGCTCGGCCTCGGGCTGGACGCTCACCGCCCTGCCGCTCTTCATCTGGATGGGAGAGATCCTGTTCCGCACCCGGCTCAGCCAGGACATGTTCCGCGGCCTCGCGCCCTGGATGCAGGCCCTGCCCGGGCGCCTGCTGCACACCAATGTGGTGGGTTGTGCCATCTTCGCCGCCGTCTCGGGGTCGAGCGCCGCCACCTGCGCCACCATCGGCAAGATGACCCTGCCCGAACTCAAGCGACGCGGTTACCCGGACGACATCGCCATCGGCACGCTGGCCGGCGCCGGCACCCTGGGCCTGCTGATCCCGCCCTCCATCATCATGATCGTCTACGGCGTGGCCGCCGACGTCTCCATCGCCCAGCTTTTCATCGCCGGTGTCATCCCGGGTTTCCTGCTGGCCCTGCTCTTCTCGGGCTACATCATGGTCTGGGCCCTGCGCCATCCGGAGCAGGTACCGCCGCGTGACCCGCCCATGAGCCTGGGCGCCAAGCTGCAGGCCTCGCGCAGCCTCATCCCCGTGCTGCTGCTCATCGTCGGCGTGCTGGGCTCCATCTACGCCGGCATCGCCACCGCCACCGAAGCCGCCGCCATCGGCGTGGTGGGGGCACTACTCCTCTCGGGCCTGCAGGGTTCGCTGAGCCGGGCCACCTTCTGGGACGCGCTCATGGGCGCCACCCGCCTGTACTGCATGATCGCCCTGATCCTGGCAGGTGCCGCCTTCCTCACCCTGGCCATGGGCTACATCGGCCTGCCGCGCCAGCTGGCCGAGTGGATAGGCTCCATCGGCCTGAGCCCCTTCGGCCTGGTGCTGGCGCTCACCGTCTTTTTCATCGTGCTGGGCTGTTTCCTCGACGGCATCTCCATGGTGGTGCTCACCATGGGCGTGCTCATGCCCACGGTGCAGAAGGCCGGCATCGACCCTCTGTGGTTCGGCATCTTCGTGGTCCTCGTGGTGGAGATGGCGCAGATCACGCCGCCCGTGGGTTTCAACCTCTTCGTGCTGCAGGGCATGACGGGCAGGCAACTGCCCTGGATCGCCCGTGTTGCCCTGCCCATGTTCGGGCTCATGGTGGGCGCCGTGCTGCTGATCTGGTTCGTGCCCGGTCTGGTGACCTGGCTGCCGCAGCAGATGAAACTCTGAACGGCCTCAGCGCTTGAGGGCGATGGTCACCAGGGCCGAGGCATCCTCCATGGCCGTCACGCCGTGCAGGGCACCACCCGTGAGGAACAGCATTTGCCCGGCGCGCAGTACATGGCTGCGACCGCCGAGGGTGACATCGAGCACACCTTCGATGCAGTGGATGGTGATTTCGCCGGCCACCTGATGCGGCGGCAGCGCCTTGCCGGCCTGCAGCACCAAGCGCATCACTTCGAGATCCTGCGCCTTGAACAGCGCCACCGTCTTTTCATCCACCAGGCGCGCGCCCAGCGGCTGGGCGTCGATGATCTGACCGGCGGAAGCGTGCGGCTGGGCCATGCGAAAGATGATACGCCGGGGCTGCCGGCAGCGGTACCCCGCACCCGGGGGCGATAAACTCCCCCCATGCTGCCCGTCCTCGCCATCTGCCTCGGCGCCTGCGCCGGCGCCCTGCTGCGCTGGCGGCTGGGTCTGTGGCTCAGCACCCCCGGCGCCCTGCTGCCCTGGGGCACGCTCACCGCCAACCTGGTCGGCGGCTACCTGGTGGGGGCGGCCGTGGCGCTGTTCCAGGCCCTGCCGCAGCTGGACCCCACGTGGCGCCTGCTGCTGGTCACCGGCTTCCTGGGCGCGCTGACCACCTTCTCCAGCTTCTCGGCCGAGGTGGTGGCCATGCTGCAGCAGGCGCGTTATGTGCTGGCGCTGGGCACGGCCATGCTGCACCTGACGGGCTCGCTGCTGCTCACCATCGCCGGCATCAAGTCGGTGGAGTTCGTCCTGGCGCGCTGACGCTGCGCCCGCAGGCCCCTCAAGCCTGCCGGGTGGCGGGCGATTCCAGCAAGGTCCGGATCTGCGGCTGCGCTGCGGCGCCATGCAAGCGGTGCAGGGTCAGCACCTGTTCACACACGGACTGCCAATGCGCGGCGCCCTGGCTGCAGGCCGATGCCAGCGCCTGACCGCCATCCCCCGCGCCATACGCCGCGTAGGCCCGCTCCAGCCCGGGCGCCAGTTCGGCGCGCAGGCCTTCAAGGTTGGCGAACCAGAAGTGCAGCGAGGCCCCCTGCTGGCGCTGCAACAGAGTGGGCAGGGTGACGCGGCAGTCGGCCAGCAGGTCGCGCACGGCGCGCACGTAAAGTTCGGTGCGGCGATCGTTCAGGACCTGGCGCATGGCGGACCAGTCGGAGCCCAGCAGGACAGCCGCCTGGGCTTCGCCCAGTTCGTGCAGGATCAGCGTTTCGGCCTGCAACTGCACCATGCGCGTCACCGCCTGTTCCCCATCGGCCGCATAGCCGTGGGCGTCGAGTGCGCGCTTGAAGGGCCCTTCGGAGCGGCGCAGGGTCCAGGCCTCGTATTTTTCCCAGAGCCAGCGCTGCAGCGATTCCTGGCGCAGGTAGATGGTGCCGTCCTGCAGCGCGGCCGGTGGCGAGCTCAGGCCGCGCGCGTACTCGTGCCCGCTGGTGCGCACCAGCACGCCATCGCGCGGCTGCGCCGATTCCAGCGCCGCGAGGAAAAAGCTGGCGCGGCCAGGTGCGGTGTAGCCAGCGCCATAGACCAGGCCCTGCGGCAGCAGCTCGGCATTGATGGGCTCCACATCGAAGGGATCGATGCTGCCGCCGGCCAGCGGCAGTGCGCGCCAGGCCTGGCCCTCCAGGCCGTCCCACAGCGCCTCGCGTGCGCTGAGCCAGGCCCCCACGGCCTCGCGCGCCATGGGCTGCAGCGGGGGCAGTCCCAACTCCCAGCGGTAGAACTCGCGCATCTGCAGCAGGTAGATGCACAGCGTCATGTCGGCCGCGTGCGCCGCATCGGCGATGTGGCAGTTGGTCTGCACGGCCTCGATCAGGGCACGGTCCGGGGCATTCACGGCTGGGGTCCCTGCGGGGTTCGGCGGCGTGGCTGCCAGGCCACGATCTGGGCCACGATGCGCGGCCAGGGCAGCTCGGTCAGGCTGCCATGCGCCTCCTGGGCCTGGCCGATCAGGCGGTGCACATCAGCGTGATCGGCCTGCAGCGCCTGCTGCAGGCCGCGCAGGCCACCGCAGTGCAGTCGCATGACGGTGGCGTGCGTGAGCGGCACGCCCGGGTGCAGCTTGAGCGGAAAGGTGGCGCGCTCCAGGAAAAGGCGCTCCAGCGTCTCGCAGTTCAGGTGGGCCGGCGCACTGGGGCAGGCCAGGGTTTCACGTTCGGCCAGCGAGCTGCGCTGCACCAGTTCGCACACGGCGTGGCGGGCCAGCAGTGCGCCATGGAAGACGCAGGGCAAGGGGTGACGCTGCTCGCGCACCTCCCTGAATGCCGCTTCGTCCACCACGATGTGCGCTCTGCTTTCTACTCTTCGCCGGGCGGCCCGGGTTCGCGCACCTGGCACAGCAGGTCTTCGGCCTGCAGCTCGTTCTCGGCAAAGATGACCTTGATCTTGTCGCGGGTGCCGGCGTCCAACCCGGTGCGCAGGATCTTGGCCTGGGCCGAAGCGGGCGCAAACGCCCCGTGCTCGGCCAGCTTTTGCAGGCCGGCGAAGGATTTGACGCGGTAGATGTAATACGGCACGTGGACCTTTCAGACGTAACGCTTGCTGGCGCGCCGGCGGCCCGGCAGCGCCTTCTGGATGATGACGCCGCGCACGGTGGTGAGGTCGGGCAGCAACAGATCGGGGAAGGCCGGGTTCAACGCATGCAACTGCCAGGCCTCGCCCCTCCTGCACAGCTGGCGGAAGATCCACTCGCCCTCGTGTTGCGCCAGCACGTAGCTGCCATCGCGCAGCGCGCCCTCGGGTTCGATGACGATGATCTCGCCCTCCATGAACTCGGGCTCCATGCTGCTGCCCAGCACGCGCAAGGCAAAGGCCTCGCTGCCGCTGCAGGCGGATTCATGCTCCCCCACGCTTGCCACTGCGTGTGCTGCGCTGCCCCCTGAGGGGGCCCTCGCGCCTTGGGGCGGCCCGGCGGCGCTCAAATCGGCGTTGATCTGCAGTGCGTCTGTCATCATGCCGTCTCCCCCACCGGCTCCAGCAGCACGTTGCAGTGGATCTGCGCGGCGGGCACGCCGGAGGCACGCAGCTCGGCCTGCAGGGCGTTCACGAACACCTCGGGGCCGGCAAGATAAAAGTCGCACTCGATGTCGAAGAGGTCGGCGCGCATGGCGCGCGCCAGCTGGGCCGCACCGAAGCTGACGTCGGGTTCGGCCAGCAGCTCGTATTCGAAGGGGTCCAGCGCCTCGCCCCAGGCACGGCACTGGTTCTCCAGAAAGTGGCCGTCGGGTTTGGTGGACAGCCAGAACAGCGAGAGCGAGGGCGCGGCGTCCAGCGCCAGCGCATGCTCGATCAGGCTCTTGATGGGCGCGAAGCCCGCATCACAGGCGGCAAAGACCAGCGGGCGCTGGCTGTCTTCCAGCACGAATTCACCCACCGGCCCCCAGACCGTGACCGCATCGCCGGGTTTGATGCCGTCGGCGAACAGCTGCAGGGCGAAGGGGTCGAGCGGGTGGCGTTCGATGAAGAAATGCAGGTTGCGGTCGTCGCAGGGGCAGCTGGCCACCGGGTAGAGCGCATGCACGTCGCTGCCGTCGGCACGGCTCACGCCCAGCGTGACCGACTGCCCCGCCAGGAAGCGCAGGCGATGGCTGCGCGGCGTCTGCAGATGGAGCAGCCGCGTGCCGGGTGCCAGCTGGGTGACGGCGCGCACGGTGGTGACGATCTGCTGCTGCGGGATGTCCTGCGGGCCGCTGGCCTCCAGCAGCTCCAGCGTGAGTTCGCTGCTGCCCGCGGTGTGCGCGCACATCAGGGTGTAGCCCTGGGCGCGTTCGGCTTCGGACATGGGGTAGTCGCAGGGCTGGGTGCGCACCACCTGGCCGGAGATCACGCGCACCTTGCACATGCCGCAGGTGCCGTTGCCGCAGCCGTAGTTGAGCTTGAGGCCGGCACGCAGGCCGGCCTGCAGCAGCGTGTCGTGGCCCTCGACGATGAATTCGTGGCCGCTGGGGCGCACCGTCACCTGTGCAGACATGACCTTGAGCATATCGTCCATCACTGTCAAGAGATCGGCCTGTTCGGTGGCCAGGGCCTTGGCCAGGCCCTGGTCCACGAAGTCCTGCAACTCGGCCAGCTCCAGGGGCGAGGCACCCTTGCCCTGCAGGGCATGGATGCGCTCCTGCAGGGCCACCACCAGCTCGTGGTAGCGCTGCAGGTAACGGCGCACGTCGGCCAGTTCCTGCGTCTGGCTGAACAGGCGCTGCGCGAGCACTTCCTGGCTGGGCAGCAGGCGTTCGCGCAGGCGCCGGCCAAAGGCCTCGTCGCGGATGGTGATGACGCGCTCCAGGATGCCGGTGTCTTCGAGACGGGTGGTGGGGTACAGGCGCAGCAGCTGGTCGGTGGACACCAGGCCCTCGGTGAGGACCAGCGAGCCATCGCGCACCTGTTGCTGCAGCACGCCGCGCGAGACGCCCACGAGCTGGGCGGCGCGCCAGACAGTCAGCCAGTGGGTCATACGGCCACCTCCTCTTGCGGCTGCACCACGCGTTCATCGCGCACATGATCCAGATAACGCGCACGGTACAGCAGGCGTGGCTGCTGCGGATCGTCGCTGAAGCCGCTGCGCTCGTGCGGCACGTTGTTGGCCACGACGCCCATGCCCGGCTGCAGCAGCAGACGGAACAGCCAGGGCGGATTGCCCGCCAGCAGCTGCTCGATGAAGGCAGCCGCCTCGCGCAGGACGGGATCGTCCTTCCACTCGATGCTGCGCGTGCGCGCCGTGTAGCGCATCTGCAAGCCGCCATCGGGGCGCAGATAGAAGACCGGGCCGCTCTGCGCCGGGCGGGCCACGCCGTTCCCGTCGGCACGCTCGGGGATGGTCATGGCGTCGCTCGCCATGAGGGCACGCACCCACCCGGGCTTGGCGTCACGCAGGGCCAGGTAGACCATCTCGTGGTCGACCAGATGGCTCACGCCGCCCTCGCCCGCACTGCGCACGCAGTGCAGGATCATGCCTTCGATGCGGCGCGCCTGCGGGTGGTAATAGCCGTCGGTGTGCCACTTGATGGGCTTGTCGGTATAGGGGATGAACTCGCCTTTCGGGGCCCCCTCTTCCTCCTGCGCGACGGCAATCGACGAGATGCCGTCCTCGTCGGCCAGCCAGTTGGCGTCCAGCCGGTGCAGGCCGAGCTGGACACCGAGCAGTGACGGCAATGCCTTGTCCTCTGCGGTCACCGGACTGCGGTAGATGGCCATATTGGTCCGGGCGCACAAAGCCAGGATGGCCTCCCGCTCCGCCAGCGTCAGCCGGCGCGGATCGGCCACGTCCACGATCAGTTCCTCCGCCCGGCGCGGATGGGAGGCCAGCTTGGCCGCGCGCCAGCGCGCGTAGGCTTCGGGCTGATCAAGGTCGAACGGGTTGGCTGCCTGCATGCTCACTCTCCACTCATGGTGGCACGCCGTTTCGGGCGCGGTTCGGTCGACAGGACGCCGTCCAGCCCGCGCTGGACCATCTCCAGCGCCTCGGGCACTTCGTAGGCCATCACCTGGTCCTTGACCCAGTGCCGGTCCTTCCCCGGCAGGACGGACTCCAGCCGGCTGCCGAGGTAACGCACGAAACCGAAGTCCGGGCCCTCGGGGCCATGGCCGAATTCGGCATAGGCTTCGGCCAGCTCGTTGGACTGGTCGATGAACTGGTTGCGCCAGCGCTCCTGGCCAGCGGGCGGCTCGCCCAGCCATTCCTGCTCGCTCTCCTCCAGGATCTCGGCCACGCGCACGACCAGGGCGCTGGTGAACTCGGCGCGCTGCTCACCCGGCATGCGTTCGAAGGCCATGCGATCGACCACCTGGCAGAGAAAGACCAGCACCTCGCGCATGAAGGCGAAGTACTGCGGCCCGACGTCGATGTCGAACTTGGCCTCGCGCATCTGCTTGACCATGTTCTGCGTCACGCGCCAGGTGATGAAAGCCATGGCGCTGGCGTTCTCCCGCGGCGTCTTCGGCCGTCCTTCCTTGAACCACTGGTTCTTGATGCGCAGGGCCATGACTGTTCCTTACCCTTCAGCCAAACACGCGGCGAATGAAGGATCCCAGGCCGGGAACGCCGTGGAACGGGCTTCGCCCGGCCACTGGCGTTGTCCCCCACCGGGGGAAGGCGGCGAAGCCGACACAGGGGGGAGCCATCAGTACCCGCCCTTGCCCAGGGGCTGCGGCAATCCTGCCACCTTGGCCGCCTGCTTGGCCGGGCCGGTGGGGAAGAGGTCGTACAGGTACTTGCTGTCCACATCCCCGTCGCGGCTCTCGTTGAAACCCTTGAGCATGTTGCGGAAATTGGGCGTGTGGCCGTTTTCCTTGTACTGGTCGCGCATGTAGTTGATGACCTCCCAGTGCGCGTCGGTCAGCTTGATGCCTTCGGCCTCGGCAATCACCTGCACCACGTCCTCGCTGTAATCGGGTTCGAGCAGGTAGCCCTCCTTGTCGGTCTCGAGTTCCGCGCCGTTCACGCTGTAGCCCATGCTTGTGTCTCCTCTACTTGTTGCACAGAAAACTATTCGCCCACCGCCGCCGCCGACTTGTGGGGCACAAAAACGCCGCAGCCCAGCTGCCGGTGCGGCCCCAGGCCCTGCTCCTGCACGCGCAGCGAGTCCGCCCGACTGAGGGCGTGCAGCATCAGGCTGAAGGTGGTGAGGGTCTGCCCCTCATGGGGACGGCCGCCACGTTTGCCGCAGACCGTGTGCGTGCGCACCCCCAGGGCCTGCAGCTCGCCGGCCACGGCCTGCATGAAAACCACTTCATCCTCGCCCGCGGCGGCCACGGCGTAGGCATAAAGCGTGGCATGCGGTAACAGCTCGCGCTCGTGCGGCTCGCCCAGCTGCACGGGGTGCTCACCGATCAGGAGCGTGCGGCCGGCCAGGGCGCTGGCATCGGCCACGCGCTCGCGCGGCAGGCGCAAGAGCAGGCGGGTGCGCTGTGACAGCAGGCTCACCGGGCCAACGCTGGAACCCTGCACGAGCTTGAGCGGATGGATGCCGGCGCGCGTTTCCTGGGCCAGCCAGGGCAACTCCTGCTGCAGCGCAGCATGCAGCGCCTGCATGTAGTCGCGCGGGACGGTCCGGCCCGCCAGCGGGAAGGCCAGGTCGACGACGCTGGCCGGGGGCAGGTCGTCCGCGAAGCTCATGGCGTGGGGGTCTCCCGCGGCTGTTTGTCGGCCCAGGCCAGCAGGGCGCGGCCCCAGGCCTCGGCCGTGTCGGGGTCGATGTCGAAGATGGTGAAGCGGGATTTCTCCCGGATGCGCGTGCGCAGGAAACTCATGCCGCCGGTGTAGAAGTCCACCTGTTGCAACTCGATTTCCTGACCGCCGAGCGGCACCCTGAGTTTGTCCAGCGGGGTGATCTGGGTCATGTCTCCGTCTTTGTTCTGGACGGGACCGGCTGTTGGTCCGCCCCGTCTGTAAGCGCTATTGACGCAATTCCGGGCCGGACCGTCTATAGCCGGGACGGGTGGCGCCATATAACCCTTTTGGGTAGTCCCGCCTACTCAACGAGGGGGATAGCTAAGGCAGCACCCCCGCCCCTAGGATGCACCCGAGAGGCAGAAAAAGGGACCCCAAGAGTCCGGACCCTGCCCGCAGTGCGTGACCGCCGTCGTCAAACACGGCATCCAGGACTTGCGACAAGTTCTAAGACAGGAGACAAGATCATGGCGAAAAAAATGCACGCCACCCCGATGCTCGACGAGCTCGAGAGTGGCCCGTGGCCCAGTTTCGTGACCGGCCTCAAGCGCCTGGCCAAGGACAAGGACTACATGGTGGACCTCATGGGCCAGCTGGAGACGTCCTACCAGACCCGCAAGGGCTACTGGAAGGGCGGCACGGTCGGCGTCTTCGGCTATGGCGGCGGCGTGATCCCGCGCTTCACAGAACTGAAGGACGCCGAAGGCAAGCCACAGTTTCCGGACGCGGCCGAGTTCCACACCCTGCGCGTGCAGCCGCCGGCCGGCATGCACTACAACACCGACATCCTGCGCAAGATGGCCGACATCTGGGAGCGCCACGGCTCGGGCCTGATCGCCTTCCACGGCCAGTCCGGCGACATCATGTTCCAGGGCGCCAAGACCGACAAGGTGCAGGACGCCTTCGATGAGCTCAACGAACTGGGCTTCGACCTGGGCGGCGCCGGCCCCGCGGTGCGCACCTCGATGAGCTGCGTGGGCGCGGCGCGCTGCGAGCAGTCCTGCTACGACGAGGCGCGCGCGCACCGCCAGGTGCTCAACACCTTCACCGACGACATCCACCGTCCGGCCCTGCCCTACAAGTTCAAGTTCAAGTTCTCGGGCTGCTCCAACGACTGCATGAACTCGATCCAGCGCTCGGACATGGCGGTGATCGGCACCTGGCGCGACAACATGCGCACCGACGAGACGCTGGCGCGCAAGTGGTTCGAGAAGCACGGCATGAACGAGCTGGTGAACGACGTCATCAACCGCTGCCCGACCAAGACCATCATGCTCAAGGAAGTCAAGGACGTCGCCAAGGGCGACAAGATTTCCAGCGTGAAGATCAACGACACCCAGTGCCTGGAGATCGACAACAGCAACTGCGTACGCTGCATGCACTGCATCAACGTCATGACCGGCGCCCTGGCCCACGGCACCGACACCGGCGCCACCATCCTGGTGGGCGGCAAGCGCACGCTCAAGATCGGCGACCTGATGGGCACGGTGGTGGTGCCCTTCATGCCGCTCAAGACCGACGCCGACTACCAGCAGCTGGTCGAGCTGGGCCAGAAGGTGATCGACTTCTTCGCCGAGAACGCGCTGGAGCACGAGCGCACCGGCGAGATGATCGAACGCATCGGCCTGGTCAACTTCCTCGAAGGCATCGGCCTGGAGGTGGACGCCAACATGGTCTCCACCCCGCGCACCAACCCCTATGTGCGCGCCGACGGCTGGGACGATGAAGTGGCCAAGATCAACGCCCGCAAGCAGGCGGCCGGCTGAGCGCCGCACGACTGGCCTCATCCATCCTCTGAACGAACGATAACGGGAAGACCACCATGGCCCAAATGCGTACCCCCATCGAGAGCGGCGTGCCGGACAACAAGCCCTACCTGCACCCGACCCTGCTGAAGAACTATGGCAACTGGAAATACCACGACCGGCCGCGCCCCGGCGTGCTGCACCACGTCTCGCACAGCGGCGACGAGGTCTGGTCGGTGCGTGCCGGCACCCAGCGCCAGATGGACGTCTACACCATCCGCAAGCTCTGCGACATCGCCGACACCTATGCCGAAGGCCATGTGCGCTTCACCATCCGCTCCAACATCGAGTTCATGGTCTCCGACCCGAACAAGGTGGCGCCGCTGATCAACGCGCTGGAGGAAAGCGGTTTCCCCGTGGGCGGCACCGGCAACTCGGTCTCCATGATCGCCCACACCCAGGGCTGGCTGCACTGCGACATCCCGGGCACCGACGCCTCGGGTGTGGTCAAGGCCCTGATGGACGAGCTCTACGACGAATTCAAGCGCGAGGACATGCCCAATCGCGTGCATTTGTCCACGAGCTGCTGCGAGATCAACTGCGGCGGCCAGGCCGACATCGCCATCATCGTGCAGCACACCAAGCCGCCCAAGATCAACCACGACCTGGTGGCCAACGCCTGCGAGCGACCGGCCGTGGTGGCGCGCTGCCCGGTGGCCGCCATCCGCCCGGCCCTGGTCAACGGCAAGCCCTCGCTGGAAGTGGACGAGAAGAAGTGCATCTGCTGCGGCGCCTGCTACCCGCCCTGCCCGCCCATGCAGATCAACGACCCGGAGCACTCCAAGCTGGCCATCTGGGTCGGCGGCAAGAACTCCAATGCGCGCGGCAAGCCCACCTTCATGAAGATGGTGGCTTCCGGCCTGCCCAACAACGCGCCGCGCTGGCCCGAGGTGTCGGAGATGGTCAAGAAGATCCTCTACACCTACAAGGCCGACGCCCGCCCCTGGGAGCGCCTGTCGGACTGGGTGGAGCGCATCGGCTGGCCGCGTTTCTTCGAGAAGTGCGACCTGCCCTTCACCAAGTACCTGATCGACGACTGGCGCGGTTCGCGCGCCAACCTCAACGCGTCGACCCACATCCGCTTCTGAGCGCCACAGCCTAACAACCACGACATGAAATTCGGATTACTCGTCAGCGAAGGGCCTTACACCCACCAGGCCTCCGACAGCGCCTACCAATTCGCCATGGCGGTCATCGCCAAGGGCCATGAAGTCCAGCGCGTCTTTTTCTACCACGATGGCGTGAACAACGCCACGCGGTTGACGGAGCCGCCGCAGGACGACCGCCACATCGTCAACCGCTGGTCCGAGCTGGCGGAGAAACACAAGGTGGACCTGGTGGTCTGCGTGGCCGCCGCGCTGCGCCGCGGCATCAAGCAGGAGGTGCTGGCCCCGGGCTTTCGCATCTCGGGCCTGGGCCAGCTGGTGGACAGCGGCATCAAGGCCGACCGCCTGGTGACGTTTGGCGACTGACGGGAAAAAAATGATGCCCCCACGTTCACTTCGTTCTCTGCCCCCCGAGGGGGCGCTGGCCTCCTTTGGGGCGGCCCGGCAGGAGGCCCAATGAAAAAATTCATGTTCGTCAACCGCAAGGCCCCCTACGGCACGATCTACGCGCTGGAGAGCCTGGAAGTGGTGCTGATCACCGCCACCTTCGACCAGGACGTGAGCCTGGTCTTCATGGACGACGGCGTCTACGAACTGGCCAAGGGCCAGCAGACCAAGGACATCGGCATCAAGAACTTCTCGCCCAGCTACCGCGCGCTGGAAGGCTACGACGTGGAGAAGCTCTACGTCGACGCCGACTCGCTGAAGGCACGCGGCCTGAGCGAGCAGGATCTGCTGGTGCCGGTGGAGGTGCTGGACAGCGCGCAGATGGCCGAGCTGATGGCGCAACAGGACGTGGTCCTGAGCTTTTGAGGAAAGACCATGCTGCACATCGTCAACAAATCCCCCACCGCCGCCCGCTCGCTGGAGAGCTGCCTGCGCATGGCCCTGCCGGGCCAGGCCGTGCTGCTGATCGAGGACGGCGTCTACGCCGCCACCACCGGCAGCAGCAGCGAAGCGCAGCTGCGCGCCGCCGCCGGCAAGGTGAAGCTCTATGCCCTCAAACCCGACCTGGACGCACGCGGCATGAGCGCGCGCGCCCTGGACAACGTGACGCTGGTGGACTACGGCGGCTTCGTCGACCTGGTGGCCGAGCACGGCACCCCGAATTCCTGGCTCTGAGCGCCAGACCATAAAACTGATTTGACAACCTGAGGAGAGAGAAGATGGGCATCGAAGTCAATGGCAGCACCTACGAGACCGACGAGGAAGGCTACCTGATCAACCTGGCCGACTGGAACAAGGACATCGCCGAATACATCGCGGCCGAAGAGAAGGTGCCGCTCACCGAGAACCACTGGGAAGTCATCAACTTCCTGCGTGACTACTACAACGAGTACCAGATCGCCCCGGCCGTGCGCGTGCTGACCAAGGCCATCGGCAAGCAGTTCGGCGAGGAAAAAGGCAACAGCAAGTACCTGTACGACCTGTTCCCCTATGGCCCCGCCAAGCAGGCCTGCAAGATCGCCGGGCTCCCGAAACCCACGGGCTGCGTCTAAGACACGCCGCTCCTTCTGCTGCGTGCAGCAGTCCCGCGCCGGCAGGCCTGTCCTGTTGGTGCCGGATGGCTGCGCCCTGAACCAAAGCTCGAAGATCCTGCTGCAATGAACCAAGGCTGACGCGATGAGTGCCCTCTCCCTCCTCTACGCCGTGCTGTTCTACTTCGCCACCGCCGTGCTGGTGCTGGGTCTGGCGCGCAAGATCCGGCAGTACGCGCGCACCCCGGCGCCGCTGAAGATCGCCCTCACGCCCGCCCCCGTCACCCCGGCCGGCGTGCCCTGGCGCCTGGCGCGCGAGGTCGTGTTCTTCGAAAGCCTGTTCCGCTCCAGCAAATGGACCTGGCTCTTCGGCTGGCTCTTCCACGCCGCCCTGCTGCTGGTGATCCTGCGCCACGTGCGTTATTTCCAGGAACCGGTCTGGCTGGTGATCACGCTCATCCAGCCTTTCGGTACCTATGCCGGCTTCGCCATGGTGGTGGGCCTCGCCGGCCTGTGGGCGCGCCGTTTCCTGGTGGACCGGGTGCGCTACATCTCCACCCCGTCCGACCACCTGATGCTGGCGCTGCTCATCGCCATCGGCCTCACCGGCCTGGGCATGCGTTTCGTGCGCCACACCGACATCGTCGCCGTCAAGGCCTACATGCTGGGCCTGATGCGTTTCGACATCCAGCCGCTGCCCACCGACCCGGTGCTGCTGCTGCACCTGGGCCTGGTGGCCCTGCTGATGATCGTCTTCCCCATCAGCAAGCTGCTGCATGCGCCCGGCCTGTTCTTCAGCCCGACGCGCAACATGGCCGACAACCCGCGTGAAGCGCGCCACGTGGCGGCCTGGGCCAGCGCGCTGGACAAGTAAGAGCACGGAGACACCATGGCCACCGCCGCCTTCGACACCCCGAAGCTCAAGGAATACCCGGTCATCCCGCTGATCCAGGTGGGCGCGACCTCGCACCTCAAACCCTTCGTCGCCAGCGAAGCCATCCAGAAGAACCTGGGTTTCCCCGGCGAACTGGTGGAGGACTGGCAGGCCAAGGCCATCGCCAAGATGGGCGATCTGCTGGGCAAGTACCGCTCGCTGCAGGTCTACATGGATGCCTGCGTGCACTGCGGCGCCTGTGCCGACAAGTGCCACTACTTCCTCGGCACCAAAGATCCCAAGAACATGCCGGTAGCGCGCCAGGACCTGCTGCGCCAGGTCTACCGCCGTTATTTCACCTTCGCCGGCAAGTACTTCCCCTGGCTGGTCGGCGCCAAGGACCTCACGAAGGAAGTGCTGGACGACTGGTACAGCTACTACTACCAGTGCTCGGAATGCCGGCGCTGCTCGGTCTTCTGCCCCTACGGCATCGACACCGCCGAAGTCACCATGGCCGCGCGCGAGATCATGGACTCCATCGGCATGGGCCAGAAGTACTCCAACGAGATCATCGGCAAGGTGCACCGCATCGGCAACAACCTGGGCATCCCCGGCCCGGCGCTGCAAGACACGCTGGAAGGCCTGGAAGAGGACACCAAGGACGAAACCGGTGTCGACGTGCGCTTCCCGCTGGACGTCAAGGGCGCCGAAGTGCTGCTGGTCACCCCCTCGGCCGACTTCTTCAGCGAGCCGCACGTGGACAGCCTGATCGGCTACGCCAAGGTCTTCCACGCCGCCGGCGTGAGCTGGACGCTGTCGGCCAAGGCCAGCGAGGCCGGCAACTTCGGCATGTTCATCGGCAACTACGAGCAGCTGCGCAAGATCGCGCTGCGCATCCGCGAGGCCGCGCTGGAACTGGGCGTCAAGCGCATCGTGGTCGGCGAGTGCGGCCATGCCTGGCGCGTGGCCTACAGCTTCTGGAACACGCTGGTGGGCATCGGCGCCGGCGGCAAGGACCCGTTTGCCATCGAACTGCAGAACCAGCTGGACCACCGCTACAAGCAGCCCATGCACATCTGCGAGTTCACCTACGACCTGATCCAGCGCGGCGCGCTCAGCTTCGACAAGGAAAAGAACGACAGCCGCATCATCACCTTCCACGACTCGTGCAACGTGGCGCGCGCCTCGCGCATGGGCGACTTCGCCGGCGGCCAGTTCGTCATTCCGCGCGAGATCATCAAGGCGGTGGCCAACAACTTCCACGACATGGCCCCGGAAACCATCTTCGAGTCCACCTTCTGCTGCGGCGGTGGCGGTGGCCTGCTGACCGACGACCTGCTGGAGCTGCGCGTCAAGGGCGCCCTGCCGCGCATGGAAGCGCTCAAGAACGTGGTCGACGAGCACAACGTGAACTTCATGGCCACCATCTGCGCGATCTGCAAGGCGCAGTTCACCAAGGTGCTGCCGCAGTACGGCTTCGACATGAGCATGGTGGGCGGCGTCCACCAGCTGGTGAGCAAGGCCATCCGCCTCGGCGACAAATAACGGTTAACGCGTCCACGCAACGACACCAGGAGACTAGACATGTCAGCCAACCCCGAATCCGTCAGCGTCAAGCCCCTCACCTTCCGGCGCTACAAGGACGGCGACGCCACGCCGCGTCCCTGGCAGCAGCAGATCTTCAACGCCGACCACTCGCACAAGTGCCCGACCTACATCCAGAGCACGCCGCCCTGCCAGGGCAGCTGCCCCTCGGGCGAGGACATCCGCGGTTACCTGAACATCGTGCGCGGCATCGAGAAGCCGCCGGCCGGCATGAAGTGGCAGGAATACGCCTTCCGCCGCCTGACCGAGGCCAACCCCTTCCCCTCCGTCATGGGCCGCGTCTGCCCGGCGCCCTGTGAATCGGGCTGCAACCGCAACCAGGTGGAAGACTTCGTCGGCATCAACTCGGTCGAGCACTTCCTCGGCGAGTACGCCATCACCAACAATCTGGCCTTCACCGCGCCCGACTTCAGCACCGGCAAGAAGGTGGCCGTCATCGGCGGCGGCCCGGCCGGCCTGTCGGTGGCCTACCAGCTGGCGCTCAAGGGCCACGCCGTCACCATCTTCGACGAACGCGAGGAACTCGGCGGCATGATGCGCTACGGCATCCCGGGCTTCCGCACGCCGCGCCACATCCTGGACGCCGAGATCAAGCGCATCCTGGACCTGGGGGTGACCGCGAAGATGAAAACGCGCATCGGCACCGACATCACCATGGAGCAGATCCACCAGGATTTCGACGCGGTGTTCCTGGGCATGGGCGCCCAGTCCGGCCGCGCACTGCCGGTCGAAGGCGCCGACGCGCCCAACTGCGTGACCGCCACCTCCTTCCTCAAGGCCTTCAACGACGGCCGCCTGCGCCACGTGGGCAAGCGCGTGGTGGTGGTCGGTGGCGGCGACACCTCCATCGACGTGGCCACCGTGGCCCGTCGCCTGGGCCACATCGACAAGATCAACCCCAGCGACCGCCCCGAGCACGCCATTGCCGGCCACGTGGCGCACGACGTCGCCGCGGTCTCGGCCAAGCAGGGCGCCGAGGTGACGCTGACCTCCATCTTCGCGGTCGACAAGATGCAGGCCTCCAGGCACGAGGTCGAGCACGCCCTGTCCGAAGGCATCGCCATCCGCGGCGGCTACGCGCCGGTCTGCGTGGTGCGCGGCCCCGACGGCCGCGCCACCGCCCTGCGCGTGATCCGCTGCGAGGCGAAGATCGCCGGCGGCAAGCTGGAGATCAAGAACATCGAGGGCTCGGAGGAAGACATCCCGGCCGACCTGATCGTCTCGGCCATCGGCCAGGCGGTGGATTTCACCGGCCTGGAGATGTTCAACAACGGCAAGGGCGCGGTGCCGGCCGACAAGAACTACCAGGTGCAGGGCCACGCCGGCGTGTTTGCCGGCGGCGACATCATCCGCCCCCATCTGCTGACCACCGCCATCGGCCACGGCGCCATCGCGGCCGACGGCATCGACCGCTTCCTCGGCGGCGAGGCGCTGGAAAAGCGCCCGAAGATCGACGTGCACGCCTTCGACCTCAAGCGCAAGATGATCGAGAAGGGCCTGGTCGTCAGCGAGGTGCACGAACCCATCCGCGGCACCGACAGCAGCAACGTGGCCATCCACAACTACGACAACCGCTCCGACCGCTACGTCATCTCGCACAAGGAGCTCTTCCTCGGCCACTTCCCCTTCACGCCACGCAACAAGCGCACCATCACCAACCTCACGGCCGAAGAGGCCCTGGGCAACTTCGACGAACGCCTGCAGGCCCTGGTGGAAGCCCAGGCCCAGGCCGAGGCCAAGCGCTGCATGAGCTGCGGCCAGTGCTTCGAATGCGACAACTGCGTGGTCTACTGCCCGCAAGTCGCCGTGTTCAAGGTCAAGAAGAACCAGTCCACCACCGGTCGTTATGTGGACACCGACTACAACAAGTGCATCGGCTGCCACATCTGCCACGACGTCTGCCCCACGGGTTACATCCAGATGGGCCTGGGAGAATAGGATGCACCCCCAGGCTCCGCGCACTTCGTGTCGCTCCGCCACCCCCCTCAAGGGGGCGGCACCAGCGGCCCGGCAAAGCCGGTTCCGCGGTGCCCCGCGGTTTGGCGTATTTGTTCTCCTGCTGGGTCTGCTGATGGGCGGTGTCGCCCACGCCGCTGACGAACCGGCCAAGGGCAGCCGCGTGCCCAGGCCGGTCATCGAAGCGGCCAAGGGCGGCCAGTGCGTGGAACCCGCCGCCGACATGCGGCGCAACCACATGGAGTACCTCAAGCACCAGCGCGACGACACCATGCACGGTGGCATCCGCGGCGCCAAATACAGCCTGAAGACCTGCATCGAGTGCCACGCCAGCCCGGCCACCAACAGCGTGACGGCGGCGCCCACCAACTTCTGCATCAGCTGCCACAGCTACGCCGCGGTCAAGGTCGACTGCTTCGAATGCCACGCCACCCAGCCGGGCAAGGCCACCTCCTCCTTCCACCCGCTGGTCCATCCCACGGGCGCCACCGCCGCGCTGAGCCGGCAAGTGCGCCAGCTTGCGACCCAACCTGCTGACTAGCCATGACACCGGAGACCTCCTCCCCCTGTTCCTGCGGCTCCGGCGACGCCTGCCAGGACGAGACCCAGAAAGCGCGCCGCGGTTTCCTGGGCGTAGCCGCCGCCGGCCTGGCCGGCATCATGCTCGCGCCCGGCGTGCGCCTGATCGAGGTGGCACAGGCCGCCCCGAATCCTGCCGCCACACCCGCCGGTGCGAGCGCCGGCGCCAGCCCCAAGGTGCGCTGGGGCATGCTGGTCGACACCAGCAAGTGCACCCCCGGCTGCAATGCCTGCGTCACCGCCTGCCAGACCGAGAACGGCCTGCCCACCCAACCGGGCCCGACCGACGCGCAGTGGATCCGCAAGATCGAGATCAAGGAGATCAAGACCGGCAAGGCGCACTCGCTGCCCGTGATGTGCCAGCATTGCGCCGAGCCGCCCTGCGTCGACGTCTGCCCCACCGGCGCCTCCTTCAAGCGCGCCGACGGCATCGTGCTGGTCGACAAGCACATCTGCATCGGCTGCCGCTACTGCGTGATGGCCTGTCCCTACAAGGCCCGCTCCTTCGTGCACGAGCCGCAGACCCAGCAGAAACCCGACGTGCCGCGCGGCATGGGCACGGTGGAAGGCTGCACCCTGTGCGTGCACAAGGTGGACAAGGGTGAAAGCCCTGCCTGCGTGCAGGCCTGCGCCGCCGCCGGTTATGGCGCCATCGCCTTCGGCGACCTCAACGACCCCAACAGCGAGATATCCAAACGCGTGGCGCAGTACAGCACGCGCCAGCTGCGCGAGGACCTCAGGCTCGATCCGGGTGTCCGCTACATGGGTTTGTAAACAATGAAAATCGCACTGCGTCAACTCGAAGGCCGCAGCCCCGGCTACTGGGCCCTGCTGGCCGTGCTGGCCGCGGTCAGCGGCGTGGGCCTGCTGGCTGCCTGGACCATGGAACACCACGGCCACGTCATCACCGGCATGAACAACCAGATCGTCTGGGGCATTCCGCACGTCTTCGCCGTCTTCCTGGTGGTGGCCGCCTCGGGTGCGCTCAACGTCGCCTCCATGGCCTCGGTCTTCGGCAAGACGGTCTACAAGCCGCTGGCCCCGCTCTCGGCCCTGCTGGCCATCGCCCTGTTGGCCGGCGGCCTCGCCGTGCTCATGCTCGACCTGGGCCGGCCCGACCGCCTGATCGTGGCCATGACCTACTACAACTTCAAGTCCATCTTCGCCTGGAACGTGGTGCTCTACTCCGGCTTCATGGGCCTGGTGGTGGCCTACCTCTGGACCATGATGGAGCACCGCATGAACGCGTACTCCACCTACGCGGGTCTGGCCGCTTTTGTGTGGCGCCTGCTGCTCACCACCGGTACCGGCTCCATCTTCGGCTTCCTGATCGGCCGCCAGGCCTTCGGCTCGGCGCTCATGGGCCCCATGTTCATCGTCTACTCGTTGTCCTACGGCCTGGCCATCTTCCTGCTGGTGCTGCTGGCCGTGAGCCGCTGGACGCAGCGCCCGCTGGAATCTGCCATGCAGGCCCGCCTCACGCGCCTGCTGGCCGTCTTCGTGGCCTGCGCCGCCTACTTCGTGCTGGTCTACCACCTGACCAACCTCTACTTCGCCAAGCAGCACGGTCTGGAGCGTTTCCTGCTGCAGGGCGGCGGCCTCTACACACGGCTGTTCTGGCTGGGCCAGCTGGGCCTGGGCAGCCTGCTGCCGCTGGTGCTGCTGCTCGCCCCCAAGACCCGCAACTCGCGCGCCATGCTGGTGCTGGCCGCGCTCGCCGTCATCGCCGGCGGCCTGGCCCAGATGTACGTCACCATCATCGGCAGCCAGGCCTGGCCGCTGCAGATCTTCCCCGGCTACGAGGTGAGCAGCAGCTTCTACGACGGCGTGGTCGGCAGCTACACCCCCAGCCTGCCCGAGTGGCTGCTGGGCATCGGCGGCGTCGGCATGACCGGCCTCATCGTCGTGCTGGCGCTCAAGTGGCTGGCCTTCCTGCCGCAGCGGCTGGACCAGTTCCCGTCCGACGCCGTCGCCGGCAACGCCCACTAGGCATCAGGGCCGCATCATGAATCGCCTGCTCGTCTCGGCTGCACACAAGTCGTCGGGCAAGACCACGGTCACCCTGGGCCTGTGCGCCGCGCTGAGCGCGCAGGGCCAGCGCGTGCAAGCCTTCAAGAAGGGGCCGGACTACATCGACCCCATGTGGCTGGCCCAGGCCAGCGGCCGCCCCTGCTACAACCTCGACCCCTACCTGATGACGGGCGCGCAGATCCGCAGCCTGTTCGGCCAGCACGCGCAACACGCCGACCTCAGCATCGTGGAAGGCAACAAGGGCCTGTACGACGGCCTGGCGCTGGACGGCAGCAACAGCAATGCCGCCCTGGCCCACATGCTGGAGCTGCCGGTGCTGCTGGTGATCGACGCGCGCGGCATGACCCGCGGCATCGCGCCGCTGATCCTCGGTTACCAGGCTTTCGACAAGAACCTGCGCATCGCCGGTGTCATCCTCAACCGCCTGGGCGGCAGCCGCCACGAAGCCAAGCTGCGCGCCGTGATCGAGCACTACACCGACGTGCCGGTGCTGGGCGCCATCGCCGAAGACGAGGAACTGGCCGTGGCCGAACGCCACCTCGGCCTCATGCCCAGCAACGAACACGCCCAGGCCGCGCAGCAGGTGCAGCGCATCGGTGCGCGCATCGCCGCCCAGGTCGACCTGCAGCGGGTACGCGACCTGGCCGCCAGCGCACCGCGCTTCCAGCCCGAACCCGCCCCGCCGGCAGCGTCGCCGGTCGCCCCCGCGCAGCGCGTGCGCATCGGCCTGGCGCGCGACCAGGCCTTCGGTTTCTACTACCCCGACGACCTGCAGGCCCTGGAAGCCGCCGGTGCCGAACTGCTGCCCTTCGACACCCTGCGCGACACCTCCCTGCCGCCCGATCTGGACGGCCTGTTCATCGGCGGCGGCTTCCCCGAACTCTTTTTGCCGCAGCTGCAGGCCAATGCCGCGCTGCGCGCGCAGATCGCCGACGCCATCGAAGCCGGCCTGCCGGTCTACGCCGAATGCGGCGGCCTCATGTACCTGGCGCGCTCCATCAGCTGGCAGGGCCAGACCGGCCGCATGGTGGGCGCCATTCCTGCCGACGTCGTCATGCACACCAGGCCGGTGGGCCGTGGCTACGTCAGCCTGAACGCCAGCGCCGTCATGCCCTGGCCCGCCCTGCGCGATACCCAGGTACGCGGCCACGAATTCCATTACTCCGCCCTCGAAGGCCTGCCGGCCGGCGCCCGCACGGCCTGGCGCGTGACACGCGGCCACGGCCTGGACGGCCAGGTGGACGGCCTCGTGCATCGCAACGTGCTGGCCGGTTACGCCCATCTGCGCAGCCTGGGACCGGAGGGCTGGGCGCCCGCTTTCGTCGACTTCGTGCGCCGCTGCCGTGGGACGGCCCGTGCAGCGGCCGCGCCGGAAATTGCAGGAGTGGCACCATGACCGAAACACCCACCCCCATCGCCCGGGATGTCTTCACCCGCGAACTGCTGGTGAAAGGCCGGCCCGTGCTGACCGACTCCGAAGGTTATCTGCGCAACCTCGGCGACTGGTCGGAAGACTTCGTGCGCGCCCTGGCCGCCCACGAGGAGCTGAAACTGGGCGACGAGCACTGGGCCATCATTCGCTACCTGCGCGAGTACTATGCTGAACATGGTGTTCAGGCCCAGGTTCGCGTCATGATCAAGCACTTCACGGAACTCTGGGGCCCGGAGCGCGGCAACAACCATTACCTGCACGAATTGTTCCCGCGCGGCGGCCCGCAGAAACAGGGCAACCGGCTGGCCGGCCTCTTGCGGACCAAGGGCGAACACTGATAAAAATCTGACGAGGAGCCAACACCATGTTCACACTGACCAGCGCCGCAGCGCAACAGATCGCACAAGCCGCCCAGGACAGCGGCGCCCAGGACGCCGTGCTGCGCGTGGCCGCCCGGCGCGAGCCCGACGGCAGCATAGGCTACGGCATGGGCTTCGACGACGTGGGCGACGGCGACACGCGCCTGCAGATCCAGGACGTGCACATCGTCATCGCCCCGCACCATGTGGCGCTGCTGGAGGACACGACCCTCGACTTCGTCGAACTCGAACCCGGCCAGTACAACTTCATCTTCGTCCAGCAGGAGGCGGAGGCGGTGGGCAGCAGCGCTGGCGGCTGCGGCACCAGCACCAGCACCGGGGGCGGTTGTGGCAGCGGCGGCTGCGGCACGGGGGGTGGCTGCGGCAGCAAGGGTGGTGCCCATTGAAAACCCAACACAGCACCGGCGCCGCGCGCGGCCGGGTCTATCTGGTGGGCGCCGGCCCCGGCGACCCGGAGTTGCTGACGCTCAAGGCCGTGCGCCTGCTGGAGCGCGCCGACGCCATCGTCTACGACCACCTGGTCTCCAGCGGCGTGCTGGACTTCGCCCGCGCCGACGCGCAGCGCATCTACGCCGGCAAGCGCCGCAACGAACACACCATGCGCCAGGAGCAGATCAACGCCCTGCTGGTGCAGCTGGCGCGCGAAGGCAAGCAGGTGGTGCGCCTCAAGGGCGGCGACCCCTTCGTCTTCGGCCGCGGTGGCGAGGAGATGCAGGAACTGGCCGCCCACGGCGTGGACTTCGAGGTCGTGCCCGGCATCACCGCGGCCTGCGGCGTGGCCAGCTACGCCGGCATCCCGCTCACCCACCGTGACCACGCCCAGGTGGCCATGTTCGTCACCGGCCACCTGAAGGAAGGCAGCGTGACCGACCTGGACTGGGCCGCCCTGGTGCGCCCGAGGCAGACGGTGGTGATCTACATGGGCCTGAACGCCCTGCCCGACATCTGCCGCCAGCTCATGGCCCATGGCGCCCCGGCATCGCGGCCGATCGCCGCCGTGCAGCACGGCACCCTGGCCACGCAGCAGGTGCTCACCGGCACCCTGGCCGACCTGCCGGCCAAGGTGGCTGCGAGCAACTTCACTTCACCCAGCCTGCTGATCGTGGGCGACGTGGTGAAACTGCACGGCACCCTGCACTGGTTCGACCCGGCCACGGGCGACACCAGCAAACTCTCGCACAACGTGCCGGTGCAGCTGCCGATCAATCCGGCGGCGGCGAACTGAGTCGCTTCAACGTTCGAGCTAACCCAAATGCGCAAGCGGGCGAAGCCCGCTGTAGCCCTTCGGGTGCAGCGAAGGGTTAGGCTTCACCGTCGCTAAGGCTCAGGAATGCGCGGGTGTATTCGCTATGGTCTTCGGACAACAGGGACCGCGTGTTTCCCTTGCATAGCCATCCGATGTGCTTTGGCAAATGCAGCCAGGACGGTGGTGGTGGCGGTGGACCAGCGCTTTTAGCGTGCCAATTGGAGATGCCGGTAGCGACCTCAACGAGCGCGATGCCATGCGCCTCGGCAAACTCGACGGCCCCTGCTTGAAAGCCGGCGATCGAGAAGAGCATTGCCTTTTGAGCACCGGTTGAGAGCAACTTGCTATGCAGAACCTGAACGTCTTGCCGCTCCACTGGACGAGCTTGGTGTTTGCATTCGACGAGCACGACGAACTTGGCGCCGAGTGCGGAAAAGTTGGCCACGACATCGATGACGTAATCACCATCGGAACCTTGCAGCGAGGCGAGGTGGTGTGACTGGTAGTCCACGAGTGAGCCAGCGGCCGCATCCAGAATGCCCTGGACCAAGAGCTCGAACTCACGCGGCGTCAGTGAGAGCGGCTCGTTCGGTGGACGCACGTGAAGCCTAACGTAAAGTTGAGGGGCGCGCCGCTTTAGGCGCGTCCCTCTCGAACGCTATGTTAGCCCCGCTGCTCATTTGGAACTGAAAAGCATTGAGACCGCAAGCATGGCCATGACAGCAACAAATACTTGAATTGCCACAGATCGGCGTGATGCTGAAACGGCTAGTGGCGTTATTTGCTTGAGAGAAAACACGCGCCCAATAATAAGAGACCAGATAAATAGGCTGAGCGGGAAAACAAGCAGGACGAGCCAGCTTTTGAAGACTATGGCCGCAACGATGCTGCCCCAAAAAGAGAACTCAACCGCGAGAGTTGACGCGGCATGTGCCCAAGCCGAAACAAACGCGAGACCACCGCACGAAGCGCACTTGGCCGGGAAAGTGCTGGACGCACTGAACTTACGCCATGTGCCGATGGTTAATTGACCGCAGTGAGGACAAGAAAACATAGGGGCTAACTTGATATAGGCCGCAAATCTGTCGGCATAACAAAGCTCATGGCTCCTCCCGTGATCTGTTGTAAGTACCTGATTTATATCAGCCTTCTCCCACTCCGCCCAGTCAGACGGACCATGAACAAAACCGGCAAACCCTGCATGCTCGGCGGCGAGGAACGGTTTTGCGTCTCTTTGCCAAACGGGAAGCAGACTAGTCGCCGCGATGGTCGGCGCCGCGCCCGGGAGCGGCGACAGGGGCGCGCTGTGCGCAGGGCCGTCTACTTGCGCGGCTCGCCGCTGGCCGGCTGCGCGCTGTCACCCGAGGTCCTGTGCTCGAAGGCAAACACCGCCGCCTCCACCCGTGAACCGAGATCGAGCTTGGCCATGATGTGGCGCACATGCAGCTTGACGGTGTTGTGGCTGATGTCCAGGGCCTGGGCGATGACCTTGTTGCTCTTGCCGCGGGCCACGTGCTCCAGCACCTCGCGCTCGCGCTCGGTCAGGCTGCCGACCAGGTCGCGCTTGACCGAACCCTGCTGCCACATCTGCGCCAGCTTGAGGGCCATGCTGGGCGCCACCACCAGCTCGCCGCGGGCGGCGCGCTGGATGGATTCGATCACCTCGTCGGGTTCCATGTCCTTGAGCAGGTAACCCCGCACGCCGGCACTCAGCGCCGCGGCCAGGTCGTCCTCGGCGGTGCACATGGTGAGGATGACCACCGGGGTCTCGATGCCCTCGGCACGCAGGGCGCGCAGCACGCTCAGGCCGTCGACGGGGCCCAGCCTCAGGTCCAGCAGCAGCAGGTCGGGCTGGTGCTGGCGCACCAGGGCCACGGCCTCGTCCGGCTTGCCGGTGTCGCCCAGCACTTCCATGCCGCCGCGACCGCGCAGCAGGTCGGCCAGGCCGCTGCGCAGCACGGCATGGTCATCCACCAGTACCAGGCGCACCGCCTGGCTCACGACGCAGCCTCCGCGCCGGGCATGGCAGTGCAAGCCCCTGCGGACGGCCGTGCGGCGCTCATGCGTTCCCCACGTGCGCCGTCGGGAACGGCACCGTCAGGCGCACCCGGGTCCCGCCGCCCACGCGCGGGCCGATCTCCACCACGCCGCCCAGGCGCTGGGCACGTTCGTTCATGATGTCCAGCCCGAAATGCGCGCGGCCGTCGGCCTGCAGGGCGGCCACGCCGCGGCCGTCGTCCTCGACTCGCACATCGAGGTGGCTGCCGCGATGGCTCAGCGTCAGCCAGGCCTGCTGTGCCTGGGCATGGCGGCCGACGTTGGCCAGCGCCTCCTGGACGATGTGAAAGACCTGCACTTCCTGTTCGCTCGTGAGACCGAGCTCGGGCACTTCGCACTGCAGCTGCAGCGGGATGCCCGCGCGCTGGCGGAACTCGGTGGCCAGGACCTGCACCGCGTGCACGAGGCCCTGCGGATCCATGGCGACGCGGAAGTTGGTCAGGATCTCGCGCAGGTTGCACTGGATGCTGCCCATGGCCTGCTCGACGTCGGCAAAGTATTTCTGCGACAGCGTGTCGTCGTGCGCCTGCATGGCGTCCTGCAGCAGGGGCAGGCGCATGTTCACGTAGGCCAGGCTCTGGGCGATGCTGTCATGCACCTCGCTGGCCAGGAACTTGCGCTCGGTCATCACGGTGCTGGCCAGGGTCTCGCGCTCCAGGCGCGCGTTGTGCAGGGCCAGGCCCAGCAGTTCGCCGATGGAACGCAGCACGGTCTGCACGTCGGCGCCGAGCTCTGCCTCGCTGCAGAAGAACAGGTTGTACAGGCCCAGCAGGCGGCCGCGGTGCCGCAGCGGCATGGCCAGCATGCGCTGGCAGTCCTGGTAGAAGCGTGCGTCCGAAGGATGGTGGCGCGCGCACTCGCTCATGTCTGCGCTCCAGGCCGGGGCATCGCTGTCGGCGGCCACGCCGCAGGTGCCGCAATGCCGGTCCACCAGCAGTTCGGCGAAACGCACCTCGGGCGGCAGGCCCACGTCACCCACCAGACGCATGTGCTCGCCGTCTTCGGAGAGGATGCGCACCACGCCGGCCTGGGCGCCGGCCAGTCGCACGATCGGCCCCAGGAACTGCCCCAGCAGGGTTTCCAGTTCCCGGCCCTGGCTCAGTCCGGAAGTGATCTCCGCCAGCAGACTGGCCACCGGCGGCGCATCGACCGCGGCGATCTCCACGGACAAGCCGCCCGCCTGAGGCGCAAGCCTCAGCATGGCGCCCTCCCGGCCGGACGGCTGCTCGTGTTCATCATGTCTCTCTCTGCACCATGCTGGAGCACGGTATATGGTTATATATTCAGCAATCAGTATATTTACGAATACCCCCAGGGGGAAGGGCCATAGGCGCCTTTGGACCTCAGGTTTTCCCTGACTTGCCGGGGTCCTTTCCCCGTTTCACCCCCGGGCATACCCCATAACCCATTTGGGTGAGGTGTCAATCACCCGTGTCGGTAATAGACGTTTAACCCCGGACTTGAGGTAATCCGGGGATGGCATCCATCCCCCTGCACGACCCCTTGGCCCCCGCGCTGGCCGGGGCCACCACCGAGACCCGCAACACCACCTGCTACATGTGCGCCTGCCGCTGCGGCATCAAGGTGCACCTGCGCAACGGCGAGGTGCGTTACATCGAAGGCAACCCGGACCACCCGCTGAACAAGGGCGTGATCTGCGCCAAGGGTTCCTCGGGCATCATGAAGCAGTACTCCCCGGCGCGGCTGACCAAACCGCTCAGGCGCAAGGCCGGGTCCGAGCGCGGGGCCGGCGAGTTCGAGGAGATCTCCTGGGAAGAAGCCTTCAGCACGCTGGAGGAACGCCTGCGCCACCTGCGCGCCACCGACCCCAAGAAGTTCGCCCTCTTCACCGGGCGCGACCAGATGCAGGCCCTCACCGGCCTGTTCGCGCGCCAGTTCGGCACACCCAACTACGCGGCGCACGGCGGCTTCTGCTCGGTCAACATGGCCGCCGGCATGATCTACACCATCGGCGGCTCCTTCTGGGAGTTCGGCGGCCCGGACCTGGACCGCTCCAAGCTCTTCATCATGTTCGGCACCGCGGAGGACCACCACTCCAACCCGATGAAGATGGCGCTCTCGAAGTTCAAGCGCAACGGCGGCCGCTTCATCTCGGTCAACCCGGTGCGCACCGGCTACTCGGCGATTGCCGACGAGTGGGTGCCCATCAAGCCCGGCACCGACGGCGCCCTGCTGCTGGCGCTGATCCATGAACTGATCGCGCTGGGCCTGTACGACCGCGAATTCCTGGCGCGCTACACCAACGCCGGCCAGCTGGTGAACCAGGACGCCAAGGGCGACGAGTTCGGCATGTTCCTGCGCAAGGAAGACGGCGACAAGGTCAACCCGCTGCGCCCGGCCAACTTCTGGTGGTGGGACCGCCTGAGCGGCAAAGCGGTGGCCGACCACGCCGAGGGCGCCGACCCGGCCCTGCTGGGCCAGTTCGCCATGCCCGACGGCACACCCGCCGTGCCGGCCTTCCAGCTGCTGGCCGACCGCGTCAAACCCTACACGGCCGAGTGGGCTGCCGACATCACCGGCGTGCCGGCCGCGACCATCCGCCGCATGGCGCACGAGATGGGCATCACCGCGCGCGACCAGAAGATCGAGCTGCCCATCGCCTGGACCGACAGCTGGGGCAGGAAGCACGAATCGGTCAAGGGCAACCCGGTGTCCTTCCACGCCATGCGCGGCCTGGCTGCGCACAGCAACGGCTTCCAGACCATCCGCGCCCTGGCCATCCTGATGAGCCTGCTGGGCACCATCGACCGCCCCGGTGGTTTCCGCCACAAGGCGCCCTACCCGCGCGCCGTGCCGCCCAATGCGCGGCCGCCCAAGGGCCCGCAGGCCGTCAAGCCCAACACGCCGCTGGACGGCGCGCCGCTGGGCTGGCCCGAGAGCCCGGACGACCTGTTCGTGGACGACAAGGGCGAACCGGTGCGCCTGGACAAGGGCTTCTCCTGGGAACACCCGCTGTCGGCGCACGGGCTGATGCACAACGCTATCACCAATGCCTGGCGCGGCGACCCTTACCCCATCGACACCCTGCTGATCTTCATGGCGAACATGGCGTGGAACTCCACCATGAACACCAGCGAAGTGCGCAAGATGCTGAACGACAAGCGCGAGGACGGGGAGTACAAGATCCCCTTCCTCGTGGTCTGCGACGCCTTCCAGTCCGAGATGACGGCCTTTGCCGACCTGGTGCTGCCCGACACGACCTATCTGGAGCGGCACGACGTCATGTCCATCCTGGACCGCCCGATCTCCGAGTTCGACGGCCCGGTGGATTCGGTGCGCATCCCGGTGGTGCCCCCGAAGGGCGAGTGCAAACCCTTCCAGGAAGTGCTGGTGGAACTGGCCAGCCGCCTCAAGCTGCCGGCCTTCACCACGGCCGAGGGCGGGCGCAAGTTCCGCGACTACCCGGACTTCATCGTCAACTACGAAACGGCGCCCGGCTCGGGCATCGGCTTCCTGGCCGGCTGGCGCGGCAAGGGCGGCGAGAAGTCCATGCGCGGCGAACCGAACCCGCGCCAGTGGGAGATGTACGCGCAGAACAACTGCGTCTTCCACTACGAGATGCCGGCCAACATCCAGTACATGCGCAACTGGAACCGCGACTACATGCAGTGGGCCCAGTCCATGGGCCTGCGCCGCGACGCCGACCCCATCGTGATCCACATCTACTCCGAGTTCCTGCAGGGCTTCCGCCGCGCCGCCCAGGGCAAGCGCCCGGGCAAGCAGCCGCCGGACCACCTGCGCAAGCGGGTGGAGACCTACTTCGACCCGCTGCCCTTCTACTACACGCCGCTCGAATCGCAGGCCACCGACACCGCCGCCTTCCCGCTCAACGCGGTCACGCAGCGCCCCATGGCCATGTACCACGCCTGGGACTCGCAGAACGCCTGGCTGCGCCAGATCCACACCTACAACTTCCTCTTCGTCAACCCGGTGACCGCGAAGGCGCAGGGCATCGAGGACGGCGGCTGGATGTGGGTCGAGTCGCAATGGGGCAAGGTGCGCTGCCTGTGCCGTTACTCCGAAGCGGTGGAGCCCGGCACCGTCTGGACCTGGAACGCCATCGGCAAGGCGCCGGGCGCCTGGCGCCTCACCCCCGACGCCAACGAATCGCGCCAGGGTTTCCTGCTCAACCACCTGATCAGCGAGGAGCTGCCCGGCCCCAGGGCGGGCAGCACGGTCTCCAACTCGGACCCCATCACGGGCCAGGCCGGCTGGTACGACGTGCGCGTGCGCATCAGCAAGGCCGAAGCGGGAGAACCTGAAGAGAGCTGGCCGCGCTTTGATACGGTACCGGCCGCGCCGGGCACCGGCGCCACACCCGGGAGCCAGTCCTACTTTGCCGGCACGGGGGAGTGGAAAGCATGACACAACTCGAAAAACAGGAGCGCTCGCTATGACACAGCTCGCGTTGGTCATCGACCTCAACGTCTGTGTCGGCTGCCACGCCTGCGTGACCAGCTGCAAGCAGTGGAACACCTCGGGCACCGCCGGCGCGCTGGCCGACCTCAACCCCTACGCGTCCGAGCCCAACGGCACCTTCTTCAACCGCGTGCAGACCTTCGAGGTCGGCGAGTACCCGAACACGCAGACCGTGCACTTCCCCAAGAGCTGCCTGCACTGCGAAGACCCGCCCTGCGTGCCGGTCTGCCCCACGGGTGCGAGCTACAAGCGCGAGAGCGACGGCATCGTGCTGGTGGACTACGACAAGTGCATAGGCTGCAAGTACTGCTCCTGGGCCTGCCCCTATGGCGCGCGCGAGTTCGACGAGGAGCGCAAGGTCATGAGCAAGTGCACGCTGTGCGTGGACCGCATCTACGACCAGGCCATCCCCGAGCCGCAGCGCAAGCCCTCCTGCGTGATCGCCTGCCCCTCCAACGCGCGCCTGTTCGGCGACATCCACGACCCGGCCTCCGAAGTCTCGGTCGCCATCCAGGAACGCGCCGGCTACCAGCTCATGCCCGAGTGGGGCACCAACCCGGCCAACCACTACCTGCCGCGGCGCAAGACCGAGATCCGCATCCACCCCGAAGACCTGGAGCGCGTGGACAACCCGCTCAAGATCGACGGCCAGCACCCCGAACACCCTCACCGCACGCCCGGCCGCGAGGACCACTCCACATGAAGCCCGCTTTTTCCGTCATCTTCCTCACCACGCTCATCGGCGCCGGCCAGGGCCTGTTCCTGGCCCTGTTCGCCACCGAAATGATGCTGCCGTCCAGCCCGGAGCTGCGTGGGTTCCTCGTCGTCGGCGACATCGTGGTGCTGGGCTTCTGCGGCCTGGGCCTGCTGGCTTCCTTCTTCCACCTGGGCCGGCCCGAGCGCGCCTGGCGCACCGCCACCATGTGGCGCACTTCCTGGCTCTCGCGCGAGGTCATCATCCTGCCGGCCTTCATGGGCGGCGTCTTCCTGCACGGCCTGAGCCACTACCTCGGCCAGGGCCCGGCCGCGCTGGTCGGGCTGGGCACGGCGCTGGTCGGCCTGGCGCTGTATGTCTGCACGGCCATGATCTACGCCTCGATCCGCTTCCTGCAGGAATGGGCCAGCCCCCTGACCGTGGCCAACTACACGCTGCTGGGCCTGGCCTCGGGTTTCACCCTGGCCACCCTGCTGGCCGGTGTGCTGTCGCCCGGGCTGGCCAGCGCGTATGCGCTGGGCGCCTCCCTGTTCACGCTGGCCGGCTTCGTCAGCCGCAGCGCCTCGCTGCTGCGCAATGCCCGCCTGAAACCGACGTCGACGATCCAGAGCGCCATCGGCATCAAGCACCCGAAGATCGTGCAGAAGTCGCAAGGCTTCATGGGCGGCTCCTTCAACACGCGCGAGTTCTTCCACGGCAGCAGTGCTGCCATACTGCGCAACGTGAAATGGAGTTTCCTCTTGCTGGTGTTCCCGCTGCCCCTGCTGTTCCTCGTGGCCGGGCTCAAGGGCGACTCGCTGCCCTATCTGGCCGCCGCCTTTGCCCTGCAGTACCTCGGCCTGCTGGCCGAGCGCTGGTACTTCTTCGCCCAGGCCAACCACCCGCAGAACCTGTACTACCAGACCATCGCCTGAGGCGCCATGGGTTCCACTTTTCCCATGCTGCGCCGCTCGCTCACCGCCCTCGCCCTGCTGTTGCTGGTGCTGCCGGTCCAGGCGGCCGAGACCCTGCAGGCCGTCTCCACCATGCCCTGGTGGTTCTGGCCGCTGGCGCTGTTCGTCACCTGCTTCCTGATCGGCATCGTCGCGGTGCCCGCCGGCATCGGCGGCGGCATCCTCTTCGTGCCCATCGTCGGCGGTTTCTTTCCCTTCCACCTGGACTTCGTGCGCGGTGCCGGCCTGCTGGTCGCGCTGGCCAGCGCGCTGGCCGCCGGGCCCATGCTGCTGCGCGGCAACCTGGCCAGCCTGCGCCTGGCGCTGCCGCTAGCGCTGCTGGCCTCCATCAGTTCGATTGCGGGCGCCATGATCGGCCTGGCGCTGCCGGCCTCGACCGTGCAAATGGCGCTGGGCGTGATCGTGCTGGGCATCGTGGTGCTGATGTTCAGCGCGGGCAAGTCCGAGGTACCGGAGGTGGCGCGCCCCGATGCGCTGTCCACCGCGCTGGGCATCCACGGCGTCTTCACCGATGGCGCCACCGGCCGGCGCATCGACTGGCAGGTGCACCGCACGCCGCTGGGCCTGTTCGTCTTCACCGGCATCGGCATGCTGGCCGGGGTGTTCGGCATCGGTGCGGGCTGGGCCAACGTGCCGGCGCTCAACCTGCTCATGGGCGTGCCGCTCAAGGTCTCGGCCGGCACCTCCGGGCTGGTGCTGTCGCTGGTGGACTCGGCCGCGGCCTGGGTCTACATCAACCGCGGCGCCGTGCTGGCCATCATCGCCGTGCCCTCGGTGGTCGGCATGATGCTGGGCGCACGCATCGGCGCGCGGCTGCTGCACGTGCTCAAGGGCTCGGTCATCCGCAAGATGGTGATCAGCCTGCTGCTGTTCGCGGGCATCCGCGCCTTCCTCAAGGGAGCCGGCATATGGATGTGAAGGACACCCTGCCCGAAGAGGCCGTCCGCTACGCCACTCTGCTGGAGTGGGGCACACGCGCAGGGCTGGCCCTGCTCTTCCTCAGCTTCATTGCCTACGTGGGCGGGCTGCTCGCGCCCCACGTGCCGCTGGAACAATTGCCGCAGTTGTGGAACCAGCCGGTGGACGAGTACCTGCGGCGCACGCAGTCGCCGCAGGGCTGGGGCTGGCTGGCGCTGGCCGCCCGGGGCGATTTCAGCAACCTGGTCGGCATTGCCGTGCTGGCCAGCTGCTCGATCCCGCCGCTGCTGGCGGTGCTGGCCCTGTTCCGCCGGCAGGGTGCGCGGGCCTATGCCATCATCTGTGGACTTGAAATCCTGGTGCTCCTGCTGGCCGCCTCCGGCTGGCTCAGCGCCGGGCACTGACACTGATCCACGACGTACATCGCATGGCCAACGTCTTCCAACACCTGCTGCTGGCCACCGAGCACAGCGAATTCGACAGCGGCGCCGAAGCCCTGGCCATGGCCCTGGCGCGCCGCTGCCAGCTGCCCCTGGCCGGCGTGCTGCCCATCGTCAGCAACCCCGAGTTCGAGGCCGCGGCACCCGCGCTGGCCACGCGGGCCGACCAGCAGGCCGCCACGCGCATCGCCGAACTGCACGAGCTGGCCCAGGCCCAGGGCGTGTCGCTGGCCCTGCAGGCGCGCCGCGGCCCCGAGCCGCACGAAGAGATCGTCGACGAGGCACGCGTGCGCGGCAGCGACCTGATCGTGATCCGCCGCCGCGGCAAGCGCGGTTTCCTCGCCAACCTGCTGCTGGGCGAGATGGTGTCGCGCGTGGTGGCGCACGCCCCCTGCAGCGTGCTGATCGTGCCGCGCGGCGCCGCCATGTGGCGCCAGCGCGTGCTGGTGGCCGCCGAGCCCGGCACCCAGGGCCAGCGGCTGGTCGCCCTGGCGGGTGCCGTCGCGGACGAATGCCAGCTGCCGATCACCGTGGTCTGCGTGGCCGAACCTTCACGCCAGGCCGAAGCCCGGGCCTTCGTGCAGGACAGCGTGCAAGGGCTGCAGCAGCGCGGCCTCACGGCCCAGGGCCAGGTGCTGGCCGGCAAGCCCTACGAACAGATCCTGCAGGCCGGCCGCGACAGCGGCGCCGACCTGATCGTCATGGGCAGCCGCGGCGAGGTGCCGCTGGCGCGCGCCGTGGTGGGCGGCGTGGCGCAGAAGGTGATCGGCCTGTCCGAACACCCGGTGCTGGTGGCGCATACTCCGTAGACAACAAGGAGAAGACCCAGATGAGCGACGCGTTGAACTACCTGGTCCAGGCCCGGCCCGAAACCATGGGGCACTACTTCAAGTTCCTCAAGGAAACCGGCAAGCACCTGGACCCCAAGACGCGCAACCTGATCTCCGTCATCACCAAGGTGCACGCGCAGACCGAGCGCGGCTTTCGCCAGTACCTCAGCCGCGCGCTGCGCGAAGGCTGCTCCCCCATGGAGGTGCTGGACGCCCTGCTGATGGCCTTCCCCGCGCTGGGCCTGGCCAAGATCGTCTGGGCCACCGACATCATCCTGGACATGAACATCCCGGGCTTCGAGCCCGAAGCCCTGCGCGGCGAGCCGCCGAAGTGGCGCGATGTCATGGCCGCCGCCGACGTGCCCGATGGCGAGGTGGCGCGCCTGGAGTGCGAGGGCCGCGGCCTCTTCATCTACCGCGAGAAAAAGAGCTACCAGGTCTACGACAGCCGCTGCCCGCACCAGAGCACCGACATCCCCCATCTGGCGCTCAAGGGCAGCACCCTGACCTGCCCCAAGCATGGCTGGGCCTTCGACGTGAAGAGCGGCGACTGCATCAAGAAGGGCAACACCCCCCTCACCCGCATCGAGTCCAAGGTGCTCAAGGGCCGCCTCATGGCGCGCTGGTAAGTCACGGCCCACATCCCTGCCCCAAGGCCCGCGATGCGGGCCTTTTTTGCATCCGCCGCCCCGCTGCGGCGCCCGGCAGATCGCTGCGCGCTAACCCTATTACCCACATGGATTACACCCCCCCACCCGTTGCGGTAATAGACGCCGCAGGGGGTACCCCCAAGAATGGTTACAGGCAGCCACCCTGCGGGAGTGGCATGCCGGCGAGACCCGACAAACGATGCTGCAACGGCAGCGAATGGAGACAAGGATGAACTTCGACAAGGAATACGACGCTTCCGGCCTGGCCTGCCCGCTGCCCATCGTCAAGACCAAAAAAGCACTGGCCGACATGGCCTCCGGCACCGTCCTCAAGGTCATGGCCACCGACCCCGGCTCCGTCTGCGACATGGCAGCCTTTGCCGAGCAGACCGGCAATGCCCTGCTGGAGCAGGGTGAGGAAGGCGGCAAGTACGTCTTTTTCCTCAAGAAGGCCTGAGCCCCGCACCGGACCGAGACAGAACATCAAGAGGAGACGAGACTATGGCAAAGAAAATGGCGCTGATCGCCACCAAGGGCACGCTGGACATGGCCTACCCGCCCTTCATCCTGGGCTCCACTGCCGCGGCGCTGGGCTGGGACGTGCAGATCTTCTTCACCTTCTACGGCCTGCAGCTGCTGCGCAAGGACCTGAGCGACGTCAAGATCAGCCCGCTGGGCAACCCGGCGATGCCCATGCCCATCCCCATGCCTGTCATGGTGCAGATGCTGCCGGGCATGGAGTCCATGGCCACCATGATGATGAAGCAGAAGATGAAGTCCAAGGGCGTGGCCTCGCTGGAAGAGTTGCGCGACCTCTGCCTGGAGGCCGACGTCAAGTTCGTCGCCTGCCAGATGACGGTGGACCTGTTCGAGTTCTCCAAGAGCGACTTCATCGACACCATCGAGTACGGCGGTGCCGCAACCTTCATGAAGTTCGCCGGCGAGTCGGACGTCTGCCTCTTCATCTGACGCTGCCACGGCCGGTGCGCCCGCAGGCGCCGGCCGTTTGCTGGCGGCACGCCGCCACCGGTACGCGGCCGGCCGGCTCCGCGCTCTCGCGGTCGAACTGAACAAGGGATCGTCATGAAACCTCTCATGAAGCGTTTTTTCCTGAGTCTCGTCCTCCTCGCCGGCGCTCCGGCCTGCCTGGCGCTGGCCCCTTATGTGCGCGGCGCCAAGCTGCCCGCCGCCGAGCTGCCGGCGCAGGTGGCCGCCGTCGAGCAGAAGCTGCAGGCCGCCGGCTTCACGGTCATCGGCCGGCATATGCCCAAGGGCATCCCCACCAATGCCACCATCATCGTCACCGACCCCGGCATCCTGGATGCCATCGGCAAGGTGGGCGGCTCGGCCATCAGCGCCGCCGCCTTGCGCGTGGGCGTGCAGGCCGACGGCAGCGTCTCCTACATGAACCCCGAGTACTGGCACCGCGCCTTCGTGCGCAGGAAATACGGCCAGGTGGAAGCCGCCGTCAAGGCCAGCCAGGCCCGGCTGACGCAGGCGCTGGGCGAAGGCGCGCCCTTTGGCGGCAACGTCGAGGCCGACGACCTGGCCAGCTACCGCTACATGTTCGGCATGGAGCGCTTCGACTCCAACAGCGAGCTGGTCCAGCACGCCAGTTTCGACGAAGCCCTGGCCAGCGTGCGCGCCAACCTGGCCAAGGGCACGGCCCAGACGGCCCGGGTCTACGAGGTCGTGCTGCCCGAGCGCAAGGTCGCCGTTTTCGGCGTGGCCATGAACGACACCGAGAGCGGCGAGGGCTGGTGGGTCAACAAGATCGAAGGCAGCGCCCACGTGGCTGCCCTGCCCTACGAGATCTTCATCGTCGACAACACGGTCTACGCCCTGTACGCGCGCTTTCGCATCGCCCTGGCCTGGCCCGGGCTCGGCATGGGCCAGTTCATGGGCATCTTCAATGCACCGCACGTGATCCATGACACCATGAGCAAGGTGGCGGCCAAGCCCTGAACGACACGCGCACCGACAACAACATCACCACGGAGACTATCGAATGGAAAACACCGTCAATCTGGCCGCCTGGGTCGTCTGGGGCGGCTTTGCCCTGGCCCTGGTTTTCGGCTTTGTCGCCAGCAAGACCAACTTCTGCACCATGGGCGCGATCTCCGACGTCGTCAACATGGAGCACTGGGGTCGCATGCGCATGTGGCTGCTGGCCATAACCGTGGCCATCGCCGGCACCGGCCTGCTGCAGTACTTCGGCCAGATCGACGTGGCCAGGAGCGTCTACCAGCGCCCGACCCTGCCCTGGCTGTCCCTGCTGGTGGGCGGCGCACTGTTCGGCGTGGGCATGACCCTGGCCGGCGGCTGCGCCAACAAGAACCTGCTGCGTGTGGGCGGCGGCAGCATCCGCTCCTTCGTGGTGCTGACCTTCCTGGCCATCTCGGCCTACATGACACTCAAGGGCCTGTTCGCCCAGTGGCGCGCCAGCCTGCTGGACCCGGTGTCCATCGACCTCACGCGCTTTGGCGTCAAGACCCAGAGCCTGCCCGATCTGCTGGCCGGCGCCTCCGGCCTGCCGGCAAAGACCGCCCTCCTCGTCGTCGCCGGCATCGTCACGCTGGCGCTGCTGGGTTTCGTCTTCAAGGACAAGCGCTTCCGCGGCAACCTGGCCCAGGTGCTGGGCGCCGTGGTGCTGGGCGCGATCATCGTGCTGGGCTGGTACCTGAGCGGCCACATCGGCTACGGCGAAAACCCGGACACGCTGGAGATGACCTACTTCGGCACCAACACCCGCACCATCGAATCCTTCAGCTTCGTGGCGCCCACCGCCTACTCGCTGGAGCTCATGATGCTGTGGACCGACAAGTCCCTGCGCGTGACCTTCGGCATCGCCACCGCGCTGGGCGTGGTGCTGGGCTCGCTGGCCTGGGCCCTGTACAGCAAGACCTTCCGGCTCGAAGGTTTCGCCTCCATCGCCGACCTGCGCAACCAGATCATCGGCGCCACGCTCATGGGTTTTGGCGGCGTCACCGCCATGGGCTGCACCGTGGGCCAGGGCCTCACCGGCATCTCGACCCTGGCGCTGGGCTCGCTGCTGGCGCTGGGCGGCATCGTCGCCGGCTCGGTCGCCACGCTGAAGTGGCAGAACCGCGACTGAGCGTCTCATTCGCCCATGAAAAAGCCGCGCTCTGCGCGGCTTTTTCATGCGATCAGCGGAAGTGCCTCAGGTGTTCCAGCTCAGGTTGTTGCAAGCCTCGCACTCGTCCTTCATCAGACCCATCTTCACCAGCAGGGAGTGCACCTTGCAGCCCACGCAGAAACCCAGCACGGTCTCCATCCACATGAAACCCAGGCAGACCCAGACCAGCACCAGCGGGATCCACTTGGGCATGTAGTTGAAGGTGGTGGGCAGCACCTCGTGCATGGCCACCGCATTGACCCAGCCGGCGAAGGTGTCCGGGTTGAAGAAGACCAGGCAGACCGCGATGAAACTCGCGCCGATCGACCAGGCGAAACGCTTGGGCGTCAGCGGCTTCCACACCGGGGCATGGTGACGCGCCAGCAGGCTGGCGATGTAGATGGTGGGCGAGAAACGCGCCGTGATGGCGAACATGCCCGCCAGCATCTCGAACAGCGCGTACAGCAGCACCCAGGTCTGCAGCGTGTAGTCGTAGGTACGGCGGATGGCTTCCACGTGGTAGAGGATGCGCTCATCGAAGTCCGTCTCGAAGGTGTCCTTGATGTAATTGCCGGTCACCACCCAGTTCGAGCCAAACACCGCGTCGTACAGCGTGAAGGCCATGAACAGGGGGATGGCCAGCATGATGCCGGCGCGGATGCGCACCGCGATGTCGTTGATGAACAGCGTGTCGGCGGCCGGGTCCTGGAACCAGAGCTTGCGAAAGGTGGAGAAGAACGGCCCGTGGGCTTTTTTCAGTGGCATGGATGGTCTCTCGGCATGAAGGTATGCATACAACCCCACCCCACCGCCCCCTGCGGGCGCACATCCGTGGACGGGATTCACATAATTAAGAATGTGAGCATATAAGAAAGTTCCACTACTCCGCAAGCGGGAGATCACGCAGGGCACGGACCGAGCCCTCGATCCTAGGGTTTACCCGCCCCCGCGCTGCGTATAAAGATCGAAACGCTTCATGAAAACGTGGCGCTGCTCCTCACTCACCCCGCTGAAGGCAAAACGCAGCGCCAGACGCGGCAGGCGCATCAGGGCGATCACCCGCGGGGGCTCCACGCGCCAGGCCAGTTGCAGGCGACCGGCCCCCAGACTCACCTGCGCCTGCGAGCCGGTGACTTGATAGGGATGTGCCCCCACCGCACGCGGCAGCCACAAGAGCCACTCGGCCTCGGTGCAGGCCATGTCGCGCTCGAAGGTCTCGGGGTAGAAGGATTGCACGAGGGATGTTGGGCTTGGCCGGGCTCAGCCCGAACGGAAGAAACTAGCCACCCGCAATCGGCGGCCAGATCGCCAGCACGTCGCCTTCGACCAGCGCGCGCGTGGTCCGCTGCTCGGGCGGGATGTACACGCCGTTGACCAGCACCAGGTGCACCAGCTTGTGCGGCAGGCCATAGGGTTCGATCACCTGCGTGATGGTGGCGCCGGGCGTCACGTCTACGGCGATCTGGTTGTCGCCGCGCGCCTGCGGCGGCAGGTAGTCGGTCAGCGAAGCGAAGAGCTTGAAGGTGATCTTCATCACCAGCAATTATCGACGGTCATGCCCGCCGACGCGCATCGTCCGCCCCGCTCCAGTGGCCCTGCGCCTGCGCGCAGGCGAGATACGCCGGCACCAGCTGCGTGGGGTCCTTGAGCAGTTCGTCCTTCCAGCCGCCGAGCTTCACCTGGCCTTCGACCAGGCCGCGCATCACACCCACGTGTTCGGTCCAGCCCACGCTGTTGCAGCCCACCAGCACGTCGCCCTGGAACTGCAGGCTCAGGTGGCGCCAGGCCGGCGCATCGGTCAGCTCGGCGTGCTGGCCGCCGGGGGCGCCCTGCCAGTTGCCGAAGCTGGTGGAGATCAGGCCCAAGGTGTCCAGCACGTTGATCTGCGTGACGCCGCGCAGCACGGCGCGCTTGCCCGGCCGGTTCTGCAGCGCCATATTGAGTGCAGCCACCCGCGCCTGCTCGGCCGCATTGGGCTGGATGGCACTCACCACCGTGGTGCCGCTGACCTTGTCAAAGGCCTCGGCGCAGTCACCCGCGGCGTAGATGCCCGGCACGTTGCTCTGCATGTGCTCGTCGGTCAGCACACCCTGCAGGCACTTCACGCCCGTCTTCTCCAGGAAACCGATCGCCGGTTTCACGCCGGTGGCGCTGATGACCAGGTCCACGTTGAGCGTCTTGCCGTTGGACAGTTTCACGTCCAGCGTCTTGTCCTTGCCCTGGGCGATGGACTCCACGCGCGTGCCGGTAAACACCGTCACGCCCTTGGCCTCCACCCACTGCTTGATCATCCCGCCCGCCGCCGGGCCCATCATGCGCGGCACCATGCGGTCGCCCATCTCCACCACCGTCAGCGCCACGCCACGCGCGGCCAGCGCTTCCAGGATGATGCAGCCGATGAAACCCGCGCCCATCTGCAGCACACGTGCGCCTTTGGCGGCACGGGCCTGGATGGCGCGCGCATCGGCGAGCGTCCAGCAGCTCTCCACACCGGGCAGGTCGATGCCCGGGATGGGCGCGCTCACCGGGTTGGAGCCGGTGGCGATCAGCAGCGTGTCGAAGGCCAGTGATGCCCCGTTGTCCAGCGTGACCTGCCTGCCCTGGGTGTCCACAGCGGTGGCGCGCGCCTGCACGGCCTCGATGCGCAGGTCGCTGTAGTGGCGCGCACCCTTGCGCAGCAGCGTGCCCTCTTCGCCGATGTTGCCCATCAGCAGGTAGGGGATGGCCATGCGCGAGTACGGCGCCTCGCGCTCGTCCCCCACCAGGGTGATGCGGTCGTCCGGTGCCTGCCTGCGCAGGGTCTCGGCCGCGATCACACCGGCCGGGCCGGCGCCCAGGATCACGTGGTGGACCATCTCAGAGTCCCAGGCGCTTCTTGGTCGCGGGCGTGGGCCGGCCTTCGGTGTCCCAGCCGCGCACCTCGTAGTACTTGGGCAGCATCTTGGCCAGTTCGTTGACCTTGCCCTTGGCCGGGCCGGTCTTGGCCGGCTCGGTCAGCAGACGTTTCGGCAGCGAGTCATCCGCCTTGGTCAGGCCGGCGCGGTTGTTGAACTCGCGCTCCATGTTCCAGATGCGCTCGCCGATCTTCTCCAGTTCCTCGGTCGTGTACTGCTCGCCGATCGCGCCCTGCAGCTGCGGCGCCAGGTCGGCCAGGCCCCAGGCAAAGGTGGTGAACACGCACAGGCCCGACGAATCGAAGGCCGCGGTCGCGTCCTGGAAGGCCTTCACCAGTTCGGGCTTGCCCTCGTGCTGCAGCGGATCGGTCTTGACCGGGATGCCCAGCACTTCCGAGGCAATCGTGTAACCGCGCAAGTGGCAGCCACCGCGGTTGCTGGTGGCGTAGGCCAGGCCGATGCCCTGGATGCCGCGCCCGTCGTAGGCCGGGAACTCCTGGCCCTTGGAGGTCATGGACAGTTCGGGGTGGCCGTACTTGGCGGTCAGGCGCTTGCTGCCCTGGCCGATCTCCTTGCCGAAACCGCGGCCATGCACCGTCTCGTCCACCAGGAAGGCCAGCGCCTTGGCCGAACCGAAGGGCGCCTCGATGCCGATCTGCTCCTTGGTGAGCACGCCTTTTTCATAGAGCTCCATCACCGCGCCCACGGTGGCGCCGAAGCTGATGGGGTCGATGCCTTCCTCGTTGCAGATCATGGTGGCGTACTGCAGGCACTCCAGGTCGTTCACACCATTGGCCGCGCCCAGCGCCCAGGCCGCTTCGTACTCCAGGCCGCCGGAGGCGCCCCAGTACTGCGGCTTGTTGGCCACGGTGAAGTGGTTCTCGTCCATCTTGCTGATGCGCCCGCAGGCGATGGTGCAGCCGAAGCAGGCCTGGTTGGTCACCAGCTGCTTCTTGCCGTCGGTCTTGCGCGGCGTGGCCATGGCCTCGGCCGAGATGTCCTTGGCCCCTTCGAACTGCACGTCCTGGTGGTTGCGCGTGGGCAGTGCGCCCACCTCGTTGATCACGTTCATCAGCACCTGGGTGCCGTAGGCCGGCAGGCCCTGGCCGGTGACCGCGTTGTCCTTGAGGATCTGCTTCTTTTCCTTCACGGCCTTCATGAAAGCCTTGGGGTCGCGGATATTGCCCACGCCCTTGGTGCCGCGCACCGCGATGGCCTTCAGGTTCTTGCTGCCCATCACCGTGCCCACACCCGAGCGGCCGGCCGCGCGGTGCAGGTCATTGACCACGGCGGCGAACAGCACGCCGTTCTCACCGGCCTTGCCGATGCTGGAGACACGCAACAGCGGGTCCTGCAGGCTCTTCTTCAACGCCTCCTCGGTCTTCCAGACGCTCTGGCCCCAGAGGTGGCCGGCGTCACGCAACTCGGCAACGTCGTCGTTCACATACAGGTAGACCGGTTTGGGCGACTTTCCTTCGAAGATCACCATGTCCCAGCCGGCCATCTTGAACTCGGCGCCCCAGTAACCGCCCGAGTTGGAGCAGGCGATGGCGCCCGTCAGCGGGCTCTTGGTGATGACGGTGTAGCGCCCGCCGGTGGAGGCCATGGTGCCGGTCAGCGGGCCGGTGGCCCAGATGATCTTGTTGCCCGGCGAGAGCGGGTCGACCTTGGCGTCCACCTCTTCCACCAGGTATTTGGAGCCCAGGCCGCGCGAGCCCAGGTAAGCGTGCGCCCAATCCATGTTCAGCGGCTCCGAGGTCACGGTGCCCTTCGTCAGATCGACGCGGAGAATTTTTCCAGCCCAAGACATAGTCGTTCTCCTTAAGCGGCGGAAGGTTGGTTGCCGAGCTTGTTGGCCCACTGTTCCATCTTGCCCAGGCCGGTCCAGTTGGCGTCGATGAAGGTGATGGCCCCGGTCGGGCAGGCTTCGGCGCAGGCCGGTTCGCCGCCGCACAGGTCGCATTTCTGCACCTTGCCGGTTTCCTGCACGTAGTTGATGGTGCCGAAGGGGCAGGCGATGGTGCAGACCTTGCAGCCCACACAGGTGGAGTCGTTCACCACCTTGGCGCCGGTCTCCTTGTTGACCGTGATCGCCTCCACCGGGCAGGCGTGCAGGCACCAGGCCTCGTCGCACTGGGTGCAGGTGTAGGGCACTTTCTTGCCGGTGTGGTGGAAGTCGAAGACCTTGATACGCGACTTGGCGGTGGCGAAGGTGCCGTAGTTCTCGAAAGAACAGGCCATTTCGCACTGCAGACAGCCGGTGCATTTGTCTGCGTTGATGTGCAACACCTTTTGCATGTGTGTCTCCTCTGGGTAATCGTGCCGCGGCCGGCACTTTGCCTATGAACCTATGTGCATAGGATTCTTTGGCGGCGCACCTCCGAAGGGACTAGGGAGAACCCTAGTCACCCAGTCGCCTGCTGCGCTTTATTCTCAAAATGCAACACCCCCCAAAGGCTGGCATGATGCTCGCCAGAAACGCAGCACCACCGCCGTCCACCATGTCCGCCACGCCCAGCCCCCAGCCCGTCTCGCGCCTGGCACGCATCGCGCAGGCCCGCCAGTTGGCCATGCAGGAGGCCGCCCCCCTGGCCGGCGGCCTGGTGGAGCCCTGGATCGCGCAGAGCTGGCAGCGCTGCCTGGCCCGCGGCCTGCGCCCGCAGGAGCGCGTGAACTTCGAAGCCGTCACCACCGCCGTGATGCGCCAGGCCTCGGAAGCCAACCACAAGCTGATGCAGGCCGCGCGCCCCATCCTCAAGCAGCTCGGCAGCGCCCTGGCCGAGACGCGCTATTTCGCCATCCTCACCAACCACGAAGGCGTGGTGATCGACACCGACGGCCCCATCGACCGCAGCGACCGCCGCGCCACCCTCATCACCCGCGTGGGCGTGGACCTGTCGGAGAAAAACGTGGGCACCACCGCCATCGGCGCGGCGCTGCGCGAGCTGCAGCCGGTCTGGCTGCACCGGGGTGAACACTTCTTCCAGGACACCTCGGTCTACAGCTGCGCCGGCTCGCCCCTGTTCGGCCCCGACGGCCGCTGCGTGGGCATGCTGGACCTCACCGGTGTGGAAGCCGCCGAGCGCCCCGAACTGCGCCACCTGGCCACCCACGCCGCGCGCCGCATCGAAAACGCGCTCATGCTGCAACGCCCGCACCGCCTGCTGCTGCGCCTGAACTGGCCCGGCATGCCGCTGGGCGACGACGCCGACGGCCTGCTGGCCCTGGACGCCGACGGCATGGTCAGTGCCTCCAACCGCGCGGCACGCCAGCTGCTGCCCATGCTGGGCGGTCCGCACCACGAGCTGCACAGCCGCGACCTCTTCGCCCTGCCCTGGGAAATGCTGTTCGACGCCGCGCGCCAGGGCCAGCCGGTGGAAGTGCCGCTGTGGTCCGGCCTGCGCCTGCAGGCGCGCGCCGAACTGGTGGGCCGCGCCGCCGGCCCCGCCGTGGCCGCCCCGCGTGTGACGACCACCACCCAGCCCCTGCGCGACGTGGAAACCGGCCTGATCCGCAAGGCCGTGGAAGACGCCCGCGGCAACGTGGCCCAGGCCGCGCGCAACCTGGGCATCAGCCGCGCCACGGTCTACCGCAAGCTCGGTACCGGCAAGCGGGACTGAGCCCCAACCTTCACCCCCGGGCCGGCATGCGACTGACGAGCCATCTGGCACTCATGCTCCTCTCGCTCGGCGTGGCCGGTTATGCCCTGGTCGTCTACGGCTTGCTGCCGCTGGGCATCGGACTGCACCCGGACATGCGCGCCACCTTCGAGGCCCAGCGCATCGGCATCTATGCCCACGTCTTTGCCGCGGTGTTCACACTCGTCCTCGGGCCCTTCCAGTTCTCCACGCGCCTGCGTGCAGCCCGCCCCCACCTGCACCGCTGGATGGGTCGGCTCTACCTGGGCATCGGTGTGCTGGTGGGTGGCTTGGCGGGCCTGTACATGGCCTTTTTCGCCTTTGGCGGGCCGGTCGCCAGGCTGGGCTTCGGCCTGCTCGCGCTGGGCTGGCTGTACACCGGCCTGCGCGCCTACCTGGCCATCCGTGCGCGCCAGGTCGTGGAACACCGCCGCTGGATGGTGCGCAACTACGCACTCACCTTCGCTGCCGTCACGCTGCGGCTCTGGCTGCCCGCGTCCTTCGCGGCCGGCCTCCCTTTCGAACTGGCCTATCCCGTCATTGCCTGGCTGTGCTGGGTGCCCAACCTGCTGGTGGCCGAGCGCATGCTGCAGCCCAGGCCGGCCTGAACCCGGCGCGCCCTCAGGCCGCCGGCTTGCGCCGCACCACGTAGCGCAGCAGCAGCTGCGCCACCCCGCCCAGCAGCGAAAAGCCCATCATCAGCAGGCCCAGGCCCACCGGGCCATCGTGCTCGAGCAGGCCCACCACGTAACTGCCGAATGAGCCCAGCACCTGCTGCGAGGCGCCGGCCACGGCCGCAGCGGCACCGGCCAGCGCGGGGATCAGGCCCACCGTGCCCGAAATCGCGGTCGGCGAAATCATCCCGTGGCCGAAACCCAGCAGCATCAGCGGCAAGGCAAAGGCCCAGGGCGTCCGCAGGCCTGCCCAGGCCAACAGCAGCATGAGCCACAAACCCGCCTGCACCGAGAAGAACCCCAGCCCCATCAGGCGGCTGTCGCCGATGCGGTGCACCAGGCGGCTGGTCAGCACATTGCCCAGGATGTAGGGGATGGGCACCGCCATGATGTACCAGCCCATGCGGTCCGGTCCCACGCCGTACTGCGTGAGCACGATGGGGGCGCCCGAGAGGAAACAGTAGAAGGTGGAGGTGAGCGTCGCGATGATGAGCACGTAACACAGGAAGGCCGGTTCGCGCAGCAGCCGCGCGTAGGCGGTGAACAGCGCAGCCAGCCAGTGCGAAGGCACCGCCGCCCGCGCGGGCTTGCGTGCCGGCAGCCCGCGCCAGCCCGCCACCAGGGCCACCAGCGCCAGCGCCGCCGCGATCCAGAAATTGGCCTGCCAGCCCAGGGCCACGTGCACCTGGCCACCCAGCAGCGTGGCCAGCGGCGGGCAGGTGCCCATGGCCATGCCCACATAGGCCATCATGCGCGTACGCTCGCGGCCGCTGAAAAAATCCTGCACCATGGCCCGCCCCACCGACATGCCCGCCGCGCTGCCCGCACCCTGCAGCACACGCCCCAGCACCAGCACGACCAGGTTGGGCGCCAGTGCCGCGATCACCGAGCCCAGCAGGGCCAGCGCCATGCCGCCCAGCAACAGCGGCTTGCGCCCGACACGGTCCGACCAGGGGCCGTAGACCAGTTGCAGGCCGCCGAAGGCCGCCACATAGGCACTGAAGGTCAGCTGCACGCTGGCCTGGCTGGCACCGAATTCCGTGGCCCAGGCCGGCATCGACGGCAGGCACAGGGTCATGGCCAGGATGCCGAAAACGATCTGCAGCAGCAGCGTAGCCATCAGCCAGCCACCGGGATGCGCCGGGGTGGTGGCCACAGGGTCTTGGGTCCTGGAAGTCATGCGGATCACAAAGGGCTGGAAAAGAAAACGGCAGCACGACGGCGCCACCATGTTCAGGCCAGTGTAGACCCGGCCGCAGCCCTTGTCCGATGTGCCGCCGCACTAGCAGATAGAACGGGGCGTGATGAGGCCCCGGCCGTGCGAGATCCAGCGATACCCGGGCTCAGATATCCTCGTTCTTCCCGGGTTTCTGACGCCGTTCAAGCACAAAGGGTTGTGCCTTGCCCCAGGTCTTTACCGCCTGCTGCACGTCCTGCTTGCGCAGACGGGACAGGCGCTCCGAGCCGGGGTCCAGATAGTGCGCCATCGCCATGGCCCGCCCGCGATCCGTGGCGCTTTTCCCCAGCCGGGCTTCCATCGCGTAACTCCAGGCCTGCCATGGCTCGATCTTCTGGAAAGTCTTCGCCCAGGCGAGAGCGATTTCGCGCAACCTGGCCTCACCTGATTGATCAGCCAGCAACTCCACGAACTCACCGAAGGTGTATTGCGTCAACAACGGCCTCGCCTCGGTATGGGGGCGGGAATACCGGGCCCGGGCGACATGCTTGAGCGCGTCGTCCTTGCGGCCATCGGCGAGATCGAGCGCGGCACGCGCCAGGAAATAGTCGAACCCCTGCTGCTTTGGCTTGACACGCGCCAGCAGATGCTCGACCGCCTGCCGTCCCCCCGTCTGCAGCTGCACATAAGCGTAATACGGCAGCATGAAACTGGACTGGGCCGTCAGGTCGTACAAGGCAGCAGCTTCATCGAAAATCGCCTTGGCGGCCGGTAGATTCTTCAGCTTCAGCTCACGGTGCGCCGCGGCAAAGTAAGCCAGGTTGGATCTGACCCGCTGTTTCTGGGCCGCGGCATACATGCCCAAGGGCAGCATGGCTTGCCCCCCCATGGCGTCGGGACCGAGTATTGACGCTGTGCTCCCGTCGGCGGAAGGACGAACGACATACTTGTCAGGTGACTGCAGTTGCCATATCGGTCCGTCGATGCTCTGGATGGCTTCAGCGAGTTCGGCCGAAGGAATGCGATCGGTGGTCGCAAAACGCAGGAGATAAACAGCGCCGGCATTGGCCTGTGGACCGGCATTCAGATGCTCCGGCCGCTGCGCCCAGGCAATGAGTTCGGCATCGGACACCCCCTCCCGACGGTGACCCACCATGGCCGTCTCCCAGACATGCGGAAGCTTCGGCATGTCCCTCACCAGCTGTGAGAAACCTGCCCACGCCTCTTGGGAATGCCCGGCGGCATGCAGCATGCCGAGGTAGTCGCGATAGGCATACGTATCGCCATAACGGCGGGCTCTGCGCAACGTCCCTGCGAGCGCCTCTCCCAGATCGCTCTCCATCAGACGCAGCCGTGTCGCGCTTGAGATGTCGCTGCTCGCGCCGGTATTTTGCGCGGCAGATATCCGATAGAACGGTTCGGCCAGATCGAGGTGCCCTGACCAGTAAAAAAACGACCCCACCTCATACGCGTGGTTGGAAATGCTGACGCGGTTCTCATCCGAGCCTTTGCGAAAGCCGGCATACATCCGCCACACCCGTGCCGCCTCGCGAACTTCACCTTCCTGGTACAGCAGCTTGCCCCACTGGAAAATCGAATTCCAGTGCCCGGGCAGCCGCTCCGCATTGCTTCGGTAGTGCGCCATCGCGGCCTGGCGATCGCCCTGGCTCAGGGCCGCGTCGGCCAGTAGCTCATTCTTCTGGGGCGCTCCATTGAAGCGCCCTTCGATGGATTTCAGGAGGCCCGCGGCCCGGCCGTCATCCGGTGAATACTGTTGATACAGGTCGTAAAGCTGGCTGACCGCATAGAACTCATGGGTGGCATTGCTGGCCGCAGCGAGCCTGTTGTCGGTCTGCGTCTTCAGGTTTCCGCCATCGGCCCAGGTCCAGTAATAGGGACGGAACGGGCGATCGGCATGGTAGAAATTCCCATACCGGCCATAGTCCTGGCGACCTATCCGGCTGATCTGGTCCGCGGCCATATCCGAGATCAGGGACTGCCCCTGCTCCCAGTACATGGCGTCGAATGCCCGTTGATACGCCGACTTGAGCAGCCCCTCCCGTTCGGCAGCACTCGCGTTCTTCGCCTGCGCCAGCTCCGCCTTCGATCGCATCAGCTCGTAATAGGGATGGCCCTTGTAGATGGCATCGATGCTGTTGGCAAACCCGATGGCACCGGTTGCATTGCCCTGGACCACCGAGTAAAACTGGATGCGACGCAGCAGATTGTCATGACCGATCCCCAGCAACAGTTCCAGGTAATCGTGATGCCCCAGCCGTCCGGAGGCAACACTACAACACCACCGTCCCGGATCCGCGTCATACAGCCTGCGGGCATGTTCGACGAAGGACCGATCGACGATGGCCTCCATCTTCGAAGGATCACCCAGCGACAACTGCCCCTTCACCATCTCTTCCAGAGCGAATCCCTGGATGGGATAGCCGATGTCCATCAGGTATTTGGGCATGGCATTGTCGAACTGGGCCCAGTGGTCCCCGTCCACAAAAGCCCGGGCCACCAGATGCTGCCAGTAGTCGCCCGGCAGCTTCATCGCCTCCACCTCGGCCAGCGACTGCCGCTGGTTTCTCAGGCCGTAGCGGGTCGCCAGCAGGTTTTCGTCCAGTTTCAGCAGCAGACGCTTGAGCGGATGCTGCTCCCGCGAAGCCGCGTGTTGCAGCTCGATCAGATTGCCATTGGCATAGGCCAGCACGCCGCTTTCCTCGTCATTCAAGGGCGCCGCCAACACCCTCAGGGCCGCCTCGCGCGTACCGAGAGCCAGCAGGGTGCGCGCCCGCAGCGCCCGATACTCAGGGGATTCGGGCGCCAGCCTGAGCAGCGCCAGATAGGCTTTCTCGGCAAACACCTCCCGTGTCCGCTCCATGTGGCGAGGCACCAGGGCCGCGTACAACAGGAATGCGTACGCATCGCGGGCCGGATTGTCCGCCTCGGCGATCAGGCTGGCCGGCGTCTGCCCCAGTTCCTTGAGGTCCAGCGCCGCGATCGACCTCGTGCCGCCCGCATCGGCAAGCTCCAGGCCCACAGCCTTCATGATCTCAGGCAAACGGGACGCATAGACCTCGATCGGTGCAGTATCCGGCGGCATCGGGATGCCGGTCAGGCGCTGCCATGTGCCATGACCAGCCTGCGCCCAATCACCGACAGCACCCTGGGCAGGATTCCCCGCCGGGCGTTCCTGGCGTCGGACGAGTACCGTCATCTGACCCTGCCTGTCGTGGCCGGCATGCCCCCAGATGATCTGGCGCGCACCGATCGCGTCGGCCAGACCATAAACATCCTTGGGATTCAGCTGGCGCCTGCCTTCACCCAGCGCCTTGGCCACCAGATGCGGATCCGGCAGCTTCCACTGGGTTGCCCGGCTCACGGCGAGACTCAACTCAGCCGTCATCAAGGCCCGTGTGGGTCGATCAAAACCAGCGCCAGTGACCTGGAAAGGAACCACCAACGCATCAAAACGCCCAGACGCCAGCAGCTTGGCATGGAAACTCCGCTCCCTGGCCTGCCAGTCCGAGACCCCACGCGGATAGGCCGCCGGAATCTCGAACTGGGAACTGTCGGGCGCGGGCGACATCGCCGCCAGCCGGGCCGATTGCTGCCACTTTTCCCGCTCACGCTCCATCGCCTGCGCATACCGCAGCGCCTGTTCCTCGGTTGCCCTGGCCTCCGCCTGGGCCATTCGGAACTGTATTCCATACCCCACCAAGCTGAGCAAAAGAATGCCCAGCAGGACAATACGCATCCTCGTCATGTGATCCCCCCTGACATGTCATATCCGCCAAGCCCCGCCCATGTTCTATCCGGGCAATGATGCTGGCAGTGCTGTTTATTCTAGGGGGGACTGTGCCGATCCAGGAAAGTCCTGGACCGCAGGCCACGTCGGTGCGCCCCCGCTCAGACCAGCCCTTCGGCCTTCATCGCCGCCTGCACACCCGCTCCAGCTGCCAGCGCAATAAGAGATGGTGTGGCCGTCTTCTGCGCCAGGCCCCTCAGTAAGATGCCTCCCATGCGTCTGCCACTGCACACCTTCCTGCTGGACCGCTGGAGCGGCCGGTCCACGCGCGCCCATCTCCTCTGGCGCGACATGGTCGGCGTCGGCACGCTCGTCAACCTGCTGTTCAGCTTTGCCGGTCTCATGGTCATCGCGCAGGGCGGGCCGGGTGCCTGGGCCTGGGCCCTGCATTTCGCCCCGCTGCCCTACAACCTGTTCCTGCTGCTGGCGGTGGGCAGATCACCGTGGCAACGCCCCACCGACATGACCCTGGCTGCCGCCTGGTTCGTGGCCATGCTGGTGCTCTGACCCGAGTCGGCGCGCTCGTGCAGCCTCAGACCAGCCCTTCGGCCTTCATCGCCGCCTGCACGCCCGGGCGCGCGGCCACACGGGCCATGTAGGCCGTGAGGTTGGGCAGGCCACTGATGTCGATGGCCACGCGTTTCGTCCAGTTCGTCACGGTGAACAGATAGGCGTCGGCCACGCTGAAGTCCTGGCCCATCAGGTAGTCGCGGCCGGCCAGCTGCTCGTTCACGTACTTCAGGCGGCGCTCGATGTTGGCGCGGCAGAAATCCTTCCACTCCTGCGGCGCGGCCGGGTTGAACAGGGGGCTGAAGGTCTTGTGCAGCTCAGTGCCGATGAAGGTCAGCCAGCCCTGCAGGCGGTAGCGCTCCACCGTGCCGTTGGCCGGCGCCAGCTTCTTGCCGGGCTGGCTGTCGGCCAGGTACTGCACGATGGCCGGGCCTTCGGTCAGCACGCTGCCGTCGTCCAGCTGCAGCGCCGGCACGTAGCCCTTGGGGTTGATGGCCAGGTAGTCGCCACCCGAGGCCGTCTTCTTGTCCTTGAGGTCCACCACCTCGGTGTCGTACTTCAGGCCCAGTTCTTCGAGCACGATGTGGGGGGAAAGGGAGCAGGCGCCGGGTTTGATGAAGAGTTTCATGGGGTGGGTCTCGCGATGAAGGTGGATGCGCCCGCCAGCGGGCGGGAAGGGCCGCGTCAGTTTAAGCAATCAGCGCCACCTTTGCGCGCGCCGGGTCTATCAGGCCATCAGCGCCCGGTGTTTCTCCAGCGCCTCGCGCACGATGGGCAGCACGCCTTCGCCGCCCTCATCGAGCAGGGCCTTGAATTCGCGCTGCATGCGTGGCTCCCAGAACTTGGCGATGTGGTTGGCCAGGCCTTCCAGCGCCTCGGCCCGGTCGGGCTGGGACTGGAAGAAGGTGCCGATCTGGTTGGCCATGCGGACCAGGTGTTCGCGGTTCATGATGACTTGCTCTCAAGTGAAATTCGTTCGGGATGGCTGTAGACGCACAGGTCGGCGCCGCGCGCAAAACCCAGCAGCGTGAGGCCGCAGCCGCGCGCGGTGTCGATGGCCAGGCCCGTCACCGCCGAGACGGCGGCCAGCAGGCCCACGCCGGCGCTGGCGGTCTTCTGCACCATCTCGTAGCTGGCGCGGCTGGTCACCACGATGAAACCCTCACCCGCCGGCAGGCCGGCGCGATGCAGCGCGCCCAGCAGCTTGTCCAGCGCGTTGTGGCGGCCCACGTCCTCGCGCAGCAGGGCGATCCGGCCATCGGCCGTGCACCAGGCCGCCGCGTGCGAGGCGCCGGTCACGCCCTGCAGCAGCTGGCGCTCGCGCAGGCCGGACAGCGCGGCGGACACGGCGCCGGCCTCGAAACGAGTCGTGGTCTGCAAGGGCAGCGGCGCACGCACCGCCTGCGCCAGGCTGTCGGTGCCGCACAGGCCGCAGCCCGTGCGCCCGGCCAGCGTGCGCCGGCGATCTTTCAGGCGTGCAAAGCAGGCCGCCGCGATGTCGAGTGAGAGCGTGATGCCCTGCGCCGTCTCGCCCTGCTCCATGTCGTAGATCTGCGCCGGGCTGTCCACGATGCCTTCGCTGCAGCTGAAGCCGATGGCGAAGTCCTCCAGGTCCGAGGGCGAGGCCAGCATCACCGCGTGCGAGACGCCGTTGTAGACCAGGGCCACCGGCACCTCCTCGGCCACCCAGTCCGTGGTCTCGAAGACGGCGCCGCCGCGCAGGCCGCGCACGGCCGTGGCGCGGGCACCGGCCACCGGCGGGTAGGGCAGTTCATGCATGTGCATGGCCTGCCTCCCTACTTCCCCACCACTTCCGGGTGCGCCGCCTGCAGGTGCTGCAGCTGTTCCTTGTTGAAGCGCTGGTAGCCCTTCTGCCAGGCTGACAGCCCCCACGACGGCCGAGCCGTCTGCCCCCCGAGGGGGCTAACTTCGGCTTGGGGCGGCCCGGCGCCGAAGTTGCTGGGTTGCGTCACCGGCATCACCTGCACCGCCGTCACCTTGTACTCGGGGCAGTTGGTGGCCCAGTCGGAGTTGTCGGTGGTGATCACGTTGGCGCCCGACTCGGGGAAGTGGAAGGTGGTGTAGACCACACCCGGCTGCACCCGCTCGGTGATGGTGGCGCGCAGCACCGTCTCGCCCGAACGGCTCTGGATGCCCACCCAGTCGCCGTCCTGGATGCCGCGGTCTTCCGCGTCCTGCGGGTGGATCTCCAGCCGGTCCTCGCTGTGCCACAACACATTCTCGGTGCGGCGGGTCTGCGCGCCCACGTTGTACTGCGAGAGGATGCGCCCCGTGGTCAAAATCAGCGGGAACAAACGCGTGACCTTCTCGTCGGTGGGCACGTACTGCGTGATGATGAACCGGCCCTTGCCGCGCACGAAGGTTCCGATGTGCATGGTGGGCGTGCCCTCGGGCGCCTCGTCGTTGCAGGGCCACTGCACGCTGCCCAGCTGGTCGAGCTTGGCAAAACTCACGCCCTTGAAAGTGGGCGTGAGCGCGGCGATCTCGTCCATGATCTCGCGCGGATGCTGGTAGTTCATGGGGTAACCCAGCGCGTTGGACAGCATCTGCGTCACCTCCCAGTCGGCGTAACCGGCCTTGGGCGGCATCACCTTGGTCACGCGCGAGATGCGGCGTTCGGCGTTGGTGAAGGTACCGTCCTTTTCCAGGAAGGAGGCGCCGGGCAGGAAGACGTGGGCGTACTTGGCGCTTTCGTTGAGGAACAGGTCCTGCACCACCACGCACTCCATGGCTTCGAGCGCATGGGCCACGTGCTGGGTGTCCGGGTCGGACTGCACCGGGTCTTCGCCCTCGCAATACAGGGCCTTGAAGCTGCCGTCCAGGGCAGCGTCCAGCATATTGGGGATGCGCAGGCCGGGCTCGGCGCGCAGCGATACGTTCCACGCGCTCTCGAAAGCGGCGCGCGCCGTGCTGTCCGACACATGGCGGTAACCAGGCAGCTCGTGCGGGAAGGAGCCCATGTCGCAGCTGCCCTGCACGTTGTTCTGGCCGCGCAGCGGGTTCACGCCCACGCCTTCGCGGCCCACGTTGCCCGTGGCCATGGCCAGGTTGGCAATGCCCATCACCATGGTGGAGCCCTGCGCGTGCTCGGTCACGCCCAGGCCGTAGTAGATGGCACCGTTCTTTCCTTTGGTGGCAAACAGGCGGGCCGCGCCGCGGATCTGCGCGGCCGGCACACCGGTGACGGCCTCCATGGCTTCGGGCGAGTTCTCGGGCCGGGCCACGAACTCGCGCCATTCCTTGAAGGACTTCAGGTCGCAACGCTCGGCCACGAAGGCCTCGTCCACCAGGCCCTCGGTCACCACCACGTGGGCCAGCGCGCTGATGATGGCCACGTTGGTGCCCGGCTTGAGCTTGAGGTGGTAGTCCGACCTGATGTGCGGGCTCTTGACCAGGTCGATCTGGCGCGGGTCCACCACGATGAGTCTGGCGCCAGCGCGCAGGCGCTTTTTCAAACGCGAGCCGAACACCGGGTGGCCGTCGGTCGGGTTGGCGCCGATCACCATGATGATGTCGCTCTTCTCCACCGACTTGAAGGTCTGCGTGCCGGCCGATTCACCCAGCGTCTGCTTCAGGCCGTAACCCGTGGGCGAGTGGCACACGCGGGCGCAGGTGTCCACGTTGTTGTTGCCGAAAGCGGCGCGCACCAGCTTCTGCACCAGGTAACCTTCTTCATTGGTGCAACGCGAAGACACCAGGGCACCCACGGAATCGCGGCCGTATTTGGCCTGGATGCGCTTGAATTCGCTGGCCGTGTGTTGAATAGCCTCTTCCCAGCTCACCTCCGTCCACGCGTCGTGGATGCTCTTGCGGATCATGGGCTTGGTGATGCGGTCCTTGTGCGTGGCATAACCCCAGGCAAACCGGCCCTTCACACAGGCATGGCCTTCGTTGGCCTTGCCGTCTTTCCACGGCACCATGCGCACCACCTCGTTGCCCTTCATCTCGGCCTTGAAGCCGCAACCCACGCCGCAATAGGCGCAAGTCGTCGTCACGCTGTGCTCGCTCTGGCCCAACCAGATCACGCTCTTCTCCTGCAGCGTGGCCGTGGGGCAGGCCTCCACGCAGGCGCCGCAGCTCACGCACTCGCTCTCCATGAAAGGCTGGTCCTGGCCCGGCGACACCCGGCTCTCGAAACCGCGGCCCGAGATGGTCAGCGCAAACGTGCCCTGCGTCTCTTCACAGGCCCGCACGCAGCGGTTGCAGACGATGCATTTGGAAGCGTCGTAGCTGAAGTAGGGGTTGGAATTGTCGATCTTGGGCTTGCTCTCGCCGCGGAAATGGTTGGCGCCCGTCATCGCATCGCCCATGCCGTAGCGCACCTCGCGCAGGCCCGTCACGCCAGCCATGTCCTGCAGCTCGCAGTTGCCGTTGGCGGAACAGGTCAGGCAGTCCAGCGGGTGGTCGGAGATGTAGAGCTCCATCACGTTCTTGCGCAGCTCCTGCAGCTTGCTGGTCTGCGTCTTCACCTTCATGCCGGCCTCGGCCGGGGTGGTGCAGCTGGCGGGGTAACCGCGGCGGCCTTCCACTTCCACCAGGCACAGGCGGCAGGAACCAAAGGGCTCCAGGCTGTCGGTGGCGCAGAGCTTGGGCACCTTCACGCCGGCATCCACCGCCGCGCGCATCAGCGAGGTGCCCTCGGGCACGGTGACGCTCTGGCCGTCGATCTCCAGCGTCACTTCCTTGACCGACTCGCGCCGGGGCGTGCCGTAGTCGATGTCGAGTTTGAGGTGGTTCAGCATGGCAATTCCTTTCAGGCGGCCTTGCGGTCCGGCTTGGACAGACCGAAGTCTTCGGGGTAATGGTTGAGCGCGGACAGCACGGGGAACGGCGTCATGCCGCCCATGGCGCAGAGCGAGCCGTTGACCATGGTGTCGCAGAGGTCGCGCAGCAGCTTGACCTGCTGCGGGCGGTTCTGCGCATCGCCCTGGGTGATGCGGTCGATGGTCTCCACCCCGCGGGTGGAGCCGATGCGGCAGGGTGTGCACTTGCCGCAGGATTCGATGGCGCAGAACTCCATGGCGTAACGCGCCAGCCTGGACAGGTCGGCCGTGTCGTCGTGGATCACGATGCCGCCGTGGCCCACCGTGGCGCCCACGGCCGTCCAGCCCTCGTAGTCCATGGGCAGGTCCCAGTGCGCTTCGGGCACATAGGCGCCCAGCGGGCCGCCCACCTGCACCGCCTTGATGGGCCGGCCGCTGGCCGTACCGCCGCCGTAGTCGACCATCAGCTCGCGCAGCGTCACACCAAAGGCCTTTTCCACCAGGCCGCCGTGCTTGACGTTGCCCGCGATCTGGATGGGCAGCGTGCCCCTGGAGCGGCCCAAACCGTAGTTGGCGTAGAAAGCCGCGCCGCGCGCCAGGATGATGGGCACCGAGGCAAAGGTGATCACGTTGTTGATGACGGTCGGCTGGCCGAACAGACCCTTGAGCGCGGGGATCGGCGGCTTGGCGCGCACCACGCCGCGCTTGCCCTCGATGCTCTCCAGCATGGCGGTTTCTTCGCCGCACACGTAGGAACCCGCGCCCTTGCGCACTTCCAGGTGGAAGGCCTGGCCCGAGCCCAGCACGCCCTTACCGTCTTTATTGCCCAGGAAGCCGGCCTCCGTGGCGCGGGCGATGGCCTCGTTCAGAGCGGCAATCGCGTGCGGGTACTCGCTGCGCACATAGATATAACCACGCGTGGCGCCCGTGGCCATGGCAGCTATCGTCATGCCCTCGATGAGCATGTAGGGGTCGCCCTCCATGGTCATGCGGTCAGAGAAGGTGCCCGAGTCGCCCTCGTCGGCATTGCAGACCACGTACTTCTGCTCGGCCTGGGCCGCGGCCACCGTCTTCCACTTGATGCCGGCCGGGAAAGCCGCGCCACCACGGCCGCGCAGGCCCGAGTCCAGCACCTGCTGCACCACCTCGGTGGGTTTCAGCGTCAGCGCCTTGCACAGGCCGGCGTAGCCCTCGTGCGCCTGGTAGTCGTCCAGCGAGACCGGGTCCGTGATGCCCATGCGGGCGAAGGTCAGGCGCTCCTGTTTCTTCAGGTAGTCAATCTCGTCCGTCAGGCCCAGGCCCAGCTTGTGCGCGCCGCCGTTGTGGAAACCCACGTCAAACAGGCCGGCCACGTCTTCAGGCTGCACCGGGCCATAGGCCACGCGGCCCTTCTTGGTGGCCACTTCCACCAGCGGCTCCAGCCAGAACATCCCGCGCGAACTGTTGCGCACGAGTTCGATGGGGATGCCGCGCTGGCGCGCCTGCAGGGCGATCACGGCGGCCACCTCGTCGGCCCCCAGGGCCAGGGCCTCCGAATCGCGCGGCACGTAAATCTTGATCTTGCTCATGCAGCCTCCTTCAGCTGCGCCAGCAGGTGGTCGAACCTGGCGTGGCTCACGCGGGCATAGGGCTTGTCGTTGATGCTCATGGACGGGGCCGTGGCGCACAGGCCCAGGCAGTAGACGGACTCCAGCGTCACGTTCTGGCCCTTGGCCTGCTTGCTGGCGTGCTCCCACAGCGCTTCGGAGCCGCAGGACTGGCAAGCCTCGGCCCGGCAGACCTGCACCACGGCGCCCTTGGGCGCCTCGGTGCGAAAGTGGTGGTAGTAGCTGATGACCCCGTGCACCTCGGCGCGTGAGAGGTTCAGCGCCTCGGCGATGTCGGCCACGGCCTCGGGCGGCACATGGCCCAGTTCGTCCTGGATGTCGTGCAGGATGGGGAGCAGCGCCCCCGGCATGCCCCTCTTGTCGTCCAGCACCCGGCGTATGGTGCTCTGGACCTGGTTGTTGCTTGTCATGTCTGCCTCGCTTTACAGCGACGCACCCAGGGAAAGGGCACGTCTAAGGAGGCGGAGTCTCAGCCTTATTTACAGCAGGGGCAAATTGATTCGGGACATGCACGTATTTAGTTTGCTGATGTATGCAAGCAGCTGCATAGATCCTATGCAGTACGCTGCATGGTCGTGCGCACGACCATGCACTTCACTCGAACTCGACCCGGTAGCCCAGCTCCCACACCGCGTCGGACTGGCGGTCCAGCGGCAGCTTGCCGGTGGCATAGGTCAGCTGCCAGCCCGAGTCGTGGCGCAGGGTGGCGGCGGCGTAGCGGTGGCGGTCCAGCCCGGCAGCTTCGATGGCCGCTGCCGGGTTCTGCTCCTTGAAATAGCGCCAGCTCCATTCGAACTTCACCTGTTTGCCCTGCACCACCCCCAGCGGGCTGCTCATGGCGATTTCGATGTTGGCGCGGTCGTAGTCCGGCGGGTCGCCCAGCAGCGCGGTGCGATCCGGGTCCTTGCCGGGCTGCACCCGCTCCAGGGCCAGGCGCAGCTTGGGAAAGGCATCGGGCGAGGCCGTGAGCCCCAGGGGATGGCCGGTGAGCCAGCGCGCCAGGCGGAAAGGCCAGTCCAGCGGGTTGGCCTGGTTGACAAAGGAGCCCGGCGCGGGCCGGTAGACCGTGGTGAGGTGCGCGCCGAAGGTTTCGTTGCGGCGGTCAAAACGCTGGTCCGATTCCAGCGAGCCGATGAGGCCGGTAAACAGCACCAGCGCATCACCACTGCGCGAACGCGCGGCCTCCTCGCGGCACTGGGGCAGCGTGGCCGGGTCCGTCGGGTCGCAGCCCGAACCCGGGCCGCCCAGGGTGACGGCGCTGGCGTACTGGTAGACGTAGTTGAGCTCCAGGCCCGTCTTCAGGAAATCGCTGGGGTTGATGTCGCGGTTGAAGGCGACGTTGCCCTCGGCCTTGAAGTCCAGGTCCAGCTTGTGGAAAGACTCTTTCGACAGCTCCTGCGCCTTGGCCGGCGTGGCCACGGTCTTGTCGATCTTGTACGTGAACCCCAAACCGCCCTGCTGGCCGGTGCCCACGCTGGGCTCGAAGTACTTGGGCGTGATGACGATGCCCTTGCCCGCCCCGGCGTCCTGGGCACCCACCTGGGCCGGCCCCAGCAGCAGGCCGATGAGCGCAGCGCTTGCAGCAAAACTTTTCATGGTGAAGCTCCTCAGCGGATGCCGATCTTCTGCAGCCGCTTCTTCAGCGGGGCCGACACCGGCTGGTGCGCCACCATGGCCGCCACCGGCACCGAGGCGCTGCCCTCGTTCTTGAAGCGGAACACCTTGTCCACTAGCTGGGCCAGGTCGTGCACGGACTTGGCCGGGTCCATCAGCACGGCGGTGAACAGGCCCACCAGCTCGGGCACCGTCTTGTTCTCGTGGCCGGCCTCGCGCTGCTGCGTGTAGTAGGTGTTCACGTGCACGATGAGCATGTGGGCCATCTGCGCTGCCACGGCCTTGAGCATGTCCTGGCTGCCGGCGCCGTTGAAAAAAGTCAGGTCCCGCATCTTCTGCAGGCCCATGCCCGGCAGATCGGGGGTGCTGACAAAAGGCCGGATGGACTGGCCGTTGATGCTGAGGAACATGAAGGCGCTGACGTGCGCCTGCGTGGACTTGTCGAGTTCTGCCATGGCGAAGCTCCTGGAAGTGGCGGGCACCCGAAACGCCTGGGCCAGCAGAACCGGGGCGGGTGCCGTCGCCCAGGCCCGGCCCCTGCCCTGCTAAGTCTCTTCCTTGGACTGGCTATCCTTGCCCAGCAGATAACCGGCAATGGCGCCGAACAGCCCGACGATGGGCGTGAGCTGCTCGTTGCTGTAGCCGATGACCAGCAGCAGCGAAGAAAAACCGAGGATGGTGATGACACCGAACACCCGCAATACATGGTGGGCCGGCGCATGCGAACGCCACAGCAGCGCCGTGGCCAGGATCAGGGCCGCAAAGGCAAACAGCAGCACCCCGATGGCGAGGAACTGCACCAGGCTCGGCGACCAAGGCTGGGTCCAGGTGGAAGGCGCGGCCTGCGCCAGGTCCACGGCCTGTTGCGCCGCATCCAGCGCGGCGATGGCGGCATCGGTTTTCGTGGCCATCAGCGTGCTCCCCGTTCCAGCTTGCCGATGCGCGCTTCCAGCTCGGTCAGCTGGCCATGCAGCGCCTTGATGGCGGCCGTCTGCTTGCGCAGCAAATCGGAAAGATCGGCATTGCTGGGCTGCGACGCCTGGGGTGGCGCCTTCTCGATGCCATGCGGCACCTGGAGCATCGTCTTGTCGAGGCCCAACGGCACCTGTTTCGGTAGTGGTTTCTCGATGCCCCGCGGCGCCTGGTCTGCAGAACCACCCCAACTTCGTTCTGCATCACGGGGAGGCGCGGGCGCGGGCGGCAGCTGCGCCCAGCTACTCGCAGCGGCGAGCAGCAAGGCAAGACCAAAGATCAGCTTCATGACGGCTCCTCCTTGAAAAGGACTCCCGGTCAGATCCCGGGCCCATCACCGTCGTATTGTTGGCAAGTGCCGGCCGAAGTAAATCCCATGAACGGGGGATGCGCCAGCGGGTGACCAATGTCTCGGCTTGTCCTGGCTGGCTTGGTGATTAGGGCGAGGTAGACACTGCCTATGGCGGTTCGCGTCCAGCACCCGGCGGATGGTGTGTCTCGCCTGTTCAGCGACACGCCCGGGGAATGGATGCGCCTTACGAGGCGGAGTGTCGACCTCGGATCAGCAGAGGAGCTGTGATTCGGGAGATGCAGGGATTTAGTTTGATGGTGTATGCAATGGGGTGCATGGATGGTATGCACGAATGTGCATGCCGCAGGATTAATTCAGACAAGAGGATTACTCTTGTCTATTTTTTGAGGCATAGCCACGGAGATCGCCATGTAGTGCTTCGTCTTTCACTTTGTCCCACTCGCGTTTGAGCATGGCTTGCGTAGCTGAAACGAGCGAAGCTTGAAGCATCAAATAATCTTCAAGCGTAGAAGATTGAGTCCAGCTTGGCAATTGATCAAGCAATCGTTCAATGTTTTGATCTTCTGGATCGTTTGGATTAAGTTGCAGGCGGATTTGATTTTTCAAACGCTCCATTTCACGATGCAAGTCGGGCAAAGGTTGATGGTTTGGATGAAGAATCCATTGATCACAGAGCGCACACAATTCAGCAATATCCGTACGAATTTTCCCGATCCACTTTACGCGCTCGGATGTAACCGTATTGATAAACGACGTGCGTTTAGACGTCTTTACATTGAAGTAGAGATTCACCAAGCCCAGCACAAACGTAACGGCAACACCAGCTTGCAACAGAAAATCTTTCAGTTCGATATTCATATTGATAACCTAACGTAGTTGCGAATGACGCCGCCGCAGCGTTCGTCCACCAGGCCCAGGATGGCGAAGGGGCCGGAGCCACCATCACTCACGCCACGAAACAGAAACGTTTTTGACCTCGTTTGCATTCCAGGCCGTCACCACACTCGAGACGGTCTTGCCTTGCGCGTTCGAGACGACATGCAGCGAACTCACGTGCAGTCGATACCCAGGCCCCAACTGCTGCTCGGCCATGGCCTTGGCCCGATTGGCCGTCTCTCCGCCCAGGAACATCGGCAGCAGCACGCCCAACAACGCCACCAGCGCCACCCCCGATGCGGCAGGAACTCGCATGTCACGCCACTTGCGACCCGCACCGGTGATGGCCGTACGAACCGGATCACGCCCCAACTCCCGGGCAACCCAGAACAAAAGCCCTGCGGCAAATGCGATGAACGCCAACCACAGGACCGTACCTGAAGGATTCAAGCGAAACTGAGTCCTGGTCAAATCCCAGGGCTGCAGCACAGGCCAAACCACCATCATGGAAAGCATCGCTGCCAACATGAACACGGTGAACCAGCGAATGATGGCTACAGCCCGCAAGTTGCCACGCAGCAGAAACACCCCCGCGATGACGGCGAAGATGTTCAGGCTCGATGAATATGAAATGCTGTTGCTGATGCAGTAGATCATGTAGGCAATGTCGATCACCCCGACAAGCAGCAGGACCCAACCGACTCGCTTGAGTATGGAAAGATGCTGATCAGACATGGTTTTCAAGCTGCGGCTTTCGGATTGGGTCCGTACTTGTTCTGGCCAGCCTGGCTGTCTCGTATGAGAAAGGCGATCAAGACCAGCCCACCGATGAACGGGATGATCGCGATCAACTGCCACCAGCCCGATTTGCCCATGTCATGCAGGCGCCTGGCCGCCACGGCAAAGCTGGGCAGGAGCATCAGCAAGGCATAGAGGGTGCTGAACAGACCAACGTCTGATTTGCGGTTGTAGGTGCCCAGGCCGTTATCCAGAAAGACCAGGGCCACGAAGATCAGCAGATAAAACAGCATGAAATACCAGTACTCGCTACGACGCGAGCGGCCGCTGAAGACGGCGTATTTTTGCAAGGCCAGAAAAAACCAGCTCATCACAACCTCCCTTGGTGTCCTGTTGCGGACTACTTATGCATGCGTAGCGCTATGCCACGCGACGGATTCACCCGAACTTGCAGGTGCAATGCGATTCTAGGGAGGCAGTGAAGTCGCGGCTATCCCCCAAAAGGGTCATCCTGAATGTCTTGCCCAGCGTTGTGATCAGCCCCGCCCCACCCTCGCCCCCACCGCAATAATCGGCGCCGCCGCATTCAAGGCCTCCATCGCAAACCCTGCCGCCTGCTTGTAGCGCGCCATGAACTCCTCGCGCTCGGCCTTGGGGATCACATCGTCGATGTTGTCGAAGACGCCGCCGCAGCGCTCTTCCACCAGGCCCAGGATGGCGAAGGGGCCGGAGCCGCGGTTGCGCAGCACCAGGGCCGAGATGTCCTTGCACAGCTTCTGGTCGTAGGCCTGCAGCGCCTGCGCGTTCACGCCGTGCTGCACCATGGCCGCGCCCAGCACGCGTGTGTCGACGATGGCCTGGCTGGCGCCGGCCGAGCCCACGGGGTACATCACGTGGGCGGCGTCACCCAGCAGGGCCACGCGGCCGTCCACCCAGGTGGGCACGGGGTCGCGGTCGATCATGGGGTACTCGAACACTTCTTTCGCACCGCGCAGCATGGCGGGCACGTCGAGCCAGTCGTAGTTCCAGCCCTCGAAGTGGTGGATGAACTCTTCCAGCTTCACGCGGCGGTTCCAGTCGCCCTGGGTCCAGCCGCCCTGGTTGTCCACGGTGATCTCGGCGATCCAGTTGATGGTGGACAGGCCGGTGGCCGGGTCCGGCGGGGAGATGGGGTAGACCACCACACGGTGGCGCAGTGAGCCCACGCCCACGAAGGAGGCGCCGGTGCGGTGCGCCACCCCCGGCGTGGTGCCGCGCCACATGATGGCGCCGCCCCACTGGATGGGCGGCTGCGTGGGGTGCATCTGCGCGCGCACGGCGGAGTGCAGGCCGTCGGCGGCAATCAGCAGACTACCCTGCACTTCGCGGCGTTCGCCCTTGCGGGTCTCGATGAAGGCGGTGACACCCTGCGCGTCGTTGCGGTAACCGGTGACACGCTGGCCCAGCTGCACGGCGCCCGGCCCCAGGCGGCGTTGCACTTCAGCCAGCAACAGCATCTGCAGCTGGCCGCGGTGCACCGAATACTGCGGCCACTTGTAACCGGCCAGCAGGCCGCGCGGCTCTGAATACACGTCGTTGCCGTTGCGGCCCACCAGGGCCCATTCCTTGGCCTGGATGCCGATGGCATCCAGCTGCTCGGCGCCTATGCCCAGCTCGTACAGTTCGCGCACGGCATTGGGCTGCAGGTTGATGCCCACGCCCAGGGGCAACATTTCAGGCACGGCTTCAAACACCTGGCAGGGCACGCCGATCTGGTGCAGGGTGAGGGCCAGCGTGAGGCCGCCGATGCCGCCGCCGGCGATGAGGACGGGGGCTAGGTCTTGGTTCTGGGAAGTCATGTCTGTCTTTTGTTCTGGTGGTCCGCACCCGGGCGCGGGCCCCGGGCGTGGCGACACTTTAAGGCATGGCCGGGCAGGCAGGCGGCTGCGCTGCCCGGCCAGGGTTCAGCTGGTGTAGTCGCCCGAGGCTTCGGGCTGGAAGAGGATGGCCGCCACCTCGGCGCAGCGCTCCTCCCCCTGCGGCAGACGCCAGCGGGCCATGTCGCCCAGGCGCAGGCCCAGCAGGGCCGCGCCTATGGGCGAGAGCACCGAGACAAAACCCAGCGCGGGCTCGGCGTCGCGCGGGTAGCAGAGCGTGAGCTTCTGCCGGTGGCCGGAATCGATGTAGGCCAGTTCCACCTGGGAATACATGGTGACGATGTCTGGCGCGATCTCGCGCGAGGGCACCAGGTGGGCTGTGCCCAGTTCCTCGGGCAGGGGCCGGCCATAGAGGGTGGACAGGCGGGCAAAGTCGAGTTCGGTCAGCTGGCGCTCAGCGCCGGGGTGGGAAACCATGAAACATCTCCATCAAGTGCGAGCCGGCCTGCTCTTGTTGCAGGCGGCCGCGATCGCGCGGGGCGGGGGCCCGGCGATGGATGGTTGCGCAGTAAGGGGGTAAGGGTTATCGCCGGGCCGGGGAATGTGCGACCGGCTTGCGGGGCCAGGTCTTGCACACGGCGGCGCACCGCTGCCCGAACGGGCGGCTCGGGGCGCTCGTGTGTCGGGGCGTGAAGGTGGCGGGCACGGTGATAACGGTGGTGGGGTTCGGAGCGGGGATGGTAGCGGCAAAGGGGTATCGCACTAAAGCGCGCGGGATTAGGGTCGCCGCAATGGCACAATGCCCGTCCTTCGCCGCCTGCACCCCAGGCCCCTGCCCTCACCTCCCGCTCCATGACCCTCCCCGGCACCCTCGGCATCGATTTCGGCACTTCCAACTCCGCCATGGCCTGGGCCGCGCCCGGGGGCACGGCGCGCCTGATCCCGCTGGAAGGCGCGGCCACGGCCATGCCCACGGCGGTGTTCTACAACCACGAAGACCACAGCACCCACTTCGGCCGCGACGCGGTGACGCACTACCTGGAAGGCACGGAGGGGCGGCTGATGCGCTCGCTCAAGAGCCTGCTGGGCAGCCCGCTGCTGCTGGAGACCACGGTCATCAACAACCAGCAGGTGAGCTTTCAGGACATCATCGCCACCTTCCTGGCCACGCTGCGCGAGCGCGCCACCCTGGCGCTGGGCGCGGCACCCACGCGCGTGGTGATGGGGCGGCCCGTGCACTTCGTGGACGACGACCCTGAACGCGACGCGCTGGCCCAGGCTTCGCTGCAACAGGCGGCGCAGGCGGTGGGTTTCACGGACGTGAGCTTCCAGCTGGAGCCGATTGCCGCAGCGCTGGACTACGAGCGCCGCCTGAGCAAAGAGAGCACGGTGCTGGTGGTGGACCTGGGCGGCGGCACCTCGGACTTCACCGTGGTGCGGCTGGGGCCCGAGCGCATGAAAAAGGTGGACCGCACGAGTGACGTGCTGGCCACCACGGGCGTGCACATCGGCGGCACGGACTTCGACCACAAGCTCAGCCTGGAGCAGGTGATGCCCCTGCTGGGTTACCGCCACATCGGCCCCGAGGGGCGCGAGGTGCCCAGCCGCATCTTCTTCGACCTCTCCACCTGGCACCTGATCCACTGGCTCTACCAGCCGCGTGCCATTGCGCAGGCGCAGGCCCTGTGGACCAACTATGCGGACATCACCCTGCACCAGCGCCTGATGCGCGTGCTGACGGAGCGTTACGGCCACCGCATCGCCCACGAGGTGGAGTTGGCCAAGATCCGCTGCTCGCAGACGGATGCGGACACGACGCTGGACCTGTCTTACGTGGCAGCCGCCCTGGCCGCCCCCATGACAGTGGCCGCCATGCAAGCGCAGCTGCACAGCCTGCTGGAGCGCACCGTGGCCTGCGCGCGCGACTGCGTGCACAAGGCCGGCGTAGCCGACGGAGCGCTGGACGCCATCTACCTCACCGGCGGCTCCTCGGCCCTGCGGCCTTTCCAGCGCGCGCTGCAGGCGGAGTTTGCGGGCGTGCCGCTGGTGGAGGGGGACCTCTTCGGCGGGGTGGCGTCGGGGCTGGTCTACAGCGGCGGCTGAGCAGCGGGGCGGGCGCTCAGTCCTGCTGCTTCTTGTAGGTGTGAACAAAACGACCGAAGGCCCGGTCTTTCTTGCGCCGCTCCAGGCTGGAAAGTTCGTGAAACTCGGATTCCTTGCGCAGCTTCTGGTAGTTGCGCAGGTGTTCTTCGCTGAGTTCCTGGCGCTCGATCGCGGCCCGCACCGCGCAGCCCGGTTCGCTGCCATGGGTGCAATCCGGGTAGCGGCAGCCGGTCGCCAGGGTGTCGATGTCGACATAGGTTTCGTTGAGGCCCTCGCCTGCGCCCAGCAGGCCCAGCTCGCGCATGCCCGGCATGTCGATCAGCAGCGCGCCCTGCCCCAGCACGACCAGGTGGCGGCGCGTGGTGGTGTGGCGCCCCTCCCCGGTGTGGCTGACCTCGCGGGTTTCCAGCGTGTCGTCGCCCTGCAGGCGGTTGATGAGTGTGGTCTTGCCGACACCGGAAGAACCGAGCAGGCAATAGGTCTTGCCCGGCACCATGAGTTCGCGCACCTGGTCCACACCCGCACCCGTGACGTTGCTGACGCAGACGATGTCGGCGTCCACGCCCATCTCCCGGATGCGGGCGATCAGCTGCTCCAGTTCCTGCGGGCTCACCAGATCGGTCTTGGTCAGCAGCACCACGGGCTGGATATGGCCGTCGCGCACCATGACCAGGTAGCGTTCCAGGCGGCGGGCGTTGAAGTCGAAGTGGCAGGCCTGCACGATGAAGGCCACGTCGATGTTGGCAGCAATCATCTGGAACTCGACATCGCGGCCGGCGGCCTTGCGCCGCAGGAAGGAGCGGCGCGGCAAGAGGTGGTGAATGATCGCGTGGCTGGCGCCGTCCAGGTAGTGCGCGCACACCCAGTCGCCCACACAGGGCAATTCGGCGGACGACTCCGCGAGGTGGAGGAACTTGCCGGTCAGCTCGGCAGGCACTTCACCGTGTTCGCCCCGGATGAGGCAGCGCCCCCTATCGACCGCAGTGACCCGGGCCGGGGACGCATCCGGCCCGCACAGTTCACCGGCTTGTGCCGCCAAGCACGCATCCCATCCCAATTCAAGGAGTTTCATACCAAGAGTCTGCCAGCGCAGGATGCGACTGCCAAGCGCCGCCGGGCCGGGCAGCGCGCTTACTCGGGCGCTGCGTCTTTTTCCGGCGAAGTCGCGGGGGGAACAGCACCCGGCTCGTGCAGCTTGGCCTTGACGAGCACTTCCGCCAGCCGTGCGCTGGCCCGGTTGAGGGGCCCCTCGTTGGCGAGGTCTTCCTTGGCTTCGGCAAACTTTTTCTGCTGGATCTTCTCAACGATGCCGGCCGCGACCCGGTGAAACTCGTCATGCGCCTGCTGAACCTCGGTGCGGCGCTTCTCGGGCATGAGGCGGTAGCCTTCATGGTCCAGCCAGTCGCCGAACTGGCAGCGGTGGCTGTCACCCACGGAGGCCACGTCAAAAGAGGCCTTGCCGCTCAGGAAATCCTTGAAGTGCTTGCGCCACGCCGAATGCGCGTGCAGGGCCTGTTCGATTTCTATCTTCATTCCCATGGTGCGGCGACTTCCAAAGCTGTTCGTGATGGACACCATCTTCCCCGGCCGGGGCGGCTTGTCAAGCAGCATCGCGGTGATGAAGGGCCCTTGGGCGGGGTGGCGTCGGGGCGGGTCTGCAGCGCCTAGGCCCGGGACAGGTTCAGCGGCGCCGGCGCCGTGGGTGCCTCGCGCGGGCCGGGGGTGGCGGCGTCGGCGTAGACCACCTGGTTGCGGCCGCGGCTCTTGGCCAGGTAGAGGGCGGCGTCGGCCGCGGCCAGCAGGGGTTCCACGGCGGTGAGGCTGCCGGGCCTGGCCAGCGCAACACCCACGCTCACGCTGACAAATGGCCCGGTGCTGCACTCGGCATGGGGCAGCTGGTAGCGCAGCACGGTGTTGCGCAGGGTTTCGGCCACGTACAGGGCGCCGAGCTGGTCGGTGTCGGGCAGGATGAGGGCGAACTCTTCGCCGCCGTAACGCGCGGCCAGGTCGGAGGGCCGGCGGCAGCAGGAGCGCAAGGCGGCGGCCACCCGCTTGAGGCAGTCGTCCCCCGCCTGGTGGCCATAGAGGTCGTTGTAGGCCTTGAAGTGGTCGACGTCGACCAGCACCAGGCCCAGGCTACGGCCATGGCGTGCATTGATGGCGTTCTGCTCCTGCAGGTATTTGTCGAAGGCGCGGCGGTTGGCCAGCTGGGTCATGCCGTCCTGCATGGAGATCTGCCAGAGCAGGTCGTTGGCGCTGCGCAGCTCGGCCGAGACCTGCACCAGGCGTGCATAACTGCGCGCGTGTTCGCTGAGCAGCACGATGAGCAGGAAACAGGCGGCCAGCAGACCATAGGCGCGGCCGGCGTACCAGCCCAGGTCGTAGCGGCCGGTGTTGAGCACGGCGGCCAGCGCCACGTCGAAGATCCAGACGCACATGACCACCAGCAGCCAGGCGTCCAGGGCGGTATGGGGTTTGCTGCGCCAGAGCACGGCCAGCGCCAGCACGCTCAGCAGCCAGGTACCGAACAGCCAGCGGTGGCCGGCGACGGTGACGCGGTCGCCGTCCAGCACCACGGGCAGTTCATCGTGCCCCAGGACCGCCACCGCGAGGCCGCCGGCCGCCAGGGCCAGCACGATGGCCACCGATGCCAGGATGGGATAGCGCGCAGGGCCAGGCGCCGCCGCGGGCGGCAGTGCTGCCGGGCGACGTTTGGCCCCGGCATAGGCCATGACGGCCAGCGGAAAACCCGCGTGCCAGAACATGTACATGGCCGGCGTGCTTTGCGGCCCGGCCCCGAACAGGCCCATGGGCGCCAGCAGACCGGGGAAGAGCAGGGCAAAACCCAGGGTGGCCAGGGTCGTGAAGAGATAGGCGGCGGCGAGGATGAGCAAGGCCCGCGAGCGCAGGACGTAGTACTGGCCGTAGAGCATGACGGCGGTGATCAGGTCGCTGATGATCAGCGCCGTCACGTAGACCGGCACGAACACGGGGTGGCGCTGGAACTGGAGCGCGGAGTAAGGCAAGGCCAGCAGGAACAAACCGGCCGAGAGCAGCACCATGATCCAGGCAAAGCGGATCTCCTGGGGCCCGGCGGGCTTGAGGAGGAGGTGCGCGCCTTGCGCCTCGTCCTTATGCGGGTGCAGCTCCATGGGCATGCCTTTTTCGGAGGAGGCCGTTGAAGACCAGCCAGACCGACGACCTGCCCTGAAAACCCGGGAAACAAGAGGGTCCCCAACGTAGCACCCCTGGGGTGTTGCGCAACGTGGGTTGGTGAATGCTTGGCGCGCGCATGGCCTTGAATTGGTATTTCACCCGGCTCCACTGTGCGCTTCGCGGTCGGCAGCAGGTCTAGGGTTTACCCTTGACCTGCTGGCCCTGGCCACCAGACACCAAGGGTCTGCGCGCGTCGGAGGCGATGCGGGATCGAGGGGGCAGAATCCAGGGCCATGGCACACGACAAAGAACCCGCCCCGCTGTTGAAGGACCTGCTGAACCCCAAGGCCCTGGCGCGCATCGGCCGTGCCGCAGCGCAGGTGCACCCTGATTTCGATGAGCGGGCCTACCTGGCCATGGCACGCAAGGGGCTGGAAGACTTGTCCATCATGCAGCGTTTGAGCCATGCGGCGGATTGCCTGCGCGCGCACCTGCCCCCCGCCTACCCCCGCGCGCTGAAGATCGTGCGCCAGATGGCGCCGCTGCTGCCCGGCGGTTTTGCCGACATGGTGCTGCCCGAGTTCGTGGGCCGGCACGGGCTGGACCATTTCGAACTCTCGCTGGAGGCGCTGCGCGAGCTCACGCCCTACAGCAGCGCGGAGTTCGCCATCCGCCCCTACATCGCACAGGACCCCGAGGCTGTGCTGGCACTGGCCCTGCGCTGGGCCGAAGACGAGAACGAACACGTGCGCCGCCTGGCCAGCGAAGGCACGCGCCCGCGCCTGCCCTGGGCCCGGCGCCTGCCGCTGCTGGCAGCCGAGCCGCAGCGCACACGGCCCATCCTGGAAAAGCTCCGGGCCGACCCGGCGGACTACGTGCGCCGTTCGGTGGCCAACCACCTGAACGACATGGCCAAGGACCACCCCGAGTGGGTGCTGGACCTGCTGGAGGGCTGGCCCACGCAGCAGCCCGAAACGAAGTGGATCGCCAAACACGCGCTGCGCAACCTCATCAAGGCCGGCCACCCGCGCGCGCTGCAACTGGTGGGGGCCACGCTGGGCGCCAAGGTGCGGCTGGCCTCCTTTGACGTGACACCCAGGCTGCTGCGCCTGGGCCAGACGCTGCAGCTGAAGACCACGCTGGTCTCAACGGCAGACCAGCCGCAGAAGCTGGTGGTGGACTACGCCATCCACTACGTGAAGAAAAACGGCGAGAGCAGCCGCAAGGTCTTCAAGCTGCGCACGCTGGCGCTGGAAGGCGGCGCCGAGCTGACACTGGAGAAGGCCCAGACCATCAGCGACTTCACGACGCGTGTGCACTACCCGGGGCGGCACGCGGTGGAGCTGCTGGTGAACGGACTGACGGTGGCGCAGGGCCACTTCGAGTTGAAAAAGCCGAAGGCTTAAGACCTCAGGCCCGGGCCGCCTGCATCATGCGGTCCAGCCGGGGCTTGACGTAGAAGGCCATGAGCAGGCCGATCAGCACGCCCACCGGCAGGGAACGGCTGAAGGCCCGCCACCAGTAGAGGCCGAAGCTGCTGTCCCAGGGGCTGTTGATGGCGGACACCGCCAGGGCCAGCACGCTTTCGATGGCGAAGGCCGTGAGCAGGGAGACGATGAGCTTGCGGCCGAAGCGGTGCATGGCGGGGAAGAGCCTGTTCACCAGCCGCTCCAGCGGGCCCAGGCTGGCCAGCACCAGGGGCAGGATCACCAGGCTGCTGAGAAAGCTGCGCGCCCAGGTAGCGAGATAGGCCTCACCAAAACCCACGTTGGCCCAGCTCATGAAGGCACTCAGGACAAACGCCACCGAGGGCATGATGATCAGCGGCGGCAGGATCTTGCGCAGCGTGCGGACGGCAGCAGAGGGAGGCGTGTTCATGAGGGCCCAAATGGTTGACAATAGCAACATTGTAGCAGATGGTTGACTTTATCAACCTTCAACCCGCCATGAGCCAACCCAAACGCCGCGAGACCGCCTCTGCCCTGGCCACCTTCCAGGCCTTCATGACCCTGTTCGGCAGCGTGCGGCAGCAGCTGAAGACCCGCATGCAGGACGACGGCGGCCACGCGCTGGGGCCGGTGCACCTGCGCGCGCTGAGCCTGTGCCAGCGCCACCCGGGCTGGACCCAGCAGCAGCTGGGACAGGCCATGGGCCGCGACAAGGGGCAGATCACGCGGCTGATCCGCGAGCTGGAGGAACAGGGCCACCTGGCCCGCAGCCCGGACGAGCAGGACCGCCGGGTCTGGCGCCTGAACGTGACGCCCGCTGGCGAGAAGGAATGCGCGTGGTTCCTGGCCATCGAGGCCGAACTGGCCGGCGACCTGTTCGGCGGGCTCGCGGCGAAGGAGCGTGAGCAGCTGGTGCAGTTGCTGGGCGGCGTGCAGGAGCGCATCAGCGCGACAAGCGACGAGGCCTGAGCGGGCTCAGCAGGCGGTGCAGGCCTCCAGCGCGCGCAGGCTCTGCTCGCGCGTCTGCTCCATCAGGTAATCGAGGAACACGCGGCTGCGCTGCGGAATGAACTTGCGGCTGGGCAGGGCCGCGTACATGGCCAGGCGCCCGGTGATCCAGGGCGAGAGCACGCGCACCAGATCGCCGCGTGCGAGGTAGGGCGCCACCAGTTCCATGGTGACCGAGGTGATGCCCGCGCCGTCCAGCGTGGCGCGCAGCAGGCTGTCGGTGTGGTTGGCCAGCAGCACGGACTGGACTTCCACCTCCTCGACCAGCTCGGGCTGCTCCTCGCGCCACAGGCGCCACTGGCGGTAGCGCCCGTTCGGCGTCTTGTGGCGCAGGCAGTCGTGCCCGGCGAGATCGGCCGGGGTTTGCGGCAGGCCGCGGCGCTGCACATAGGCGGGTGCGGCCACGAGGATGGCGTTGGACTCGATGACCTTGCGCGCCACCACATCGGCATCGAAACTCACGTCGGCCGGGATCAGGGTGATGTCGAAGTCCTCTACCGGTGGCTCACGCACGGTCTCGACCTCGAGGTCGATCAGGATGTTCGGATAACGCTGGCGAAAGCCCGCCAGCAGGGGCGCGACGACATAGGTGGCCAGCACCGGCGGCGCATGCAGGCGCAAGAGGCCGCCCAGCTCGCGGGTATGGGCGCCGACGGTTTCATCGGCCTCCTCGATGTCCTGCAGGATGTTGCGCACGCGGTTCAGGTAGAGCTGGCCGGCGTCGGTGAGCGCGAGACGGCGCGTCGTGCGTTGCAGCAGCCGCGAGCCCAGGTGCTCTTCCAGATCGGCCACCAGCCGGGTCACGACGGGGGCGGACATGTCCAGCGCACGCGCGGCGGCGGCAAAACTGCCCTCGTCGGCCACGCGCTGGAACACCCTCATCGAAAGCAGACGATCCATGGCAACTCCGGCGTTTTCAAGGGCTCGATTATTTCTGAAATAGAAACACCGTAGGCATGAAAAGGCTATTTATCTATTGTTTCCGGAACTTTAAAGTTCATCCCATCGATGCAGCAAGAGCAAGCAAATCGCGGCATCGACGGGATCCCGGCCCGGCCCACAAGGCCAGACGGGGGTCAGTTTCATTGTTTATCTGAAGGTAATGTCATCATGAACCGCACCACTGTTTCGATCCTGGCCCTGTCCGTGGCCGCCCTGTCCGCTGGCCAAGCCCTGGCCGCCGAGCCCGCCGGCAAGACCCGCGCCCAGGTGCAGGCCGAACTGGCCGACGCCGTCCGCAACGGCGACATCCTGTCCGACAACGAAGCCTACGCCGGCAAGAAGCTGAACGAAGTCTTCCCCGCCAACTACGCCGCCAAGGCCCAGGCCGCCGGCAAGACCCGCGCCCAGGTGCAGGCCGAGCTGGCCGAAGCCATCCGCACCGGCGACATCGGCCCGGCTGCTGCCGACCACCGCGGTCGCAAGATGAACAAGATCGTGCCGGGCAACTACCCCGCCAAGGCCCAGGTGGCCGTCAAGAGCCGTGAGCAGGTGAAGGCCGAACTGGTCGAAGCCGTGCGCACCGGTGACATCCCGAGCGACAACGAAGCCTTCGCCGGCAAGAAGCTGAACGAAGTGTTCCCGGGCCAGTACTCGCGCAAGTCCTGATCCCCAAGAGCCTGTTCGCGGTCTCGCAGGGGTCGCGTTGGGGCGTAATCGGGATAAGTTGGCCGCCAACATTCCGCCGCACGGGCTGAAGCCCATGCAAGGGATTTGGTGGACAAATCGCCCGATTTCGCCCCAACCCGAAGGGCAAGCATCTTGCCGGGCGGTCTGCGGCGTTGCAAAGCCTCGCCGGGCATGGGGCCCGCCTTCGTTTTGCGCCTTGCATCCCATCCCGGCAAGATGCTTGCGCGGCCCCTGCGAGGCCGTGAACAGGCTCTGAGGATCGCACCGCGGCCCCTGTGGCCGCTGACCCCGCAAAGGCTGCCCACGAGGCGGCCTTTGTCGTTTCCGGGGGGCACTCAGGCTGGCCAGTGGTGCAGCACCTGGGCCGTGTCCTTGCGGCTCTCGGTACTGAGCGCACGGGTGGGCGTGCCGACCGAGATCCAGCCCGCCAGGGTCTCCCCCGGCTCGCAGAAGGCCTGGGCAATCTGCGGGGCACGGGCCTTGTCGCCGCTGAGCATCTTGGCCGCAAAACCATGCGCATGCACGGCGTTGAGGAAGTTGGTGATGGCGCCACCCACGCACATCCACTGTTCGTGCGCGGGCACGAGCGGATGCCCCAGGTCGATGCGGGCGATGACCGCCACGGTCAGCGGCGCCTTGAGCGCACGCTCGCGCTCGATGGCGATGCCGGCCGCGTCCTTGCCTTTCGTGCGCGCATGCGCCACGAAGAGTTCGGCCAGCTGCTCGCGCGCGGCACCGCGCACCACCGCCAGGCGCCAGGGCACGAGTTCGCCATGGTCGGGCGCGCGCAGGGCGGCCGCCACCATGGTCCGGATCTGCACATCGTCGGGGCCGGGCTCGGCCAGGTGCTTGATGCCCAGGGAATGGCGCGACAGGAGCTTGTCGAGTGCGGGCTGGTTCATGTGCATCAGAACACCAGGCTGCGCCAGGCCGGGTCGGCCGTGCGGTCCATGAACTGCACCGAGCCGCCCAGGCCGGAACACAGGGGCGTCAGGTCATGGCGCGTGAGGCCGGCCGCATACAGGGCCTGGCTGCAGGCGTAGAGCCTGACGCCGAGTTCGCTCACCTGCGCCAGGTACTCTGCCAGCGGCCGCTGCTCGGGGCCGAAGCCCACGGTCAGGCTACCCAGGCGCGGCGTGAGCAGTTGCACGCACTGCGCGGAGAAGTAGATCTCCACCTCCATGTCCAGCGCGGCAGCGGCCTGCGCCATCACGAAGGGCGTGGCCAGGCGATGCGGCGCCGACAGGTCGGCCGACCAGATCAGCAGGGCCAGCGAACGGATGGTGCCACTCATGCCCCACCCTCCGAAAAATCCAGGTTCTCCAGCTTCATGCGGGTGATGGCAGCTGGCGCCAGCGCAGCGCCATGGTGCAGCAGCAGCAAGTCCCCGTCCCAGCGCGTAGGCTCCAGCGTGACCAGCCAGCCCTGGCCATAAGGCTCACGCTCGATCAGTTCGGCTTGTTCCTCCAGCAAGGGATTGATTGCACGCACGATGCCGCTGACGGGCGTCTTGACCGTGACCACCGACTTGTTGAGCTCCACGATCGCCACCGTCTGCCCCTGCTCCAGCACCGTCCCCACCGCCTTGGGCCGGCACATGAAAAAGGCCCCGCTGATGTGCACCCCAAACACCGTGATGCCCACCTGTATGAGCCCACTCTCCAGCCGCCGCGCCCACATGTCACGCTCCAGCCAGTAGTAGAGATCGTCGGGATAGTCGAAACCCAGGAGGTTCATGCCACAAGCTCCAACCACCCAATGTCGCCGGAACGGCGACGAGCGAAAGAAGCAAGGCGCCTCCCCGAAGGAGGCACGATGTGGCAGATTGCGTAGCGAGCGGCCGCAGGTTGGGCCGAGGCGCGCAACCGTACATCGGTACGGTGAGCACCGCAGGCCCAAGATGCGCCCGCGCAGTAGCAAGATGCCATATCGTGGCGGAAGGAAGCAGGAGTCGAACCTACCCGGCGACGCATGGCGCCACCCACTGGGTTTGAAGCCCAGCCGCCCCACCAGGAGCGTGTTCCTTCCAGATTCTGTGTCATGCCGCAAGCTCCTCCACCGCAAACAGCGGGGTGCCGGGGCGTAGCAAGTGTATGTCGCCCACCCGGCGCAGATAGCCGATGCGGTCGAAAAATTCGAGGATCTGGATCGCGCGCTTGCGGCCCAGGTTGGTCGCGTCACGAAAGGCGGCAGCGGTGATCTCGCCCTCGCGCTGCTCGATCTCGCGTGCCAGTTGTGCCAGTTCCTGCACCACCTTCGGGTGGTAGTACAGGTCCTTGACGATCTGGAACACTTCGCCGCTCTTGGCCAGGCGCGCCAGCACGCTGCGCACCTGCGCTTCGGGCAGACGGGCCGTGCCCGCGATGTCGCGCACCCAGGGCGGGTCAAACCTGCCCTGCTGCAACATGGGCAGGGCGCGCTCGGCAACGATGCGATCGGCCTCGCGCAGCTGTTCGCCATGCGCCGGCAGGTGGAGGAAGCCGTTGCGCCGCTTGATCTGCTGCTGGCTGATCAGATGCTCCTGCAGCTGTGCCCACAGCACCTCGGGCATGCGCGGCGCGGCCAGGCGGCGCGCGCGTTGGGCGTCCGGGCCCAGGTCTTCGGGCAGCCGGGCGTGGAAGTCTTTCAGCATGTCCAGCACGGCCTGCTCGCTTTTGACCAGTTGCTCGGTGGCCACCAGCCACTGCTGCTTCGATGCATGCACCACACCGGGCAAGGCCGCCACATCGAAGGGCCAGGCCAGCAGGCCGGCGTAACGCAGCGCCTCGGCGCCATGAATGCCAAACGGTGCGTGGGCCAGCGCGCCCAGCAGGCGCTGCGCGGCATCCGTGTTGCGCTGGCTCTGCAGACAGGCCAGGCGCTCGGGCGTCTGTCGGTAGCGCGCCAGACCCTGCGCATCGAGCACGCAACCGCCGCCCACGGTGCGCCGGGCCGAAGCGTCGCGCAGCACGAAACGTTCACCCCACCACAGGTGCGCGGGGCTCTGCAGCACCAGTTGCGCGGGCCCGGCTTCACCGGGCGCGATGCTGGCCTGGCCCAGCACGGCCACGGTGGCCATGAGGTCCTGGGTGCCGGCGTGCAGGTGCACCAGGGTGCCCGAGCGCAGTACCTTGTCTTCGGTGGGCGCGAGCTGCAGCCAGACGTCGATGCGCTGCGAGCTTTGCGCGATGGCGGGGTCGCACAGGGTCATGCCGCGCTCGACCTTGCTGCGCTCCAGGCCGACGAGGCCAATGGCGCAGCGCATGCCGGCCCGGGCCTGCTGCAGGCTCTGGTTGTGGCTGTGCAGGCTGCGCACACGGTACAGCGCGGCGGGGTCGTGCGCGAGGCACAGGCTGTCACCCACGCTGACCTGGCCGGCGGCGATGCTGCCGGCCACCACGGTGCCGATGCCGTCCAGCGTGAACACGCGGTCCAGGCCCATGCGCAAGCCGTGGCCCTCCACCGCCCTGCCCTGCAACTGGCAGGCCGTGGCGTTGAGATGTTCCTTGAGTTCGGCCAAACCGTCGCCCCGGTGGGCGGAGACAGCCAGCACCTCATACCCGTCCAGGCCGTGCGCGGCCAGCAGGGTGCGCGCCTGGGTCTTGCGCTCTTCGATCTGCTGCGGCGTGGCGCGGTCGATCTTGGTGATGAGCACGGCGCCCTGCGTGATACCCAGCAGACCGAGGATGGCGGCGTGCTCCACGGTCTGGGGCATGACACCGTCGTCCGCGGCGATGAGCAGCAGCGCGTAGTCGACGCCGCTGGCGCCGGCCACCATGGTGCGCACCAGCTTCTCGTGGCCCGGCACGTCGATGAAGGAAATCACCTGGCCGTCGGGTGTGCTCAGGCTGGCGTAGCCCAGCTCGATGGTGATGCCGCGCTTCTTCTCCTCGGGCAGGCGGTCGGCGTTGATGCCGGTGAGCGCCTGCACCAGGGCGGTCTTGCCGTGGTCGATGTGGCCTGCGGTGCCGATGATCATGCGAACACGGCTTTCAGGTGGGGCAGCTGGGCCAGCACGGGGGCCACGTCATCGACGCAGCGGCAGTCGAGCAGCAGGCGGTCGTCGTCGATGCGGCCGATGATGGGCAGCGGCAGGCCGCGCAGGGCGGTGGCCAGCGCTTCCAGTGCGGTGCCGGCACCGCGTTTGCCGCTGAGCACGGGCGCGATGGCCAGGCCGGCGGACGGCAGGCGGTCCACGGGCAGGGAGCCGGAGCCGATCTGGCTGCTGAGCTCCACCACCTGCACGCTGTAGCGGGGCGCGAGGGCCTGCTGGAACGGGGCCAGCAGGCCCTGCGCGGTGGCGGCCACGGTGTCGCGCGGACGGGTGAGCCAGCGCAGCGTGGGCAGATCGCGCGTCAGCAAGTCGGGCTGCAGGTAGAGCGTGAGCGTGGCTTCGAGCGCGGCCAGGGGCAGCTTGGACAGGCGCAGCGCCCGCTTCATGGGGAACTTGCGGATGCGTGTGACCGCCTCTTTGCTGCCGACGATGAGGCCGGCTTGCGGGCCGCCCAGCAGCTTGTCGCCCGAGAAGGTAACCACGTCGCAACCCGCAGCCAGCATCTGCTGCGGGGTGGGTTCTTTCGGCAGTCCGTACTGGCCCATGTCGATCAGCGAGCCGCTGCCCAGATCGGTGGCGAGCAAGACGCCTTTGGCGCGGGCCAGCGGCGCGAGCTCGGCCTCGGACACGGCGGAGGTGAAACCCTGCACGGCGTAGTTGCTGGTGTGCACCTTCATGAGCAGCGCGGTGGCGGGCGTGATGGCGCGCTCGTAGTCGGCCAGGTGGGTACGGTTGGTGGTGCCCACTTCGACCATCTGCGCGCCGGCGCTGGCCATGACGTCGGGCATGCGGAAGGCGCCGCCGATCTCCACCAGCTCGCCACGGGAGACCACCACCTCCCGGTCCCGCGCCAGCGCGGCGATGGTCAGCAGCACGGCGGCGGCGTTGTTGTTGACGACGGTGGCCGCCTCGGCGCCGGTGATCTCGCACAGCAGGCCCTCGACGATGCTGTCGCGGTCGCCGCGGCTGCCGCTGGCCAGGTCGTATTCGAGGTTGTTGGGGCCGGCCATCATGGCCGTGATGTGATCGACCGCCGCCTGCGGCAGCACGGCACGCCCCAGGTTGGTGTGGATGACGGTGCCGGTGAGGTTGAGCACGCGCCGCATGCGCGGGGCCAGGCGTTGCATGCAACGCGCGGCCAGGGCTTGCGCGAGGCCGGCTTCCTCGGGCACGCTGGCGGGAGGCTGCTCACCCAGGAGGGTCTGGCGCAGTTCAGCCAGCAGCACACGCGCCTGCTCGGTGACGAGCACCGCGCCATGCGCAGCCACCAGGGCCTGGCTGGCCGGGTGCTTGATCAGACGGTCGACGGAAGGGAGCTTGCTGAGCATCGCCTTCGGACCATGAACCATGGATCCGTCGGACGCTCCCATCAGGGCGCTCCCGCGTGTGAGTGTTCGAGGGCTTGCGAGTCCTCGGCCGGCTCGCCCCACAGCAGCATGAAGTTGACACCGTGGCGCAGCCGGCCGGTCTCGCTGACCAGCAGGTCCAGCGCCACCGTGGCCAGGTCGTCGGCGACCGGGTCCACGTGCGCGTCCTTGGCCATGTCGACGATCTTGAGGTAGTGGCCGCAGTCGCCGCAGCATTCGGCGCGCACCGCGCCCCTGGGCACGAGGTAGGTGGACTGCTCCGCCCCCTCGGCGGGTTCGAGCGCCTGGTAGGTAATGTCGCGGGTGCTCTCGCAGTGGCTGCACTTGATGCGCACCATGTTCCATTCGGTCTGGCACAGGGCGCAGTGCAGGTAGCGGGCGCCGGCATCGTCACCACCGATGCGCGCCACGCTGGCCACGGGCTGGCTGCCGCAGCAGGGACAGACCGTGGCGTGGTCCAGGATGGGGCCGAAAGCCAGGTCGGGGAAAGCGGACTGGGTGCGATGGACCAGACGGGTCCAGTAGACCTGCAGCGCCGCACCGATCAGCGGAGCGGCCGCCAGATCCAGGCCCAGCATCACACCGCTGAGCAGGCGCTCGGCCTGCTGGTTCAGTTGCGCAGGCTCGCTGGTCTGCAAGCCCTGCAGCACGGCCAGGGCCGGTGTCTGGGCGATGCGCGGCGCCAGCGCAGCCAGCAGCTCCCGCAGATCGTCACGCCATTCCTCGTGCAGGGTCCAGCGGGGAAACTCCAGCGGTGGCTGGCCCGCCCGCGCGGCATCCCCCAGGAAGTCCTGCGTGGGCAGGTGCACGGTGCGCGGCGCAGCCAGCACGGTGTGCTGGGCGTCGGCCACCTCGGCCATGAAGACCAGGTAGTCGCGCATGGGATGGCCGGCCGCCAGCTGGCGCAGGCGCAGCGCGCGATCCCGGAAGACGAAGGCCAGCTCGGGGAACTTGAGGTGTGCGGCTTCGCCGACATCACGCGCGGCGATCTCTTCGGGACTGAGGAACTTGACGGGACTGGCAGTGGACATCAAAGACTTTGCAGAAAAACGGGTGGCACAGCCGCCGTGCCACCCGTGGGTTCAGAGACGAAGGCCTACTTGCGCTTCATCTCCTCGTACCAGAGCGGATGGTTCATGCGGGCCCAGCCCGGCGTGACGGTGCCGCGGGTCATGGCGCGCGTGGTGCCCTTGACCCAGATGGCGGCGTAGACGTGCACGATGACGGTGAGCACCAGCACCACGGCCGAGAAGGCATGCAGCAGGACACCGATGCGACGGGCCAGGATGGGCAGGTCCGGGAACCAGGCGTGCCAGAACAGCGCACCGGTCGCCAGCAGGACCAGCAGGCTGATGCTCATGAGCCAGAACACCAGCTTCTGCCCGGCGTTGTACTTGCCCACGGGCGGCATGCCTTCCTTGTTGCCCTTGAACATCTCGCCAGCCTTGTCCAGCCAGGCCTTGTCCTGGGCGTTCATGACGTTTTCACGCCAGAGCCGCACGTACAGGCCGAGGAAGCACAGGAACATCGCCACGCCCAGGTAGGGGTGCAGGATGCGGCTCCAGGTGCCGCCACCGAACAGGTTGGAGAGGAAGAACAGGGACGGATGGAAGAAGGCCAGGCCGGACAGGCCAGCCGCGAAGAACAACAGGGCGATGGCCCAGTGGTTCATGCGGGTGTTGTCGTCGTAACGCCGAAGTTCATTGGGGGATGTTTTCATCATGATCTCCTCAGGCGTTTTCCTTGTCGGCTTCTTTCTCTTCAATCGGGCCGACCTTCATGTAGTGGAAGAAACCACCCACGACGGCACCGATCATGGCGAACATGGCCAGGGGCTTGAGCGTGCCCTTCCACAGCGACACCAGCGGACTGATGGTCGGGTTGCTGGGCAGGCCGGCGTATTTCTCGGGTGTGTCGGCATGCTTGAGCACGTACATGACGTGCGTGCCGCCGACGCCGGCCGGGTTGTACAGGCCCGCGTTCTGGAAGCCGCGCTCCTTCAGTTCGCCGCTGCGCTTTTCACCGTAGGCCACCATGTCTTCCTTCTTGCCGAAGACGATGGCGCCGGTCGGGCAGGTCTTGACGCAGGCCGGCTCCAGGCCCACGCCGACGCGGTCCGAGCACAGCGTGCACTTGTAGGCCTTGTTGTCCTTCTTCGAGATCCGGGGGATGTCGAAGGGGCAGCCGGTGACGCAGTTGCCGCAGCCGATGCAGGCTTCCTGCTTGAAGTCGACGATGCCGTTGGCGTACTGGATGATGGCGCCGGGCGAGGGGCAGGCCTTGAGGCAGCCCGGATCCGCACAGTGCATGCAGCCGTCCTTGCGGATCAGCCACTCCATCACGCCGCGGGTGTCGTTTTCCACCTCGGTGAAACGCATCAGCGTCCAGGACTTGTCAGTCAGGTCCGAGGGGTTGTCGTAGACGCCCACGTTGGTGCCGATGTCGTCGGACAGTTCGTTCCACTGGCTGCAGGCCACCTGGCAGGCCTTGCAGCCTATGCACTTGGATTCGTCGATCAGCTTGGCCACTTCCACCCCCTGCCGCACGGAGGCGGACGGGGTGGTGGTGGCGGAGCGGGCCACGATGTCGAGGGATGATTGCATGGTCATGGCTTCCTCACGCTTTCTCGATGTTCACCAGGAAGGACTTGAACTCCGGTGTCTGCGAGTTCGCGTCCCCCACGTAGGGGGTGAGCGTGTTGGAGAGGTAGCCGTTCTGCGCCACGCCGATGAAGCCCCAGTGGATCGGGATGCCGACCGTATGGACCTTCTTGCCGTTGCACTCCAGACCCTTGATGCGCTTGGTCACCACGACGCTGGCCTTGATCTGGCCCCGGTTGGAGCTGACCTTGACCGTGTCGCCGTTCCTGATGCCCTTTTCCTTCGCCAGGTCCTCGCCGATCTCGACGAACTGCTGCGGCTGGACGATGGAGTTCGCGCGCGAATTCTTGGTCCAGTAGTGCAGGTGCTCGGTGAGGCGGTAGGTGGTGGCCGCGTAGGGGAACTCGGCCGCCTTGCCGAACTGCTCCATGTCACCCTTGTAGACCCGCGCCGCCGGATTGCTGATCGCCTTGGGGTTGGTGTTCAGGGGGTTGGCGCCCAGCGGGGTCTCGAAGGGCTCGTAGTGCTCGGGCAGCGGGCCTTCGGCCATGAGCCCGATGGCGAACAGGCGCGCCACGCCTTCGGGGGTCATGATGAAAGGACCGGCACCGGTATCGGGGCCGAGCGCCGGATTGATGTCCGGCACGTCGGAACCGGCCCAGGCCTTGCCGTTCCAGGCGATCTGGCGCCGCGAGGCGTCCCAGGGCTTGCCGTCGGGAGAGGCCGCCGCGCGGTTGTAGAGGATGCGGCGGTTGGCCGGCCACGAGAAACCCCAGTTCTGGTACACGCCCAGGCCTGAAGGATCGGACGTGTCACGGCGCGCCGAGTTGTTGCCGGCCTGCGACCAGACACCGGAGTAGATCCAGTTGCCGCAGGCGGTACTGCCGTCGTCACGCAGCACACCGAAACCCGGCAGCTGTTCGCCGGCCTTGGCCTGGAAAACAGGCGGGGCCTTGGGGTTCTTGGGATCGGGCGGCGCGACCAGGTCGGCCAGGGCGCGGCCGTTGATCTCGCGCAGCACCTCTTCCGGCGCCGGGTTGCCCGGGTTGCCGTAGTTCCAGGTCAGCGCCTTGATGGCGTCGGGGAAGGCGCCCCCCTCCTTGGCGTACATGCCGCGCAGCTTCACGAACAGGCTGGACATGATCTCGCGGTCGGTCCTGGCCTCGCCCGGAGGGTCGATGGCCCGGCCGTGCCACTGCACGTTGCGGCTGGAGTTGGTGAAGGAGCCCGGATCTTCCGCGAAGCAGGAGGCCGGCAGGCGGAACACCTCGGTCTGGATGGTGGACGAGTCAACGTTGTTGAGCTCGCCGTAGTTCTTCCAGAAGTCGGCCGTTTCGGTCTGCAACGGATCCATGATGACCAGGTACTTGAGCTTGGCCAGCGCGGTGCCCAGTTTCTTCTTGTTGGGCACGGCCGCGATGGGGTTGAAGCCCTGGCAGATGAAACCGTTCATCTTGCCCTGGAACATGCGCTCGAAGATGGACAGCACGTCGTACGCCCCGTCACGCTTGGGCAGCCAGTCGTAGGCGAAGTCGTTCTCCTTGGTGGCGGCGTCGCCGAACCAGGCCTTGCGCTGGCTGACGGACCACTTGGGGAAGTTCTGGCCGAAGTTCATCGAGCCCGGGCGCAGGGCCTTGGGCGTGCGGGCGGCGAGGTACTTCTCGTGCGTGTCGTCCGTATCCAGCGGCGCGCTCAGGTAACCGGGCAGCACTTCGGAGTAGGCGCACATGTCGGTGATGCCCTGCACGTTGGCGTGGCCGCGCAGCGCGTTGACGCCGCCGCCAGCCCGGCCCATATTGCCCAGCAAGAGCTGGATCATGGCCATGGTGCGGATCATCTGCGAGCCCACGGAGTGCTGTGTCCAGCCCAGCGCGTAGAGGATGGTCATCACGCGGTCCGGGGTGTGGGTGCCGGCGATCATCTCGGCAATCTGAAGGAAGGCTTCCTTCGGCGTGCCGCAGACCTTGTTCACCATCTCCGGGGTGTAGCGCGCATAGTGCTTCTTCATCAGCTGCCAGACGCAGTTGGGCGACTGCAGGGTCTCGTCGACCTGCGCATAGCCATCCTTGCCGATGACGTACTGCCAGGTGGACTTGTCCGGGTAGGCGCGCTTGCTTTCGTCGTAGCCGCTGAAGAGGCCGTTGTCGAACTTGAAGTCCTTGTTGACCAGGAACGGCGCATTGGTGTACGACTTGACGTACTCCATGTGCACCTTGTTGTTGCTGATCATGTAGTTGATGACACCCCCCAGGAAGGCGATATCGCTGCCCGTTCGGATGGGTGCGTACACGTCGGCCACGGCGGCCGAGCGCGTGAAACGCGGATCCACCACCACCAGCTTCGCCTTGCGATGCTGCATGGCTTCGATCACCCACTTGAAGCCACAGGGGTGGGCTTCGGCGGCATTGCCACCCATGATGAGGACGAGGTCAGCGTTCTTGATATCGTTCCAGGAGTTGGTCATCGCTCCTCTGCCGAAAGTCGGGCCCAGACTGGACACCGTCGGCGCGTGTCATATTCGTGCCTGTGTATCGAGGGCAACCACCCCCATGGCACGCAACATCTTCACAGAGAGATAACCGGCTTCGTTGCTGGACGCGCTGGAGACCAGCATGCCCGTGGTGTTCCAGCGGTTGACCGTGACACCCTTGTCGTTCTTTGCGATGAAGTTCTTGTCGCGGTCGGCCTTCATGTGCTTGGCCACGCGGGTCAGGGCCTCATCCCAGGAGATGCGTTTCCATTCCTTGGCGCCAGCCTCGCGCACCTCGGGGTACTTGAGGCGGTTCGGGCTGTTGATCATGTCGGCCAGGCCGGCACCCTTGGGGCACAGCGTGCCGCGGTTGACGGGGTGGTCCGGGTCACCCTCGACGTGCACCAGCGCCGGCTTGTTGTTCTTGGCGTTGTCGCCCAGCGTGTACATGATGACGCCGCAGCTGACCGAGCAGTAGGGGCAGGTGCTGCGCGTCTCCGTGGTCTGCGACAGCTTGAAGCTGCGGGTCTGGGCCAGGGCGGCCGTGGGCGAAAAGCCCAGTGCGACGAGGCTGGAGCCAACCAGTCCTGCGCCGCTTACCCGGAAGAAATGTCTCCGGTTCATATCCATGGAATGACTCCTATATGCGTCGGTATGGGTACGACCTGCACGCAGGATGCGCAAATTCATTCTAGGAAGGGCCCTGCCCGCCAGCATGCGCGTGATCCCTTATGAAATGCAGTTCCAAGGTGATGCGCCACCGGCCTTGCGACAACTTGTCGCAGGCAGCTGTCGAGTCAAACCGATGCCTTGCGACAATTTGTCGCGAGTTTCAGCATCACGGACAGGCAAGTCGATGCGGTGGATCGTCCGCGCGACTGTCGGTGAATGGAGACAGTCCGGCGTGCCTCAGGCCGGATCCGCCGCCAGCACGCGGTTGCGCCCGCCCTGTTTGGCGGCATACAGCGCCTGGTCGGCGCGTTGCACCAGGGCGGCAGCCTGGACAGCGGCGTCCACTTCGCCTGCGGCTGGCAAGAGCGCGGCGCCGATGGACACCGTGATGCGCAGCGGCTCGGCCACCTGCACCGGCATGCTCTGCGCGGCGATGACACGGCGGATGCGCTCGGCGGTGTCCAGCGCAGCGCCCAGGGGCGTGGCGGGCAACAACATGATGAACTCTTCGCCGCCGTAGCGGGCCACCACGTCGCTGCCGCGCAGCTGGGCGCGGATCAGGCGCGCCACGTAGCGCAGCACGGCGTCGCCCGCGGGGTGGCCGTGCGTGTCGTTGATGCGCTTGAAGTGGTCCACGTCCAGCAGCAGGCAGACCAGGGGCAGCTTGCTGCGACGCGCTGCTTGGACTTCCTCGAGGCAGCGCGCTTCGAAATAACGGCGGTTGTGCACGCCGGTGAGGCCATCGGTCAGGCCGGCAAGCTTGAGGCGTTCGGTGGCCAGCGCGCTGTCCAGGCAGACGGCCACCAGCGCAGCCAGGCGCTCCAGAAAATCGGTGCTGCTGCCGCTGGCGAAACGCGTGGTCTCGCGGCTGCCCAGGTTGAGGCTGCCGATGAAGGCGCCGCGGTGCACCAGGGGCAAGAGGGCCACGCTGCCCGGCGTGGTCGATGCCCCATCGAACAGGAAATCGTGCGCTGCCGTGGGCGCGCCCAGCAGCGGGCGGGCGCCGGCCCCATAAAGCTGCTGCAGGGGCTGCTCACCGTGCAGCAGGAGCAGCTGGACGGGCTGGGCTGCGCCGCCCTCGCCCAGGATGCGCGCGGCTTCGTACTGTGCGTCCACCAGCGCCAGGGTGACGCAGTCGAGTTCGAACAGCGCGGGATAGTCCACCAGCAGGGTCTGCACCAGATCGACCAGCGAGGACGCGGCTATGACCTTGCGTTCGAGCTGGTCGAAGCGGCGCAGCTTGTCCTGGTTGAGGCGGGCCTCGGTCATCAGGCCGTCGAGCTGCTCGCGCAGGCGCCGGTTCTCGGCCTGCAGCAGGGCGACCGACAGGCGCGCGGGGGCGCCCGTGCTGTCCGGCGCATGTGCGCCACTCCCTGACTCGTTCTTGTGCATGCCTGAATGGTAACGCGGCGCCCTGCACGGTATGTGTGGGATATGTGTCAGGCCGTGGCCTCGAAAGCCGCGTGGAAAACCACGCTGCCCTGCGGCAGGGAAGCGCCGAAGGCCAGGGCCATGAAGTACTCGGGCGGGATGCCGGGGTAGAGCAGGCCGGACACGGGCTTGAAACCGAAGCGTGTGTAATAAGCCGGGTCGCCCACCAGCAGGCAGCCGGCCGCACCACGCGCACGCAGGCCGTCGAGCGCGGCGTGCATGAGGGCGGAACCGATGCCCTGCCCCTGCAGCGCGGGCAAGACGGAGATGGGGCCCAGGCCGTACCAGCCCGGTGCTCCATCGGAGATGGTCACGGGCGACAAGGCCACGTGGCCCACCACCACGCTGTCGCGTTCGGCCACCAGCGAGAGCGTGAGCTGCCCGGCGCGCCGCAGGGCGTTGACGATGAAGTGCTCGGTGTGCGCGGTATGCGGCGCATTCAGAAAAGCGGCTTCGGTGAGGGCCGTGATGGCCGGCACGTCCAGGGTGGTTTCGTCGCGGATGCGCAGGTTCATGCCCGGACTGTAGCGTGTGACAAAAGTCGCAGTCCGGCGCGCGGCCAGCGCGGCAGGCCTGCATCGACGCCGGTGCCGGCTAGACTGCAGCCTGGCCCGCTTCGCCACACCCCACAGCCACTCCGCCCCAAGGAAGTTCTGATGAAAAGAATCTTGTGTTTCGCCGCCCTGATGCTGTCCCTGCTCGCTGCGCCGTCGATGGCAAACGAAGTCCCAGACGAGGCGCTGGCCGTGCCGCTCAAGGCCCTGCGTCGGGTGGACAGTCCCTTGCTGCAGGACAGCGCGGGTGTCGTGGCCCAGGCGGTCGTCGGCGGCTCGCAAGCCGCGGCAGCAGGGTTGCAAGCCGGGGATCTGCTCATCCGCTACGGGGACCGACCCATCCATTCGATGACTTCTTTCATCAGCCGGATCGGCAAGACCTCGGCAACGGACAGCCTGAATCTGGTCTTCCTGCGCCAGGGGGAAACCCGGACCGTGCAGGTCCGTGGCGGCAGGCTGGGCGTACAACTCTTCGATGGATCAGACAAGTTCTGGTTCAACAATGCCAAGAGCAAACTGCGCCTGTCGCACGACGGCCTGACGGTGGACCTGCACGCACATGCCCGCCTGCAACTCACGGCGTCTGACACCACGCCACCTGCGACCGCTCAGGTCGCGGCAAGCGCGCGCATGCTGGACTGGCAAGCCTATCTGAACACCCCGGCGCTGCTCGCTGCGAAAACGCAGCCACCCCTGGCCGCACCTCTCACGGAAACCGCTGGCATGCCGGTCACCGACTGGAAAAACTCGCTGGCGCCCAAGTTCAATGGCAAGCCCCTGGCTCTGGCCCGGGGCGAAAGTTCGCGCGCCCTGGCCATCGCCCCCGATACATCCCGCTTCGTGCTCGGCACGGACAGCGGGCTGCGGATGTTCGATCGCAACGGCCAACAGCTCTGGTACACCAGCACCGCTACGGAAACCTGGGCCGTGAACCTCTCCGGCGACGGCCGCTACGTGGTCGCCGCCTTCGTGGACGGCAGCCTGCGCTGGTTCGGAGCCGCTGACGGCCAGGAGCGGCTGGCGCTGCTGCTGATGTTGAGCCAGGACAACTGGCTGGCCTGGACGCCCGAGGGTCATTACATCGCCGCCAATCCGGCCGATCCGCGACTGGGCCAGGAGATCTACCCCACCCTCAGCCCGGCGGCACGCCGGATCAAGACCCCGGACGGCTCGCTGAACCCGGAATACCACCGGCCCGACCTGGCGCTGGCCGCCTTGTTGGGCAGCGATGCGGGCAAGTCGGCGACGTCAGCGGCTGCACCCGCAGGACGCCGCTTGTCGGCCCAGCTGTCATGGGTGAACAACCAGAACCTGCCGCCTCCCGCTGAAGTCGCAGCCCCCCGACCGATCGCGGGCAACAGCGGACGTTTCTTCAGCCCCTACACCAGCACGGGCGCCATGGCCATGTGGGTCATACCGCAGCAGGCGGCCCCCGGCGGCAACTCGGAAATCGCCGGCACCGTCGGCAGCCAGGTCGGCAAGCAGGTTGGTAGCAAACTGCTCGACTTCGTTCCTTTTGGGCTGGGCAGCGCCGTGGGCGCGCAGCTCGGGGACTCGATGGCCCGCAACGCTGCCGGTGGCGGGGGTCAGACGACCACCACTAGCCCGGAGAGTGTCAGGGCCCAGTCGGACCTGTCCTTCAACACCCTCGATGAGCTGGCCGCCTACCTCTATGCCCAGCATTCCGCCCGCGCCGATTACGGCCAGGCGCTGGAACGGACTTTCGCGGTGTATCCCGAGTTGCGCCGTCTCTACCCGCATGCCATCTACCGGGCCGAACTGGTGTCGAGCCGCTCGACGCCAGCCGCCACGGCGACGGCTGGCGCCAACACCAGCGCCAGGGACCGGCTGCTGCAGCTGCAGCAGTTGAAGAGCGACGGCTTGATCACCGAAGCCGAATACCAGGCCCGGCGCAGCCGGATCCTGGAAGGGCTATGACGGCCCGCCTGGCAGAAAGAGCGGAAGCATGCTGGCGGCCGACTTTCTGTGCGTGGTCTCGAACCTGTCAGCGACTCACTCGGCCTTGAGGCCTGCGGTCTGGATGGCTTTGCGGTTGAGTTCGATGTCCTTCACGAGGAAGGCCTGGAACTCTTGCGGGTTGAGGAAGGTCGGCACCGCACCATTGGCCTCGAAGGCGGTCTGCAGCTCGGGTTGTTTGATGGCCTGCTCGGTCACTTCCAGCAGTTTGCGGGTGGCAGCTTGGGGCAGGCCCTTGGGCGCCAGCAGGCCGATCCAGCCGGCGAATTCGTAGCCGGGCACCGTCGAGGCCAGTGAAGGTGTGTCACCCACCGGCCTGTGACTCGGCCCCATGCTGTGCCCCAACAGGCGCAGCCGTCCGCTCTTGACCAGTGACATGGCGGCGGGCGCCGGCGTCAGCACCCAATCCGTCTCGCCGGCCACCACCGAGGCCACGCCCTGGCTGCCGCCCTTGTAGGGCACGTGCAGGGACTTGAAACCCGCCGCGTTCTGGAAGGCCACGCCCGCCAGATGGCTGGCCGAGCCCGGCCCCGCCGAGGCCATGTTCGTCTTGTCGCCCTTGGAGCGGGCGTAGGCGATGAGTTCAGCCGTGGTCTGCACCGGCAACGCCGGGTTGACCACCAGCACATTGGGCAGCATGGCAAAGATGGCCAGCAGGTCCAGGTCGCGCAGCGGATCGTAGGGCACGGCTTTTTGCAAGAGCGGCGCCGTGGTGATGGCGCTGGTGGAGCCGATGATCAGGGTGTAGCCGTCCGGGGCGGCCCGGCGGCCGGCCTCCACACCGATGGCGCCGGCCGCACCCGCGCGGTTGTCCATCACCATGGATTGCTGCAGCAGCGGGGCCATGCGTGCAGCCACGGCGCGGCCCATGGTGTCGACGGAGCTGCCGGGCGCATTGGGAATGATGAGCTGGATGCTGCGGCTGGGATAGATCTCCTGCGCGGCAGCGGGCAGGACCTGCGTTGCCGCGATGGCGGACAGGGTGCCGAGGAAACCCCGGCGGGATGCACGAGCGATTTGCGAGTTGTTCATGACTGTCTCCTTGATGTATGCACGGACCCAGGACACGGAAGAAGAAACGGCGCCCAGCATCCCTGACGGAATGCTGGACGCGCGCGCCCTCACTCAAGCTCTTCAATGCGCGTAGCGCAGCACCAGGCTGGCCGCACCCAGCGCCTTGCCCTGCAGTGCCGTCATCAGCTCGGCCTTGTTCAGGCCGGGCGGCAGCGCGTCGGGCGCCAGCGAAGTGGCGATCAGGGTGTAGACGTAGTGCTGGGGCGCGTTGCCGCGCGGCGGGCAGGGCCCCAGGTAAGCCGGCATGCCCAGCGTGTTCTTGCCCGCCACCAGCTTGCTGCTGGCGGTGCTCGCCTCGCCTTCGGCCAGGCCGCTGACGGTGGGTGCAATGCCGTAGGCCACCCAGTGGTTGACGCCCAGGCCGGCACGGCCGGCCTGGTCATCCATCACGATGGCGAAGCTGCGCGTGCCCGCGGGCGCACGCGTCCAGGCCAGGGCCGGGGTGATGTTCTCGCCCACGCAATTGGGGTTCTTCGGGTTCTTGCCGGCATAGGGCTGGGTCAGCAGGGTGTTGTCGGCACGGCCGGGCGAGCTGAGGGTGAAGCCGGTCGAAGTTGCCGGCGAAGCGCCGGACAGGCCGGCGCAGGCGCCCAGCAGGCTGGCGCCTGCCAGCAGCAGGCCGAGTTGGAGGACGCGATGCAGGGGGGGTGTGATGCGCATGGTGGTTCTCCTTATTCCGGCAAGAGGCCGATTTCCTGGGCCGCGGCGCTCCAGCGCTGGTGCTCGGCGCCGAGGAAGGCGCCGGTCTGCTCGGGCGCACCCAGCGCCTCGGCCATGGGGCCGATGGTGGCCATGCGCTGCATCACGTCGGCGTCGCCCAGCAAGGCATTGATTTCCTTGTTCATGCGCTGGATGGCAGCGGCCGGCGTGCCGGTGGGAGCCACCACGGCGAACCAGCCCACCATCTCGAAGCCGGGCAGCAGCTCGGACAGGGCCGGCACCTGCTCCCAGCCGGCCACGCGCTTGGCCGCGGTGACGGCGAGGTAACGCAGGCGGCCCTGGCGCACCAGCGCGGCGGTGGAGGCCACGTCGGCCACGGCCACGTCGGCGTGCCCGCCGATCAGGTTCTGCACCGCCACGCCGACCGAGGCATAACCCACCAGGTTGGCCTGCATCCGGGTGCGTGCGTTGATGACGCGGGCGATGATGCCGCCGAAGGTGCGCGGGCCTTCATTGGCCAGCGAGACCTTGCCGGGCTCCGCCTTGGAGCGGGCGACCAGGTCCTGCATGGAGGTGATGGGCGACTCGGCCTTCACGACCACGGCAAAGGGGCTCTTGGCGATGAAGGCCACGGGCACGAAGTCCTTCTCGGGGTCGTAGGGCATGGTCTTGAACAGGTACTTGTTCGTGACCAGCGCGGCGGTGGTGGCGAAGTACAGGCTGTAGCCGTCGGCCGGCGAGCGCGCCGCGGTCTGCGCGCCGATGATGTTCTGGCCGCCGGGCTTGTTCTCGATGACGATGGGCTGGCCCAGGGCCTTGCCCAGGCGCTCGCCCAGCAGGCGCGCCACGTTATCCGGCCCCGAGCCCGGGGGCTGCGAGAGGATGAACTTGACCGGCTTGTCGGGGAAGGCACCGTTGGCCTGGGCCCAGGCGGCGGGAACGGCGCTGGCCAGCAGGCTGGCCTGGATGAAATGTCTGCGTTGCATGTCTGTCTCCTCGTTGGCTGTCGTTGTAAAAACTGTTGATCTCAGAAAGCCGCCAGCGCCTCCAGCTGCGCCGCAAGTTCCTGCGCACCGGATGCCACGCCGTACACGTAATGGTCGGGGCGCACCAGGGCGGCCGTGCAGCCCTGGCGCTCGAACCAGCGTTGCAGCACGCCCTCGGCCTCGGTGCAGCCGGGTGTGCCGAGCTGGACCACGGTGAGGCCGGGCCGCACCTGCACGCGCGCCTGCTGGCGCAGGGCGGCATCTGCATGCTCTGCCAGCACCAGGCGCCAGCCGCTGCCCAGCACGTCGTCCATGCGCTGCTTGTCGCCATCGATCAGCAACCAGGGCTGGGGGAAGATGGTGCCGCGCGCGGGATGCACCTGTGCGGCCAACAGGCCGGCGCGCAGCGCGGGCTGCACGTCCTGGCGCGGCGTGGGCTGCACCACACCACCGCATTCGGCCAGCAGCTTCGCATCACGCGCGCGGGCGCGCACGGGGTCGCGCTCACAGATGATCTGGCCGATGCCCTTGATGCGCGTGGTGAGGTCGATGACGTGGGCCTTGCGCTCCTCGCCGTAGCTGTCGAGCAGGCGTTCGGGCGCGCCGGCCTGCAGCACGGCCTGCAGCTTCCAGCAGAGGTTGGCCACGTCGCGCACGCCCTGGCACATGCCCTGGCCCAGGAAGGGCGGCTGCTGGTGGGCGGCGTCACCCGCCACGAAAACGCGGCCGCTGCGCCACTGGCTGGCCACCAGGGCGTGGAAGCGGTAGCTGGCCTGGCGCCAGAGCGTGGCATCGGCCGGCGTGAGCCAGGGGGCCAGCAGCTTCCAGGTGCCTGCGGGTGTGGCCACCTGCGTCGGGTCTTCGCCGGGGTTGATGGAGATTTCCCAGCGGCGGTGCTTGCCGGGGCAGATCAGGTAGGTGCTGGGGCGTTCGGGCTTGCAGTACTGCACGCTGGTGGTCGGCAGTTTGGCCAGGCCTTGCTCATTGACCAGCACATCGACCACCAGCCAGGGTTCGTCGAAATCCAGGTCTTCCAGCGTGATGCCGACCTGGCTGCGCACGGTACTCGACGCCCCGTCGCAGGCGATGACATAACGCGCCTGCACGGTAGAGGTTTTGCCATCGTCACCGCTGAGGGTGAGCGTCGCCTTGTCGGCGTCCTGCTTGATCTGCGTGAGCGTCTGGCCCAGGGCCACGGTGACGCAGGGAAAGGACAGCGCGTGCTCGCGCAGGATGCGCTCGGCCGGCGGCTGGGTAAACACCACCGAGGGCGTGTGGCCCAGCGGGTAAGGCGGCGCCACGGTGGACATGCGCTTGATGACCTGGCCGTCCACGCCGTAATAGACCGAATCGGTAAAGGGTTCGACAAAAGGCTTGATCTTTTTCGCCACGCCCATCTGCTGGAACAGGCGGATGATCTCGTGGTCCAGCGCGATGGCGCGGGGTTTGTCGTAGACCTCGCGCAGCTTGTCGCACACATAGGTGCGGATGCCCAAGGCGCCCAGCAGGCCGGCCGCGACCGCACCCGACGGGCCGAAGCCAACGATGGCGACGTCATAAGGCGCCGCCGCTTTCACGTTCGCCATGGTCAGGCCTCGTCCTCGATGGTGTTGCGCAGCAGGCCGATGTTCTCGATCTCGATCTCGACCACGTCGCCGTGTTTCATCCAGACCGGGGGCGTGCGGGCCTGGCCCACGCCGGCCGGCGTGCCCATGACGATCACGTCGCCGGGCTCCAGCGTCATGCACTCGGTGAGCAGCTGGATGGTCTCGGCCACGCCCCAGATCATGTCGCGGGTGTTGGCGTCCTGCATGACCTGGCCGTTCAGGCGCGCCTGGATGCGCAGGTCGGTGGCGCCCGCGGGCAGTTCGTCGGCGGTGACCAGCGCGGGGCCGAAGGGGCCGGTGCGGTCGAAGTTCTTGCCGATGCTCCACTGCGGTGTCTTCTTCTGGTAGTCGCGCACCGAGATGTCGTTGAAGACGGAATAACCGAACACCGCTTCCAGCGCGTTGTCCATCGTGCAGTGCTTCACGGTCTTGCCGATCACCACGGCCAGTTCGGCCTCCCAGTCCAGGCGCTCGGAGACTTTGGGGCGCAGGGCCTTGGCGTTGGGTGCCAGCAGCGAGGAGGCGCAGCGCAGGAAGAACCAGGGGTAGACCGGCTTCTCGCGTCCGCCTTCCTTGGCGTGGTCGTAGTAGTTCAGGCCCAGGCAGACGATCTTGCCGGGCTCGGGCAGCACGGGGGCCAGCGTCACGCTGGCCAGCGGCACGCGCCTGGCGTTGGAGGCGATGGCCGCCTTGGCGGCACCGGCCAGGTCCTGGCCCGCGCGCAGGGCGGTGCGCAGGTCGGCGCTGATCTGGGGCTGGGCCTGGTTCAGGTCGATGACCTCCTGGCCGGTGACGACGCCCAGTCGCTGCTGGCCGCCCTGGATGTAGGTGATGAAACGCATGAAAAAACTCCTGGCTACAAATCAGAAAAAATTCAGGAAACGAAAACAATGGCTTTTTGCGCCTGCTTCAGGCGCGCGCTGGGCGGCAACGAGATGCCCCACTGGTCGACGCGGCCCGGTGGCCAGGTCCAGTCCGAGGGCTGTCTGGCCTGGTAGCTGTCGTCGACCTGCTCGACCTCGGCCGTGTATTCGATGACCACATCGAAGGGGCCGACGAAGTAGTTGAAGGCGTTGTCGCCGGGGCCGTGTCGGCCCGGCCCCCACTCGATGCCGTAACCCGCGTCGCGCATGCGGCCACCGCCGCGCATGACGGACTCCAGGTCGGGCATGAGGAAGGCGATGTGGTTGAGCGCGTCGTTGTCGGTGTCGCCCAGCGCGATGCTGTGGTGGTCGCTGTTGCAACGCATGAAGGCCATGATGCGGGTGCGGTCAGAAAGCGAGAAGTCGAAGACCTGCTCCATGAAGGCGCGTGTGGCTTCCACGTCGTGGCTGTTGAGCACGGTGTGGGCCAGGCGCAGGGGGCGGTCTTTTTCTTCACGCGCGTCGGTGTGCAAGGCGTCGCCGTGCACCAGGCGGAAGATGCGGCCGTCGGCATCGGCCACGGTCACAGCCGTGCCACCACCGGGCTCCTGCACCGGACCCACGGACTCCAGCACACGACCGCCCGCCGCGTTGACGGCCTGCGCTACTTCGTCCAGCGCCGCACGGTTGCGCGCGCGCAGCGTGACGTTGCGGATGCGCGCCGGACCCGGAGCCTGGTGCAGGGCCAGCAGGTGATGGTCGGCACCTGTGCCGCGCAGGTAGAGGGCATCACTCGTGCGCGCGGCCACGCTGAGATTCCAGGTGCCGGTGTAGAACGCTTCGGCCTGTGCCAGGTCGGGCACGGTCAGGGCCACGCTGCGCAGGGCGGCCACGCGGGAAGAGGCATGGGTCATGCTTGTTTTCCTTGTGAAATGGGCAAACCCAGAAAGCGCCGGGCATTGGCCTGCGTCAGCTGGTCGACGACGGTCTCGTCGAAACCCGCGGCGCGGATGCTCTCCAGCGGACGGGCGTCGTGGAAGTTGAAGGGGTAGTCGGTGCCCACCATGAGTTGCGAGGCGCCAAAAGTGCGCACCAGGTGCTGCAGCGTGGGCGCATCAAACACCAGGGTGTCGTAATAGAGTTCACGCGCCTGTTCGGCGGGTGACTTCAGCACGCTGTCCTTCAACGCGGGGAAGACGGACATGGCCTGCTGCAGGCGCGGCAGCAGCATGGCCAGCGTGCCACCGCCGTGGCTGAAGGCCAGGCGCAGGCCGGGCACGCGGGCCAGCAGGTTGCCGGTGAGCACGGAGGCGGCGGCCAGGCCCACGTCGGTGGGATAGGCCAGCACCTGCTGCAGCGGCGGCGGGCCGACCAGGCGGTCCATGCCGGCCGGGCGCAGCGCGTGCACGAAGACCGGCATATCCAGCGCGGCGCAGGCCTCGAAAAAAGGCAGCCAGCGCGGGTCGCCCATGACGACGCCGTTGATGTTGCTGCCGATCTCCACACCCTTGAGCCCCAGGGATGTCTTGATGTAAGTCAGTTCGCGGATGGCCAGGTCCATATCCTGCAGCGGCACGGCCCCCAGGCCGATGAGCCGGCCGCCGGACTCGGCCACCATGCCGGCGATCTGCTCGTTGAGGTAACGCACCAGCTGCGCACCCACGGCCGGCGCCAGCCAGTAGGACAGCAGTTCGGGCATGGGCGAGATGGCCTGCAGTTCCAGGCCCATGTCGGCGAAGTCGGCCAGGCGACGCGAGGTGGTCCAGCTCTTGTCGGAGACGGTGCGGTAGTTCTTGCCATCGATCATCACGCTGCGGTGAAAACAGTCCTGCGCCGGCGCCATGGAAGGCCAGCCGCTGGGTGCGGCCCCGCCCAGCCAGGCAGGAAATTCACCGGGGATGACGTGGGCGTGGACATCCACGCCGCAGTTGCAGTGCATATGCAACGCCCTTAGCCCGCGACCAGGCCGGCCGACACCACACCGGCGATGCAGATGGCTTCGTCCTCTTCACCAGTGCCGCCGCTGGCGCCCACGGCGCCCAGGGTCTCGCCGTCGGCATTCCTGATGAGAACGGCACCGGTCTGCGGCAGGAATTTGCCGCCAGCCGTGGCGGCCAGGGAGACGAAGAAGTTGGGGTTGTCCTTGGCGCGCTGGCCCAGCAGACGGCTGGACACGCCCATGCCCACCGCACCCCAGGCCTTGGCCTGGGCGACCTCGAAACGGAACATGCTGGCGCCGTCCTCGCGGGCAAAGGCCTTGAGATGCCCCGCCTCGTCCAGCACGACGATACCCATGGGCTTGTAGCCGGCGGTTCTGGAATGGGCCAGCGCGCCCGCAATGATCTGCTGCGCCTGGGCGAGCATGAGTGTCTGCACCTTGTCTGTCTCCTCGTGGGCCGGATCCGTCTTGACGCGGATCAAATCAGTGATGGAAGCGAGTCTAGGGAGAGCCCCATCATTGATCTAGTCGATTCCATAAATACATAGAATCCATGGCATGGATATACGATCGGTCGACCTGAACCTGCTGGTGGTGTTCGACGCCATGCTGCAGCACCGCAACGTAACCCGCGCCGGCGAGGCGCTGGGCCTGAGCCAGCCGGCCATGAGTGCGGCGGTGGCCCGGCTGCGCGTGCTCTTCGACGACCCGCTGTTCGTGCGCGCCGGTGCGCAGATGAATCCCACGCCGCGCGCCGAGGGCCTGGGCACGGTGATCCGGCCCATCGTGCTGACCATCCAGTCCGAGATCCTGCAGCCTTCGATCTTCGATCCGGCCAGCAGCCAGCGCGCCTACACCCTGCTGACGCCGGACATCGCCGAGATGAACTTCCTGCCGCGCCTGCTGGCACACTTGGCCGAACACGCGCCGCAGGTCAGCCTGAAGACCCTGGCCATGCCGCGCCACGCGGCTGCCTCGGCGCTGGAGTCGGGCGCGGCCGAACTGGCCATCGGTTATTTCCCCGACCTGCAGAAGGCAGGCTTCTACCAGCAGCGCCTGATCCGCAGCTCGCATGTCTGCCTGCTGCGCAAGGGGCACCCGCTGGGCCGGGGCAAGCTGACACTGCCCCAGTTCCTCAAGGCCTCGCACGCGGTGGTCAAACCCGATGGCCGCGAGCACGTGATCGAGCAGTTCCTGCAGGCCAAGGGCATCCAGCGGCGCGTGGTGGTGGAGCTTTCGCACTTCATGAGCCTGCTGCCCATCGTCGAGACCTCGGACCTGATCGCCACCGTGCCGCGCGACCTGGCGGCGTTCTTCGTGCAGCACGGTGAGGTGCGCTACGTGGACACGCCCATGAAGTCACCGGTGATCGACGTGCACCTGTTCTGGCACCAGCGTTTCCAGAAGGACCCGGCGCACGTCTGGCTGCGCAAGCAAATCCACGAGCTGTTCCGGCAGGACTAATAAGGCTTGCGCCCGACCCAGTTGCCCGCCGGCTGGTACTGGCAGACCCAGACCTGGTCCTGGCTGTCCGCACACACGGCCATGGCACAGCCGACCTCGGTGCTGGTCTGCCAGACCAGCTGCGTGTAGTGGCCGCACATCCTGCCGGGCTTGCAGCTGTTCTTCTCGTGGTTGTAGTCGCGCTTCTCGCTGCCCCAGCTGTCGACCACCTGGGCCGGCGACACCCGGGCCTGCTCGCGTCGCCCGTCCGACCAGCGCAGGGCGCTGGACCAGTAGAGGTTTTCGCCGTAGCGCCCCTCGGTCTTGCTGTGCTGCATGCGGCACTGATTCGTCCGCTTCAGCTGGTCGGCCCAGGCCTGGGCCGAAACCTCCAGACGGGGCGAATAGCTGAGTTCGCCCACGCCGACCTGGGCTCGCCACTGGTTGTGGGCAGCCACCATGGCTGCGCGGTCGATCTCCTGCGCGCCAGCAAAACCGGCAAACAGCAGCAGCACGAGCCCTGACCATCTGGATGTCATACGCTGCATCTTAGGACAAGAGCACGGCCGCGCCGGCCTTCAGCGGCTGGGTGCCAGCAGCACATCCACGGAAGTGAGCCAGCGCACATGGCGCGGGCCGGGGCGCACGTCCTGCAGCGAACGCAACGAGGGAAAGCCGTCACGCGCGAGCAGGTCGTCGTCACCGTGCTTGAGCAGCACCAGCACGTCGTCGCCCCCGCGGGTGTTGTAGAGCTCGCCCCAGGAGAAGACCGTCTGGTAGCCGTCCTGTGCGGTCAGCAGCACATAGGCACGGCGTACCGAGTGGCGATCGGAAGCCAGGCCGGCCTGGTCGAGCAGCGCACGCAGGGGGATGCCGCGCATCAGCACGGTCTGCGTCACCTCGCGGCCCTCGACGATGACACTGCGTTTTTCCGTGTAGTCCTTCTGCGGCAGGGCCTGAAGGTCCTGCGCGGTGAGCGTGAGCTTGTGCTGCACCAAACCACCGACCTGCAGCAGCACGGGCCCGGCCGCCTGCGCGGCGCCGGCCCAGCAGCAGAGCAGGAACAGCAGGGCTCTCATGGCCGGCCGAAGCCGTAACGCTGCAGCACGGCCTGCCCCGGTTCGGAGAGCAGGTAGGCCACGAAGTCGCGCGCGGCCCGCGGGGCGTCACTGCGTTGTGTGAGCCCGTAGGCGGCGCCCACCTGCAGCTCGGGCGGCACCTGCACGATCTTCAGGCGCGGCACTTCGCGTTGCGAGGCCACGGCATTGGTGCAGTAGGTCAGGAAGACGTCGGCCTGGCCTTCGTCCATGACCCAGGCGTAGGTACCGCGGCCGGCCGGCGGCTTGGGCGAATCCGCGCCGCCGGTGAGCTTGAGCGCCTTGGTTTCCAGCAGCGCATAGCCGCCGGGCCGCACGGCTTCGGCCTTGCGGAACAGGGCCCAGGCGTAGTCACCTGAAGGGTCGGCCTTCGGCGTGGAAGTGCCCAGGCGCACGTCGGGGCGCAAGAGTGTGGCCAGCAAGGTGTCGGGCGTGGCGCTGATGTGGGCCGCAGTCAGCGCGCACAGGCTGTTGCGTGCAAAGACCTGCGGCGGCGCCCAGCCCCCGCGTGCGGCCAGGCGCTGCGGATGCTCGGTGTCGGCCGAGGCGAAGACCAAAGCGCCCTCGCCCTGCTCGATGCGCTGGCGCAGCAGGCCCGAGGCGCCGAAGGTCAGCGCGACCTTCTGGCCGCTGCGGGCCTCGTGGTCGGCAGCGATGGCGGTGAGCGCCTCGCGCAGGCTGCCGGCGGCGTAGACCGGCAGCGGTGTCGCGGCCTGCTCAGTCATGGCACAGCCCGCGAGCGCCAGCGCGATGGTGCCGAGGATGAACGCGATGCGCTTCATGTGGCACCACCGGGCTTACTGACCGGCGTTCGGGAAGAACAGCTGTTCGCCGCCGATCTTGTAGCCGGCGATGGCGTTCTGGCCGGCGGGCGAGACCACCCAGTCGACGAACTTCTGCGCTGCCGCCAGCTTGACCTGCGGATGCTTGGCGGGGTTGACCACCATCACGCCGTACTGGTTGAACAGGCGCTTGTCGCCCTCGACCAGCACGGCCAGATCGGCGCGGTTCTTGAAGTTGAGCCAGGTGCCGCGGTCGGCCAGCACGTAGGCGCCGCTGCTGGCGGCGATGTTGAGCGCCGGGCCCATGCCGCAGCCGCATTCCTTGTAGCCGCTGCCCTTGGCCTCCAGGCCGGCCATCTTCCAGAAACGCAGTTCGGCGGCGTGCGTGCCGCTCTTGTCACCGCGCGAGATGAAGGCGCCGTTGGCCGCGGCGATCTTCTTGAGCGCGGCCACGATGTCGCTGCCCCTGGTCGCCACCGGGTCGGCCTTGGGGCCGATCAGCACGAAGTCGTTGTACATGACGGCCTGGCGCTTGAGGCCGAAGCCGTCGGCGACGAACTTCTCTTCGGCCACCTGGTCGTGCACGAAGACCACGTCGGCGTCACCGCGGCGCGCCATGTCCAGCGCCTGGCCGGTGCCCAGGGCCACGACCTTGATGTCGATGCCGCTGGCCTTCTTGAACTCGGGCAGCAGGTAGGTGAACAGGCCCGACTGCTCGGTGGATGTCGTGGACGACATCACGATGGTCTGGGCCGAAGCGGCCAGCGCAGCGACGGCCAGCGTGGCACCGACAGCGACCTTGAGGAAGGCGGATTTGAAGTGGTTCATGCGAGTTCTCCTTTGACAAACAATGCAGCGGATGGGGAAACGGCCTGCAGCCGTTCGGCGTCGAAAAATTCCTGTACCGGCAGGTCGGCCAATACACGGCCGAGTTCCAGGTAGATGACACGGGTGGCCAGGCGTTTGACCTGGCCCAGGTTGTGACTGGCGAAGACCACGGTGACGGGCCGGCCCCCTGGGCCCGCGGCGAAGTCGGCAATGAGCTGCTCGACCTCGCGCTTGGCGTGCGGATCCAGGCTGGCGGTGGGTTCGTCCAGCAGCAGCACCTCAGGACTCAGTGCCCAGGCACGTGCCAGGGCCAAACGCTGCTGCTGCCCGCCCGAGAGCGTGCGCGCCGGCTGGCCGGCCTGGAGCCGCAGGCCCACACGCTCCAATGCGAGCAGCGCGCGGATGCGCGCCTCGCGCCAGGGCGTGCCGCGCAGCCACAGGGCCAGGGCCACATTGTTCTGCGCCGTGGTGCGCAGCATGAAGGGGCGCTGGAACAGCATGGCCTGGCGCAGGCCGGGATCGGCCAGGCAATGGCCGGCCGTGGGCCGCAGCAGGCCGTGCAGGACACGCAGCAGCGTGCTCTTGCCGCTGCCGTTGGCGCCCAGCAGGGCCACGGACTCGCCGGGCTGGATGCAGAGGTTCAGCTCGCGCAAGGCCTGCAAGGCACCGAAGGCCAGGCCGGTCGACTGCAGCTCGAAGACGGGCCGGGCCGAACGCTCGATGGCGTCGCCCAGGTCGTGCAGCGTGGTGCCACGGGTCGGCAACACGGCGCTCACCGGGAAACCTCCGTGCTGCGCACTGCGGTGCGAGCACCTGCTGACGGCCGTGCGGTGCTCATGCTGCGGCCTCCACGCCCAGGCTGAGGCCACGGCCGCTGCCTTCGACGCGCTCGCGCCAGCGGCGCACCAGGGCGATCAGGGTGTTGAGACCCAGCACCACACCCAGCAGGATGATGCCCAGCGCCAGCGCCAGCGGCAGGTCGCCCTTGCTGGTCTCCAGGGCGATGGCCGTGGTCATGACCCGCGTGAAGCCGTCGATGTTGCCGCCCACGATCATCACGGCGCCCACTTCGGAGATGGCACGGCCGAAGGAGGCCATGAGCATGGTGAGCAGGGCGTAGCGTTCGTCCCAGGCCAGCAGCAGGCCGCGCAGGCCGGTGCCCGCGCCCAGGGAGCGCAGCTGCTCGCCGTGCTGGACCTCGGCGTCCTCGATGACCTGGCGCGTGAGCGCGGTGGCCACGGGCAGCACCAGGATGGCCTGGGCCAGCACCATGGCCTCGAAGTTGAAGAGCCAGCCCAGATGGCCCAGCGGGCCGGAGCGTGACAGCAGCAGGTAGACCACCAGGCCCACCACCACCGAGGGCACGGCCAGCATCGTGTTGAGCAGGGTGAGCACGGCATCGCGGCCGGTGAAGCGCGCCACCCCCAGCCAGGCCCCGAGCACCACGCCCAGCACGCAGGCGATGGCACAGGCCGTGGCGCTGACGCCCAGCGAACGGCCGACGATGGCCAGCAGGGCGGGGTCGAGGGAGGTGATGAGTTGCAGCGCTGTGCTCGCGCTTTCGGTGTAGGTCGACATAAACGGGAGTTGTTGTCAGGTATCGTATGGACTAGCCCAAAACCCCACCATATGAACTACCGTGCATAGGTTGCAGTTCCACTACACCTTCGTCCCGCAGGCCCAGCAACAGCCCGGCCTGATCCGCAACCCCCTGCTGGACATGCTGCACGCGGTGCAGGAAAGCGGCTCGATCTCGGCCGCCGCCCGCCAGCTCGACCTGTCCTACCGCCACGTCTGGGGCGAGCTCAAGCGCTGGGAGAACGAACTGGGCAACGAGCTGCTGATCTGGGAAAAAGGCCAGTCTGCGCGCCTGAGCGAGTTCGGCACCAAGCTGCTGTGGGCCGAGCGCCAGGCGCAGGCCCGCCTGTCACAGCAGATCGAGGCGCTGCGCGCCGACCTGGAGCGCGCCTATGCCGTCGCTTTCGACGACTCGGTGCACGTGCTCACGCTCTACGCCAGCCACGACGACGCCCTGAGCGCCCTGCGCGCCCACGCGGCACAGACGCAGCAACTGCACCTGGATGTGCGTTTCATGGGCAGCGTGGACGCGATCCGCGCGCTCAACGAAGGGCGTTGCGTGATGGCCGGTTTCCACACGCTACAGCAGCCCGGTGCGGGCTCGCTGGCGGAGCAGACCTACAAACCCCTGCTCAAGCCCGGCCTGCACAAGATCATCGGTTTCGCGCGGCGCAGCCAGGGGCTGATGGTGGCCAGGGGCAATCCGCTGGGCCTGCATGGCCTGCCAGACCTGATGCGCAGCGGGGTGCGCTTCGTCAACCGCGCACTGGGCACGGGCACGCGCGTGCTGCTCGACGAGTTGCTCAGGCAGCAGGGCATCGCAGCCGGCCGCATCAAGGGTTACCGCCACACCGAGCCTTCGCACGCCGCGGTGGCGCAGGCCATCGCCGCCGGCCAGGCCGACGCGGGCCTGGGGATCGAGGCATCGGCGCGTGCGCGCGGCCTGGACTTCGTGCCCCTGGTCGAGGAGGACTACCACCTGGTCTGCCTGAAGTCGGCGCTGGACGAACCGGCGGTGCAGGCCCTATGCAAGGTGCTGCAGGGCGAGGGCTGGTTGCAGCAGCTGCAGCAGTTGCCGGGCTACCAGCCCGCTGCCCAGCCAGGACAGGTGCTGGCCATGAGCCGCCTGCTGCCCTGGTGGAACTACCGCAAACCGAAGGACAAACCGGCCGGCAGGACGGCGCGCAAGACGCCTCAGACGGTGCAGGAGCGGAAACCGCTGAAGACGTCGTCGCGCCCGGGCAGGAAATAGTTGCGGTACCTGGGCGATTTCATGCGCCGGCGCGTGGCCAGCGAGGCGCCGCGCAGCACCTTGTGGGTGCCGAACCAGGGCTCGGAATAGTCGCGGTAGGGGTCGGCCGCGAAACCGGGGTAGCCGTAGAAGGTGCTGGCCGTCCACTCCCAGACCTCGCCCCAGCGGAAACCGCGCGCGGCAGCCTGGTGCGCCGCCAGCTCCCACTCGACCTCGGTAGGCAGGCGCCGGCCGGCCCAGCGGCACCAGGCGTCGGCCTCCCACCAGCTCACGTGCATCACGGGTGACCAGCCGGCCATGCGCACGGTCTGGCCGAACCAGCGCTGCAGCACAGCCCCATGGCCGCCGGGGCGCGCCACGCCGATCTGCTCGACATGGCGCGGCGCGCGGCGCCCTTCGCGCCGGACCTGGTCCTGCAGCCAGTCCCAGCCGGCCGGCAGCCAGAGCTCGGGCCGGTCGTAGCCGCCATCGGCGACGAATTCGACGTACTGGGTCCAGTTCACGGGCTGGGCGTCGATCTCGAACTCGGGCACCGCCACCTCGTGCGCCGGGCGCTCGTTGTCGAAGGTGAAACCGTCGCCCGCATCCAGCCCCAGCCGCCAGCGGGTGGCCGGCAGCCACAGGGGCTCGCGCGTGAGGGCGGGCGCCGGCAGATCCAGCTGCAGGCGCAGGCCCAGGGTCTGGGCCATGTAGACGAAGGCCTCGCCGTGCATGTCCTCGTGGAACAGGGCCAGGCGATAGAAATAGAGCGCGTCGTCCTCGTCCGGGGTCTTGGCCAGCAGCTCCAGGGTGGCTTCGAAAGTGGCCAGCAGGTAGGACTTGATGTCACCCAGCGAGGGCAGTTCCAGCGCCCAGCGCCGGTCGTGCGGCATGCGGCTGGAGTCCCACCAGAAGTCGGCCTGGGGCAGCAGCGAGGCCAGGAGCGTGGCCTGAGGGTCGGCACGTGGCCCCTGGTGGCGCTGCAGGTTGCGCCCGATCCAGCGCTCCTGGAACCAGCCCAGGTGGCCCAGCTCCCACAAGGGCGGGTTGAGCTCGGGCAGACAGGGCACCTGCATGCCCTGCACCCGCAGCGCCTGCTCGTACTGGTCGATCAGGAACAGGGTGTGGTTGCGCGCGTCCATCAGCGCCAGGCTCAGCAGGTCCCGCCCGGCGCGGCGCAGGTCGGCGCTGTCGAGCCGGGAGAAGGAGGGGACGGGAATTTCGAAGGCCATGGCCCATTATTCCGCGGGCCGCCGCAGCTGTCGACCACAGGTGGCGGTCGGCAGAACTACCTACTGGTGTTTACACCCGGAGAGCGTCCCCTGCCCCCCCTTTAAAATCAGTCGTTTTGCCAGTTGCGGCGGCCGACACCCGCGCACCTACCGGTGCTGTGGCCCCCGCTGGCAGGCACCGGACCACCCTTTCCTGGAGCGAGCATGCAGGTACTCTTAAAACTATCAAGGCTGATCGACAGCCTGAGCAGCCGGGTCGGCTGGCTCACCATGTGGCTGATCCTGGCCACCACCCTCATCAGCGCCGGCAACGCCATCGTGCGCAAGGCCTTCGGCACCAGCTCCAACGGCCTGCTGGAGATCCAGTGGTACCTGTTTGCCGCCGTCTTCATGCTGGGCGCGGGTTACGGTTTCCTCAAGAACTCGCATGTGCGCATCGACTTCATCGCCGCGCGCCTGAGCGCCCGCGCACGCAACTGGATCGACGTGGGCGGCATCCTGCTGGTGCTGATCCCCTTCTGCGGCATCTGCATCGCCCTGAGCTGGCCCATGTTCACCCAGGCCTACACCTCGGGTGAGATGTCGCAGAACGCCGGCGGACTGATCCGCTGGCCGGTCTACGCCTTCATGCCCCTGGGTTTTACCCTGCTGCTGCTGCAAGCCCTGTCGGAGCTGCTCAAGCGCGTGTTATTCCTGCTCGGCCAGGGGCCGGACAGCCTGGCCGACGCCGACCACAAGAGCGACGAGCAGAAGCACCTGGAAGAACTCGAAGCCATCGCCGCCCGCAAGCTGGCTGGAGAAAAATAAATGGAATTCCTCGCACAACAGTTCGTGCCCATCATGTTTGCGGGCCTGCTGGTTCTGCTGCTGACGGGTTTCCCGGTGGCCTTTGCGCTGGCCGCCACCGGTCTGGGCTTCGGTTTCATCGGCATGGAGATCGGCCTGTTTCCGTCCTCCCTGTTCCAGGCCCTGCCGCTGCGTATCTTCGGCATCATGCAGAACGACACGCTGCTGGCCATCCCCTTCTTCACCTTCATGGGCATCATCCTGGAGCGCTCCGGCATGGCCGAAGACCTGCTGGAGACCGTGGGCCAGGTGTTCGGCCCGCTGCGCGGCGGCCTGGCCATCGCGGTGATCCTGGTGGGCGCCCTGCTGGCCGCCACCACGGGTGTGGTGGCCGCGGCCGTGATCTCCATGGGCCTGATCTCGCTGCCCATCATGCTGCGCTACGGCTACAGCCGCACCATCGCCATGGGCGCCATCACGGCTTCGGGCACGCTGGCGCAGGCCATCCCGCCCTCGCTGGTGCTGATCGTGCTGGCCGACCAGCTGGGCCGCTCGGTGGGCGACATGTACGCCGGCGCGCTGGTGCCGGGCCTGCTGCTGGTGGGCCTGTACCTGCTGTTCGTGGTGATCGTGGCCCTGTTCAAGCCCTCCATGGTGCCGGCCCTGCCGCCCGAGGCGCGCATCTACCGTGAACCCAACGGCACGTCGGGCCACCGCTCGTTGCTGGTGCTGGTGCTGATCTGCGCCGGCGTGGGTTATGCCTGGTCCCTGGTGCACGACGGCCTGATGACCGCCTGGCTGGAGCGCACCGTGCCCTCGCCCGGCGACGAGATCGTGATCATGTCCATGACCCTGGCCTCGCTGACCGGCCTGGCCCTGGCCATCGTCAACCGCGTGAGCAAGCTGGGCCTGCTGTCGCGCCTGGCCGAGCAGGTGACCTTTGTGCTCATGCCCCCGCTGATCCTGATCTTCCTGGTGCTGGGCACGATCTTCCTGGGCGTGGCCACCCCCACCGAAGGCGGCGCCATGGGCGCAGTCGGTGCCCTGGTGCTGGCCCTGGGCAAACGCCGCCTGGGCATGGGGCTGATGAAACAGGCGCTGGACAACACCGCCAAGCTGGCCTCCTTCGTGCTGTTCATCCTGATCGGCTCCACGGTCTTCAGCTTCACCTTCAATGCGGCCGACGGCCACTTCTGGGTCGAGCACCTGTTTGCCGACATGCCCGGCGGGGCCTGGGGCTTCCTGATCGTGGTGAACATCCTGGTCTTCATCCTGGGCATGTTCATCGACTTCTTCGAGATCGCCTTCATCGTGATCCCGCTGCTGGCGCCGGTGGCCGAGAAGATCCTGCCCGGCCTGTTCCCGGGCATGACGGCCGACGTGGCCATGATCTGGTTCGGCGTGATCATCGCCATGAACCTGCAGACTTCATTCCTGACCCCGCCCTTCGGCTTCGCGCTGTTCTACCTGCGCAGCGTGGCGCCCAAGAAGGACTACACCGATCGCGTCACCGGCCAGCTGATCCCGGCCGTGACCACCGGACAGATCTACAAGGGCTCGATCGCCTTCATCATCATCCAGCTCTTCATGGTGGGCATCATCATGGCCTTCCCCAATCTGGTGACAGGCAATATCGACAAGGGGCAGAACCTCTCGGACAGCGAGGTGATGCAGCAGCTGGAGATGCAGAGCAACGCCACCGGCGAGGAAGAAGCACCCGCCGGGGACGAGGCGTCCGAACCTGAACTCAAGCCCGAGGATGATGAAAGCTCGCAGACCGAGGCCGATCCCATGCAGGCCCTGCAGGACGCGATGAAAAAGGACGGCAAATAAGCCCGGCCCGGGATCGCTGAGGGCGCCTGGCGCGCCCGACAGCTGCCCCGCACCAGCCCCGCTTCGGCGGGGCTTTTTCTTGCCCGTCCGGGGCCTCTGGCAAGCGGGCCGGGCCACAGCGCCTCTGCGCCCGGCCTGCCGCACCGGCGGCCACAGCAGCGCCAGCACGACCCGCGCACCGGCGGACGAGCGAGACCCGCTGCGCCCGCCCCGTCCATCCCCGGGCCTGGCAAAAGGGCACAGGCAAAAAAAAGCCCCGCCGGAGCGGGGCTTGCGAAGTCGCCGTGGAGGGACTTACAGCTTCTGCGACTGCATGTAGCTGTCGAAACGCGCTTCCGTGAAACGGAACCAGAGGTTCTGCTCGCGGCGGAAGTTGCTGTAGTCGGTGTAGACCTTCTTCCAGTTCGGGTTCTTGGCGCTGATGTCGCTGTACAGGGCCATGGATTCCTTGAAGGCCAGGTCCAGCACGTCCTTGGGGAAGGGCACGACCTTGGCCTTGTTGGCGACCAGCTGCTTCAGGGCCTCGGGGTTCTTGGCGTCGTACTTGGCCTGCATGTCGGTGTGGGCGAAGGCTGCGGCAGCCTCGACGATGGCCTTGTTCTCGGGCGACAGGGACTCATAGGCCTTGTTGTTGACGAACACGTCGAGCTGCGGGCCACCTTCCCACCAGCCGGGGTAGTGGTAGAAAGGAGCGACCTTGTAGAAGCCCAGCTTCTGGTCGTCGTACGGACCCACCCACTCGGCGGCGTCGATGGTGCCCTTTTCCAGCGCCTGGTAGATCTCGCCACCAGGGATGTTCTGCGGCACGCCGCCCATGCGCTCGATCACCTTGCCGGCGAAGCCGCCGACGCGGAACTTCAGGCCCTTCATGTCCTTGACGCTCTTGATCTGCTTGCGGTACCAGCCGCCCATCTGCGCGCCCGTGTTGCCGGCCGCGAAGTTGACGATGTTGTAGTTGGCGTAGAACTCGCGCAGCAGTTTGCCGCCGTTGCCCTGGTAGATCCAGGCGGTCATCTGGCGGCTGTTCAGGCCGAAGGGGATGGCACAGCCCAGGGCGAAGGTCTCGTCCTTGCCGAAGAAGTAGTAGGGCGCCGTGTGGCAGCACTCGACGGTACCGTTCTGCACGGCATCCACCACGCCGAAGGGCGGGACCAGCTCACCGCCGGCATGCACCGAGATCTCGAATTTGCCACCCGACATTTCCTTGACCTTGCGGGCAAAGACTTCGGCAGCGCCGAAGATGGTGTCCAGGGCCTTGGGGAAGCTGGAGGCCAGGCGCCAGCGGATGGCGGCCTGGGCGTGCACGGCAGGTGCGGCGCCGGCAGCCAGCACGCCGGCAATGCCTGCGTGCTTGATAAGGGAACGACGGTCCATGAATGTCTCCTTCTTTGATGAACTGAGGTGGGCCGATTCTAGGAAGCGCCCACTGCCACAGGCATAGGGGCTTACCCCCGTACGTGCTTCTACGCAAAAGAAAACGGGCCCGCAGGCCCGTTCCTTATGCTCATTGTCGCTCGGCTTACAGTTTGGCGGAGGACATGAAGCCGTCGTAGCGGAACTCGGAGAAACGCGCCCACAGGATCTGGTCGCGCTGGAAGGCGCGCATGTCCTGGTGGATCTTCTTGAACTCGGGCGACTTGGCCTCGTGCTCGGCGAAGACGGCCATGGCGGCCTTGTAGCCGGCGTCCATGATCTCCTTGGAGAAGGGCTTGAGCTGGGTCTTGGCAGCGACCAGTCGCTTGAGGGCCAGCGGGTTCATGGCGTCGTACTTGGCGGTCATGTCACGCGCGGCCACGGCGGTGGCGGCGTCGACGATGGCCTGGTTCTCGGAGGACAGCGCAGCGTAGGCCTTCTTGTTGATGAAGAACTCGAGCTCGGCGCCGCCTTCCCACCAGCCGGGGTAGTAGTAGAAGGGAGCCACCTTGTTGAAGCCCAGCTTCTCGTCGTCGTAGGGGCCGACGAACTCGGTGGCATCCAGCGTACCCTTTTCCAGCGCCTGGTAGACCTCGCCGGCGGGCATGTTCTGGGCCACGACGCCCAGCTTCTGCATGGTCTCGCCGAACAGGCCGCCACCCATGCGCATCTTCAGGCCCTTGAGGTCCTTGACCGTCTTGATTTCCTTGCGGTACCAGCCGCCCATCTGGGTGCCGGTGTTGCCGGCGCTGCGGCTCTTGATGTTGTACTGGTCGAGGAAGGCATCCATCAGCTTGCGGCCGTTGCCGTGCTCCATCCAGGCGTCCATCTGGCGTGCGGTCAGGCCGAAAGGCACGGCGCAACCGAAGGCGAAGATGGGGCTCTTGCCGGTGAAATAGTAGGGCGCGGTCTGCGCCATCTCGACGGTGCCGTTCTGCAGCGCATCCACCACGCCGAAAGCGGGCATCAATTCGCCGGCCGCATGCACCGAGACTTCGAACTTGCCGCCGGACAGGGACTTGACGGTCTGCGAGAACTTCTCGGCGCTGCCGAAGATGGTGTCGAGCGATTTGGGGAAGCTCGAGGCCAGGCGCCAGCGCACGGCAGCCTGGGCGTGGACGGCGGGGGCGGCACCAGCGGCCAGCACGCCGGCAATGCCGGCCTGTTTGATGAGGGAACGACGATCCATGTTCTTGACTCCAGTTCAGGGTTGCACATCCCACGCATATGCAGCGGTGGGCAGCCTTGGAGTGTAGCCCCGTTGCGAGGGAAAACCCTAGGTAATCACCACAGCGCGCGCTGCGCGACCGGGCTCAGCCGACGACCTTGAGCGCGGGCTTGACCAGCGCGGGGTAACGGCGTTCGATGCTGGCCTGGATGCCGGCCGCGTCCAGCCCCTGCAAGGCCAGCAGCTTCGCGGGGTCCCCGTGCTCGATGAACACATCGGGCAGGCCCAGCTGCAGCAGGGGCCTGAGCAGGCCGGCGGCCTGCAGGGCCTCGCCCACAGCGCTGCCAGCACCGCCCATGATGGCACCCTCCTCCACCGTGACCAGCGCCTCGTGCGTGGCGGCCACCTTGAGCAGCAGCTCCACGTCCAGCGGCTTGGCCCAGCGCATGTTGACCACGGTGGCCCCCAGCTTCTCGGCCGCGGCCAGGGCCGGGTAGAGCAGTGTGCCGAAGGCCAGGATGGCGATGCCCTTGCCCTCGCGGCGCACCTCCCCCTTGCCGTAAGGCAGGCCCTGCAGACCGGCAACCGTCGCGACACCCACGCCGGCACCGCGCGGGTAACGCACGGCCACAGGGTGGTTCTGCTCGAAAGCGGTGGAGAGCAACTGACGGCATTCACGCTCGTCGGCCGGGCAGGCCACGGCCATGTTGGGGATGCAGCGCAGGTAGGGAATGTCGTAGTTGCCGGCGTGGGTGGCGCCGTCGGCACCGACCAGGCCGGCACGGTCCAGCGCGAACACCACGGGCAGGTTCTGCAGGGCCACGTCGTGGATGAGCTGGTCGTAACCACGCTGCAGGAAGGTGGAGTAGATGGCCAGCACCGGCTTGAGTCCCTCGCAGGCCAGGCCGGCGGCAAAGGTGACGGCGTGCTGCTCCGCGATGCCGACGTCGTAATAACGGCCCGGGAAACGCTGGTGGAACTCCACCATGCCCGAGCCTTCGCGCATGGCCGGCGTGATGCCGACCAGGCGCGGATCATGGTCGGCCATGTCGCACAGCCACTGGCCGAACACCTGCGTGAAGGTCTGCTTCGGGGGCGTGGCGGGCTTGACCAGGCCCACGGCCGGATCGAACTTGCCGGGGCCGTGGTAGGCCACGGGGTCGGCCTCGGCCAGCTTGTAGCCCTGGCCCTTCTTGGTGACCACGTGCAGGAACTGCGGGCCCTGCAGGTGCTTGATGTTTTCCAGCGTGGGGATCAGCGAGTCGAGGTCGTGGCCGTCGATGGGGCCGATGTAGTTGAAGCCGAACTTCTCAAAGAGAGTCGCCGGCACCACCATGCCCTTGGCGTGCTCCTCGAAGCGCTTGGCCAGCTCGAACAGCGGCGGCGCGCCCTTGAGCACGGTCTTGCCCACCTGCTTGGCTGCGGCGTAGAAACGCCCGCTCATGAGCTGGGCAAGGTAGCGGTTGAGCGCACCCACCGGCGGGCTGATCGACATGTCGTTGTCGTTGAGGATGACCAGCAGCTTGCAGTCTTCGACGCCACCGTGGTTCAGCGCCTCGAAGGCCATGCCGGCCGTCATGGCGCCGTCGCCGATGACGGCAATGGCGTGGCGGTCCTCGCCCTTCTGGCGCGCGGCCAGGGCCATGCCCAGGGCGGCGGAGATCGAGGTGCTGCTGTGCGCGGTGCCGAAGGCGTCGTACTCGCTTTCGCTGCGCTGCGGAAAACCGCTGAGGCCGCCGAGCTGGCGCAGCGTACCCATGCGCTCGCGCCGGCCGGTCAGGATCTTGTGCGGATAGGTCTGGTGGCCCACGTCCCAGACCACACGATCGTGCGGCGTGTTGAAGACGTAGTGCAGCGCCACGGTAAGTTCCACGGTGCCGAGGTTGGAGCTGAGGTGCCCGCCGGTCCTGGACACGCTTTCGAGCACATAGGCACGCAGTTCGTCGGCCAGGGGGCGCAACTGGGCGCGTGTGAGCTGGCGCAGGTCAGCCGGGTCGTTGACCGTCTGCAGCAGGGGGTAGGTGGTATCGGACATGCTCTTGCTCAATTCACTCGATCGACCACCATGTCGGCCAGGGCGCGCAGGGCACGCGCGTCGGCCAGGCCGCTGGCATCCAGCGCGGCCAGCGCCTGCGCATGCAGCTCCTGCGCGTAAGCACGCGAACGCTCCAGCCCGAGGATGGACACATAGGTGGGCTTGTCCTGCTCGGCGTCCTTGCCGGCGGTCTTGCCCAGGGTGGCGGAATCGGCCGTCACGTCGAGGATGTCGTCCACCACCTGGAAGGCCAGACCGAGGGCGGCGCCAAAATCGCTCAAGGCCTGTCGCTCGCCGGCGCTCACATCACCACAGGCCACGCCCATCAGCACGCTGCCCTGCAACAGGGCGCCCGTCTTGAGGCGGTGCATGTGGCGCAGCTGGTTTTCATCGAGCTTGAGTCCCACGCTGGCCAGGTCGATGGCCTGGCCGCCGGCCATGCCAGCGCTGCCGGCCGCGTGTGCGAGCAGGCGGCACAGGCGCGCCTGCATGGCTTCGGGAACGTTGTCGCTGTCGGGGGTGAGCAGTTCGAAGGCCAGGGCCTGCAGCGCGTCGCCGGCCAGCAGGGCACCGGCCTCACCGTACTTCACGTGCACCGTCGGTTTGCCCCGGCGCAGCACGTCGTTGTCCATGCAGGGCATGTCGTCGTGCACCAGGGAGTAGGCGTGGATCAGCTCCACCGCACAGGCCGCGCGCAGGGCGGCGCGCTCGTTGCCACCCACGGCCTCGCTGGCGGCCAGCACCAGCAGCGGACGCAGGCGCTTGCCGCCGTCCAGCACGGCATACCGCATGGCCTCGCCCAGTCCGGCCGGGGCGTCGGTGCCGACCCAGGTCTCCAGCGCACGCTCCACGCGCGTCAGCCGCTCGGTGCTCCAGGCACGCAAATCGAAATCCGTCGTCGGATGTGCCCCCACGCTTGCCACTGCGTGTGCTGCGCTGCCCCCCGAGGGGGCCTTCACGTCTTGGGACGGCCCTGCGACGTTCATATTCACTCTGGTGTCCATGTCTTGAGGGTGCCTTCGTCCAGCACCTTGATCTGGCCCTCCACCGCGGCGAGCTTGTCGCGGCAGTAGCTGAGCAGTTCGGCACCGCGCTGGTAGCCGGTGAGCAGCTGTTCCAGCGGCAGTTCGCCGGACTCCAGCCGGCTGACCAGTTGCTCGAGTTCCTGCAGGGCCGCCTCGTAGCTGACGGGGGTGCCGGGTGCGGAGGTGGATGTGGAAGCCTTGGCCATGGAAACAGGAGGGTGCAAACGCAGCATTTTAGGCGCTGCCTGCTCTGCAGGACTTGAAATGGGGGCCGGAGACACAAAATCCTCTGGCAGCGGCATGACGATCATGCCCCCGGGGTACAATCCCCCGCTCTCCTGGCCTGCCGTACGGGCAACGCCGTTTTTCCTTTTGACGCCTCCGGGCGCACCTCCCTGTGGGGAGTCTTTAGGTCAGGTCACCCATGTCTGATTTAAGTCTTCAACTGCAGCAGGCGCACAGCCAACTACCAGTTTCAAGCTACTTCGACGAAGCGCTGTTCCAGCGCGAGATGGCACTCATTTTCGGACGTGGCCCGCGTTATGTGGGCCATGCTGCCAGCGTCCCCGAAGTCGGCGACTACTACGCCCTCCCCCAGGAAAAGGAAGGGCGGGCCTTGGTGCGCACGCCACAGGGTGTGGAGCTCATCTCCAACGTCTGCCGGCACCGCCAGGCCGTGATGCTCAAGGGGCGTGGCTCGCTCAAGGCCACGGCACCTGGCAGCGCCGGCGGCAACATCGTCTGTCCACTGCACCGCTGGACCTACAGCGCCCAGGGCCAGCTGATCGGCGCGCCGCATTTCGCGCAGGACCCCTGCCTGAACCTGAACAACTACAAGCTGCAGGAGTGGAACGGCCTGCTGTTCGAAGACAACGGCCGCGACATCCAGGCCGACCTGGCCGGGATGGGCCCGCGCGCCGAGCTCGATTTCACCGGTTTCACGCTGGACCGCGTGGAGCTGCACGAGTGCAACTACAACTGGAAGACCTTCATCGAGGTCTATCTGGAGGACTACCACGTCGGCCCCTTCCACCCGGGCCTGGGCCATTTCGTGACCTGCGAGGACCTGAACTGGGAGTTCAAGGACAACTACTCGGTGCAGACCGTGGGCGTGTCCGAAGCCTTCGAGCGCCCGGGTTCGCCCGTCTACCAGCGCTGGCACGATGCGCTGCTGAAGTACCGCAACGGCCAGAAGCCCGAGCGCGGCGCGATCTGGCTGACCTACTACCCGCACATCATGGTCGAGTGGTACCCGCACGTGCTGACCGTCTCCACCCTGCACCCCATCAGCCCGAACAAGACGCTGAACATGGTGGAGTTCTACTACCCGGAAGACATCACCGCCTTCGAGCGCGAGTTCGTCGAAGCCCAGCAGGCCGCCTACATGGAGACCTGCATCGAGGACGACGAGATCGCCGAGCGCATGGACGCGGGGCGCCGGGCCCTGTTCGAGCGCGGCGATAACGAGGTCGGGCCTTACCAGAGCCCCATGGAGGATGGCATGCAGCATTTTCATGAGTGGTATCGGAAGCAGATGGCGCCCTGAGACCGACCCGGCGGGCTCCAGGCCCGGGCTCAGACGGGATCCACGCTCGCCGCCGCCTTCAGCAAGCCGGCTTTCAACGCGTCCAGCGGCAGAGGCTTGCTGTACAGCCAGCCCTGTGCGAACTGGACACCACTGGCGCGCAGGTAATCGGCCTGCGCCTGCGTTTCAACGCCCTCGGCCACCATGGCCAGCCTGAGCGACTTGGCCATTCCGATGATGTGCGACACGACGCCACTGGCTGCCGATTCGGTCCCGATCTTGTCGATGAAGGATTTGTCGATCTTCAGGCTATCGACACTGAAAGTCTCCAGGTAGGACAGGCTGGAATAGCCGGTCCCGAAGTCATCGATGGCAATCTGAAAGCCCCGCGCTCGCAACGTTTGCACCACGGCCCGGGCCAGATCCGCCTGTAGGAATCCGCGCTCGGTCACCTCCAGCACCAACTGGTTCGGTTCGATCTGCAGTTCAGCCGCCAGGCCGTCCAGCAGGCCGACGATGCGCCCGGAATGCATGTCGAAGGCGGAGAGATTGAGGGCGAGATGGAAGCCGGCGTCCGACCTGAGCAACGCCCCCGCCTCACGGGCGACCCGTTGCAGCACATATTCGGTCACCTGGCCGATCAGACCATTGTTTTCGGCCAGCTGGATGAACACATCGGGGGGCACCATCTCACCCGAGGAACGACGCCAGCGCAGCAGGGCCTCGGCGCCGACCCACTTCCCGGTCTCCAGTTCCACGATGGGCTGGTAGACCAGAAAGAACTCCTGGCGCCGCAGCGCGCTTCGCATCACCGTGACGAGCGAGCGCTGACGGCGCGCCAGCAGCAGGGCCACCAGCGCCAGCGCGACACCGGTCACCAGTCCGGCCGGCAGCAGGATCCAGGCGAAGGCACGCGTACGCCGGTCCAGATAGCTCACCGGCAAGGCCGCCATGCTGCCCGAACTCCATGTTCTTGAACGCAACACGGCGATCAGATGCCCGTCCGCCACGACGACAGTTTCCCAGCCTTCGCGCAGGTGCTGTGCCCATCGCTCCGGCAGGGCGCCACGGGACATCAGCAATCGACGCTCCGCTCCCGTGAAGACCCCCAGCAGCCCGTCGGCCTCGGCAAGGGCCACATCCACCGGCAAATCCTTGTGCAGGATGGCAGCGTAGCCCTGCCACTCGACGACGGCCAGCGACTGGCCCGGTGCGAACGGGAACACGACATGCTGCCGGATCTGATACCCCAGGGCGGTGATGAAGTCAGGCGGACCCAGATCCAGGCCAGGCGTGTGCCGGCCCAGGGAAGAACAGACCAGGCGGTTGCCGACGACACGGCCGATGGCCTGGAGATTGCTGGAGGCCAGATCGATCTGCTTCATGAGATCGATGCTTGACGCCGAACAGGGGTCTGGTACGGCCTCCTTGAGCAGCAGCTTGATACCGCCCGTCACCTGCTCGGAAGTCTGCTCGTTGCGACGCAGGACATCCCGGGCATAACCCAGCACATGGGCGGACTCCACCTGCAGCGCCAGCTGCCGCGACAACTGCCAGGCCGCCAGCACGGAGAGGGCCACCAGGACCAGGGCCAGCACGAGGGTGCTCTTGCCCGCGTCACCCAGAATCTGCTTCAGCGCTTTCAAGGAAGTATCGATGGCAGACCCCGGCTTGTTTGGAAAGCATATTGCCATACATACGCCTGGCCATCCCACCGGAGTTTTCCAGAAGCGCGCCGTTAAACTCCCTGTTCCCCTATCTCTCTCGTCATCATGCAAGCCCTCTGGATGGTCCTCGGTGCCTTCTTCTTCGCCACCATGGGCGTGGCGGTGAAGTACGCCTCGGCGTCCTTCAACACCGCCGAGCTGGTCCTCTACCGCGGCCTCATCAGCGTCGCCTTCCTGGCCGTGGCGCTGCGCATCCACGGCACCTCGCTGCGCACGCAGGTCCCCCTGATGCACGCCTGGCGCAGCCTGGTGGGCGGTTTCTCGCTCGCCGCCTGGTTCTATGCCATAGCCTGGCTGCCGCTGGCCACGGCCATGACGCTGAACTACATGAGCGGGGTCTGGGTGGCGGCCTTCATCGTCGGTGGCGCCCTGCTCTACGGCAAGTCCGAACGCCAGGGGCCGCTGCTGCTCACCGTGCTGCTGGGTTTTGCCGGCGTGGTGCTGACGCTGCGCCCCACCATCGACCAGAACCAGCTGTTCGCCGGCCTGATCGGCCTGATCGGCGGCATGAGCGCGGCACTGGCCTACCTTCAGGTCACGGCGCTGGGCCGCGCCGGGGAGCCGGTGGAGCGCACCGTGTTCTATTTCGCCCTCGGCACCCTGGTGACCGGCGTCCTGGGCATCCTCTACACCGGCTTCACGCCACTGGACCAGATCAGCTGGCAGGCCGCGGCCTGGCTGCTGCCCATCGGCGTGCTGGCCACGCTGGGCCAGTGGTGCATGACCCGCGCCTACAGCCACGGCCATACCCTGGTGGTGGCCAGCCTGCAGTACTCGGGCATCGTGTTCGGTGCGCTCTACAGCCTGCTGCTGTTCGGTGACCAGATCCCGCTCTACGGCTGGCTGGGCATCGCCCTCATCGTGGTCAGCGGCGTGGCCGCGACCTTCCTGCGCGAACGCGCCCTCCCCGACACCCCCGCCGAAGATCACTGAAGGATTTGCCATGTACACCACCCTGATCAGCGCCGAACAGCTCAAGCACCTGGTGCACGACCACAAGCCCCTGATGGTGTTCGACTGCAGCTTCGAGCTCATGAAACCGGCCGAGGGCGACGCGCAGTACGAGCGCGTGCGCATCGCCGGCGCGGTGCGTGCCAATGTCGACCGCCACATGAGCGCGAAAGACAAGTCGCAGGCTGTGAACGGTGGCCGCCATCCTTTACCGAAGCCCGAGGTCTTCGCGGCCTGGCTGGCCAGCGTGGGTTTCCAGAGCGACATGCAGGCCGTGGTCTACGACCGCCAGGGCGCCAACTACTGCGGGCGCCTGTGGTGGATGCTGAAGTGGGTGGGCCACGAAAACGTGGCCGTGCTCGACGGCGGGCTGCAGGCCTGGGAGGCCGTCAACGGCCCGGTGGCCACCGGGCCGGACCTGCCGCGTGTGCCTTCCAGCTTCAAGGCCGGCGCGCCACTGGCGCGACTGGCCACGACGCAGGACGTGCTCAAGCACCTGGAGTTGCCCGACCAGACCCTGATCGACGCGCGCGCGCCGGCACGCTTTCGCGGCGAGGTGGAGCCGCTGGACCCGGTGGCCGGCCACATTCCCGGCGCGCTGAACCGCCCTTTCGCAGAGAACCTGGGGCCCGACGGCAAGTTCAAGTCGCCCGCACAACTGAAGGCCGAGTTCCTGGCCCTGCTGGACGGGCGGCGTCCACAGACTGCGGTACACCACTGCGGCAGCGGCGTGAGCGCCCTGCCCAATCTGCTGGCCATGGAGATCGCCGGCCTGGGCCGCGGCGCGCTGTATGCCGGCAGCTGGAGCGAGTGGTGTGCCGAGGCGGCCCGGCCGGTGGCACGCGGCTGAACGCCGGCAAGTCCAAACAGGGATGAGGGGTTATAGCCCCGGCGCGGGCCAGCCGGGTTAAGGTGGACGGATGGAAAATCCCGGCCTGCTACAAATCCTTGCCGCCGTGCTGTTCGCACTGGCCGTCATCCACACCTTCTCGACCAAGTTCTTCGAGCGCCTGGCCCACACCCAGCCCCGGCATGCCGGCCTGTGGCACCTGCTGGGCGAGGTGGAGGTGGTGTTCGGCGTCTGGGCCCTGGTGCTCATGCTCTGCATGTTCGCGCTCAGCGGCACGCAGCAGGCCACGGCCTACCTGGACAGTCGCAACTACACCGAGCCCATGTTCGTCTTCGCCATCATGGTGATCGCGGGCACCCGCGCCATCCTGCAGTTCGCCGGCAGACTGGTGCGCGCAGTGGCCAACTTCACGCCGCTGCCGCGCGGCATGGCCATGTACTTCCTGGTGCTGGCCCTGGTGCCGCTGCTGGGCTCCTTCATCACCGAGCCGGCCGCCATGACCCTGGCCGCGCTGATGCTGCGCGACACGCTGTTTGCCCAGCCGGTCTCGCGCGCGCTCAAGTACACGACGGTGGGTGTGCTCTTCGTCAACATTTCCATCGGCGGCACGCTCACACCCTTTGCCGCCCCGCCCGTGCTCATGGTGGCCGCCACCTGGAACTGGGACCTCTGGTTCATGCTCAGCAACTTCGGCTGGAAGGCGGCCATCGCCGTGTTCATCAATGCCGGCTGTGCCATGCTGCTGTTTCGCAAGCAGCTGGGCCACATGGCGGCCAAACCCGCCGGCCAGGCCGCAGCCGTGCCCTGGACGGTGACGGTGGTGCACCTGCTTTTCCTGCTGGGCGTGGTGGTGTTCGCCCACCACCCGGCGGTGTTCATGGGCCTCTTCCTCTTTTTCATGGGCTTTGCCACGGCCTACGCCCACCACCAGGACCGCCTGATCCTGCGCGAAGGCCTGCTGGTGGCCTTCTTCCTGGCCGGCCTGGTGGTGCTGGGCGGCCTGCAGCAATGGTGGCTGCAGCCGGTGCTGATGGGCATGGACAGCACCACCGTGTTCTTCGGCGCCACGGCGCTCACCGCCATCACCGACAACGCGGCCCTGACCTACCTGGGTTCGCTGGTACAGGGCCTGAGCGAGGAGTTCAAGATCGCGCTGGTGGCCGGCGCCGTCACCGGGGGCGGCCTGACCGTGATCGCCAACGCACCCAACCCGGCCGGTGTGTCCATCCTGCGCAGCAAGTTCGAGGACAACACCATCAACCCGCTGGGCCTGCTGGTCGGCGCGCTGCCCCCGACCCTGGTGGCCGTGCTGGCTTTCCGCCTGCTCTGAGCTGGCGGCATACTGCGGGCATGCAGGCACGCATCACCGTCATCACCCTGGCCGTCGAAGACCTGGAGCGCGCGCTGCGCTTCTACCGCGACGGTCTTGGTTTCGCCACCGAAGGCATCATCGGCACCGAGTTCGAACACGGGGCCGTGGTCTTCATCGACCTGCAGCATGGCTTGAAGCTGGCACTGTGGCCGCGCAGCAGCCTGGCGCGCGACAGCGGCCTGGCCCTGAGCCCGCCCTGCCCCACCGGGTTGTCACTGGGCCACAACGTGGCCTCCCGTGACGAGGTGGATGCCGTGATGAAAAAGGCAGCGCACGCTGGCGCCAGCATCGTCAAACCGGCACAGGTCACCTTCTGGGGCGGCTACGCGGGCTACTTCCAGGATCCGGACCAGCATCTCTGGGAAGTGGTGTGGAATCCGGCCTGGGCGCCCGAGGCAGACTAGGAGTTGTCAGCGGCCGAGACGGTCGGCGTCGGGGCTGTCGACCTGGCGCGACTCGACATCGATCACGTCGCTTGCCTGCGTGGACGGCGCCGTCCCCGGCCGGTAGAAACGCTGCCACTGGGCACGGCGCAGGATGGTGAAAGCCAGCGGCTGCACCGGGCGGCCGCTCAGGCGGGCCCACAGCGCGCGCAGGCCCCACAGCCCAAGCAGCAGCGCCGTCACCAGCAGCACGCCGGCCAGGAACACCAGGCCCACGCCCAGCAACAGGACCCGCAACAGCAGGCCGAACACGGTCTTGATCAGTTTGTCCACCTTGGGTTTTCCATACTCTGCAGCAGGTGTGTGCCCCGGCCGCAAATACAAGGGGCCCGCACCTCAGGGCGTCCCGGCCTGCAGCAGCACCACCGCCACCCCGTCGCCATGGATCAGGCGCAGGCCGCTCGCCTTGGCATAGGCTTCGGCCACGTCGGACACCGGCGCCAGGCAGAGGTAGATGCCCTGGGCACCCTGCTGCTCGCAGGCGGCCCGCAACTCGCGCAGGATCTCCACGCCGTGGCTGGCGGCCTTCCAGCGCCGGCAGCTCAGCAGGCTGACCTGGCCCTGGCGTTCCAGCCGGAAATCAGCCGCCAGACCCTCCAGGCGCGTGACGCTGAAACCCTGGTGCTGCCAGGCCTGCTCCATGGCCAGCGCAAAGTCGCGCCAGGACATGGCGGCGGCCCGCTCCAGCGCCTGGGCCAGCCGCGCCGGGCTCGGTGCGTTCCATTGGCGCCAGGCCGCCACGGCGGCGACCACCACAAAAGGAAAGGTGCCCAGCATCACCACCACCGCGTACTCGCGCGGCAGCAGGGCAAAGGCGCCCACCGACATCAGCACGGAGATCAGCAGGCTGATCCACCAGGGCGAGCGCAGCAGCACGGCAAAGAGCGAACGCTCGTTCATCTTGAACTTGAACATGGCTTGTCTCAGTGCGTGTGCGTCAGGGCACTGGCCACGGTGACCAGGGCGATACCGGCCAGCAGCCAGGCGATCTGGGCCAGGGTCTCGCCCAGGCTCAGGCGCTTTTGCAGCTGCGGGATCAGGTCGGCCAGGGCCACGTAGATGAAGCTGCTGGAGGCCACGACCAGGAAGTAGGTCAGGTAGTCGTGCAGCAGGTCCACCAGCCAGTAGCCCACCAGGCCGCCCAGCGCCGTGATGGCACCGGCCAGCGTGACCTTGAGCAGGGCTGCCTTGCGCGTGCCACTGCTCTGGCGCAGCACCATGAGGTCGCCCATGTGGTGCGGCACCTCGTGGGCCAGCACGGCCAGCGCGGCGATCACCCCCAGGCGCAGGTCAGCCACGAAGGCCGAGGCGATCAGGATGCCGTCGCCGAAGCAGTGCACGCTGTCGCCGGCCAGTACGCTCCAGCCGCCGGCCATGCGCTCGGGTCCATGCCCGTGCCCGTGGTGGTGCTCATGATCATGATCATGCGCATGGTCATGGTCGTGCCCGGCATCGTCGTGGTGGTGTTCGTGGCCGTGGTGCCAGAGCTCGGCCTTGTCGAGCAGGAAGAAGAAGATCACGCCGACCAGCAGGGTGAGGAACAGCGCCTGCGCATCGATGCCGCCCTCGAAGGCCTCGGGCAGCAGGTGCAGGAAGGCCGTGCCCAGCAGGGCACCGGCCGCCAGGCTGAGCATGTGCTGGGTGTAACGCGAGAGCACACCGAAGCTCAGGGCCGCGGCCAGCCAGACGCTGCCGATGCCGGCCGCCAGGGTGCCGAGAAGAATGGCGATCAGGGTCATGCCCTCGATTCTCTCAGACGTGTCAAGGGGCGCCGGTCCGGCCCATGAAAAAGCCGCCCGCAGGCGGCTTGCTTGCTGAGCGGCGCGTTCTCAAACGCCGTTCGCCTTGAACCATGCCAGGCAGCGCTTCCAGCCGTCCTCGGCCGCTTCCTTGCGGTAGCTGGGGCGGTAGTCGGCGTGGAAGGCGTGCGGCGCGTCCTTGTAGACCACGAACTGCGAGGCCTTGGACTTGGCATTGCCGGCTGCCAGCGCGACCTTCATCTTCTCCACGCCGTCCAGCGGGATGCCGGTGTCGGCATCGCCGTACAGGCCCAGCACCGGGCCGTTCAACTGGCCGGCGATGTCGATCGGGTTCTTCGGCGTCAGCTCGTTCTGGGCGCCAACGATGCGTCCGTACCAGGCCACGCCGGCCTTGATGGACTTGTTGTGCGCGGTGTAGAGCCAGGTCTGGCGCCCGCCCCAGCAGAAGCCCGTGACGCCCACGCGCGCCAGGTCACCCCCGTTGGCGCCGGCCCAGGCCACGGTGGCGTCCAGGTCGGCCATGACCTGTGCGTCCGGCACCTTGGAGATCACCTCGGCGATCAGCTTGGCCATCTCGCCATAACTCTGCGCATCACCCTGGCGCACGAAGAGTTCCGGGGCGATGGCCAGGTAACCGGCACGCGCGAAGCGGTTGGCCACGTCAGCGATGTGCTCGTGCACGCCGAAAATCTCGGACAGCACCAGCACCACGGGCAGGTTCTTGCCGCCGGCCGGCATGGCGCGGTAGGCCGGCATCTTGAAACCCTTGACGTCGATACTGACCTCACCCACGGTCAGGCCATCGGTCGGGGTCTTGATGACGGTCTGCGCCATGATGGGCAGGGCCGAGGCGGCAAAGCCCACGCCCAGCGTGGCCTTGAGCGCGGTGCGGCGGGTGGCGCCCAGCTCGGTGCTCTGGCCCGGCAGCAGGGCCTTGAATTCGGTTTCCAGATCGCGGTTCATCATCGGAAATTCCTCGTCATGGGGTTGGAAAAAGGCCGAGTCTAGTACCGGCCCGGGACGGCTGCATTGCCCCTATGGCTTGCAGGGCGTCGATAATCGGGCATGTCCACTCCCACCGCCTTCAGCACCCTGCCCCTGAGCCCCGCCATGCTGGAGAACCTCCAGCAGCTGGGTTACAGCGCGATGACACCGATCCAGGCGACCAGCCTGCCCATCGCCCTGCTGGGCAAGGACCTGATCGCCCAGGCCCAGACCGGCAGCGGCAAGACCGCCGCCTTCGCCCTGGTGCTGCTGGCCAACCTGAACCCCCGCCGTTTTGCCGTGCAGTCCCTGGTGCTCTGCCCCACCCGCGAACTGGCCGACCAGGTGACCGTCGAACTGCGCCGCCTGGCGCGTGCGCAGGACAACATCAAGATCGTCACCCTCTGTGGTGGCGTGCCCCTGCGCATGCAGAGCGCCAGCCTGGAACACGGCGCCCACATCGTGGTGGGCACACCGGGGCGCATCATGGACCACCTGCAGCGCGGCACCCTGGACCTGGCCGCACTCAACACCCTGGTGCTGGACGAGGCCGACCGCATGCTGGACATGGGTTTCTTCGACGACATCACCACCGTGGCCAAACAGTGCCCGAAGGAACGGCAGACCCTGCTGTTCTCGGCCACCTACCCCGAAGGCATAGACAAGATCGCCAAACAATTCCTGCGCGATCCGCAGCAGGTCAAGGTGGAAACCAAGCAGAGCGCACCGAAGATCGAGCAGCGTTTCTACGAGGTCACGCGTGCGAATCGCCTGCAGGCCGTGGCCCAGCTGCTGCTGCACTTCCGCCCGGTCAGCACCCTGGCCTTCTGCAACACCAAACAACGCTGCAAGGAACTGGTGACCCTGCTGCAGGCCCAGGGCATCAGCGCGCTGGCCCTGTACGGCGAACTGGAGCAGCGCGAACGCGACCAGGTGCTGGCGCAATTTGCCAACCGCAGCTGCTCGGTGCTGGTGGCCACCGACGTGGCCTCGCGCGGGCTGGACATCACGCAGCTCGAAGCCGTGATCAACGTGGACATCTCGCCCGACCCCGAGGTGCATGTGCACCGCATCGGCCGCACCGGCCGCGCCGGCGAGTCCGGCCTGGCCCTGAGCCTGGCCAGCATGGACGAGATGGGAGCGGTGGGAAAGATCGAGCAGTACCAGACGCAGGAATCGGTCTGGCACAAGCTGGACGAACTGAAACCGGCCAGCCAGGAGCCGCTGCTGCCGCCCATGACGACACTGCAGATCCTCGGTGGCCGCAAGGAAAAGATCCGCCCCGGCGACGTGCTGGGCGCGCTCACCGGCGAGGCCGGCTACACCCGCGAGCAGATCGGCAAGATCAACGTCACCGAGTTCTGCACCTTCGTGGCCGTGGAGCGCAGCATTGCCAGCGAGGCCGTGGCCCGCCTGAATGCGGGCAAGGTCAAGGGCAAGAGCGTGAAGGCCAGGCTGGTCGGCGAGGATTGACCACCGCCAGCCGGCCCGTTGTCGCTAGCGGTAAAACGCTTCGACCTTGCCCTTGAGCTTGATCATCAGCGGGTTGCCCTTGCGGTCCAGCGTCTTGCCAGCCGGCACCTTGACCCAGCCTTCGCTGACGCAGTATTCCTCCACGTCCTTGCGTTCCTTGCCGTTGAAGGTGATGCCCACGTCGTGCTCGAAGACGGCCGCCACGTAGTGCGGGCTGCGCGGGTCGATGGAGAGGTGGTCGGGGAGTTCGGGGCGTTGCGTCGTGTCGTTCATGGGGACGTATTGTCGTACAGGCGGTCCATCAGGCGGCTTGGGGCTCGGCGGCGCGGGCGGCGGCCGCGATGTCCAGCGAGCGCAGGCGCAGGTCGGCGTCAAAGACATCGGAGACCAGGATGAATTCATCGGCCTGCGTGGCCTGGGCCAGCTGCTCGAAACCGGCGCGCACGGTCTGCGGCCCGCCAATCACGGCCATGGCCAGGAAGTCGGCAATGGCGGCGCGCTCCTGCGGGTGCAATTGCGCCATGAAGTCCCGCACCGGCGGCGCCAGGCGGCCGCGTTTGCCCGTGATGATGCCCAGCACGCGCTGGTAGGTGCTGCTGGCCAGGAACTCGGCCTCCTCGTCGCTCGGCGCGGCGATCACCGGCACGCCGATGGCCACGTAGGGCTGGGCCAGCGTGGCCGAAGGCTGGAAACGGCGGCGGTACAACTCGATGGCCTGCAAGAGCAGGCGCGGCGCGAAGTGCGAGGCGAAGGCATAGGGCAGACCGCGCTCGGCCGCGAGCTGGGCGGAGAACAGGCTGGAGCCCAGCAGCCAGATCGGCACCTGGGTGCCGGCGCCGGGCATGGCGATCAGGCGCTGGCCGGGCTGGGCCGGGCCCAGCAGGCGCTGCAGCTCGGCCACGTCGCGCGGGAAATCCTCTTCGGTCTCGACCCGGTCGCGGCGCAGCGCGCGCATGGTCATGGGGTCGGTGCCGGGCGCGCGGCCCAGGCCCAGGTCGATGCGGCCCGGGTAGAGCTCGGCCAGCGTGCCGAAGGCCTCGGCCACCACCAGCGGCGCATGGTTGGGCAGCATGATGCCGCCCGAACCCACGCGGATGCGCTGCGTGCCGCCGGCAATGTGCCCCACCAGTACCGCGGTGGCCGAGCTGGCGATGCCCGGCATGTTGTGGTGCTCGGCCAGCCAGTAGCGCGTGAAGCCGAGCGCCTCGGCGTGCTTCGCCGTGCGCAGGGCGATGCCCAGGGCCTCGGCCACCGTGCCGCCTTCGCGCACGGCCACCAGGTCCAGCATGGAGAGGGCGATGTCTTTCAGTGCTTTCATGGGCCTATTCTCGGCGAGACCCGAAACCCGTGCCGGGCCCGGTCTATCGGCCAGGCCCCGGGGCCGGCCCGGCCTCAGCCCTGCGGGCTGCCCTTGTAGCGCTGGTGCAGGATACGCACGCGCTGCACATAGACCCGGGTCTCGGCATAGGGCGGCACACCGGCGTATTTCTGCACGGCTTGCGGCCCGGCGTTGTAGGCAGCCGTGGCCAGGGTCAGGTCATTGCGGAAACGGACCAGCATCTCGGCCAGGTAACGCGCCCCCCGTGGATGTTCTCGCGCGGGTGGCGTGGGTTGGCCACCCCCAGCTGACGTGCCGTCGCCGGCATCAGCTGCATCAGGCCGATCGCCCCCTTGGGAGAGCGCGCATGCACGTTGAAACCCGACTCCGCATGGATCACGGCGCGCACCAGCGCCGGATCCACGTTGTACAGCTGCGCTGCCTGCTCGATCTCGGAGGCAAAAGCATCACGGTACAGGCGGGTGGCATGCCAGTTCACCGTGGACTCGGGGCTGCAGGCATAACACTGCGGCCTGATGACCACGTAGGCCCCATGGCTGGGCGGCCGGTCGGAAAACGAGGTGGTGCCGCCCGAGAGCGATTTGTAGATCCTGGTGGCGGGCCTGGGCAGGTCCATGGGCGCCGCGTCCGCAGCCGGCGCGCTGGGCCCCTGCGCGAGCACCGGCGCCGCCAGCACGAGCAGCAGCACAGGCAGCACCCGGCGCATGGCCAGGGGAGATGGCCATGCTGCCTGGGAACAGGCGGGGGTCGGTGGGGAAACCATGCTGGATCAGGAAAATCAGTGCGCGCCCACATTCTCCGCGAAATCCGGCCCGACGCCAACTCAGGGCCCGCCCCTGCGCTGGTCTCACGGCGCATCGCCCCGGTTTAGGGTTTTCACATGGCTGGCGGGATGTCTCGCCCCCTAGGATGGCAAGGTCCCAACCCTGCAGCCCCACCCGACCATGAGCCATCGCCCCGCCTTCACCCGCATCGCCACCCTGCTGTCCCTGCTCGTCGTTTCCGGGGCCGCCTGGTCCCAGGCGGCCTTCCCCGCCAAGCCCATCCGCATCGTGGTGCCCGTGGCTGCCGGCGGCGGTGCCGACAAGGTGGCGCGCATGGTGTCCGAAAAAATGGGGCAGAGCCTGGGCGTGCAGTTCGTCATCGAGAACAAGGCCGGGGGCTCGGGCACCATCGCCGCCATGGACGTGGCGCGCGCCGCGCCCGACGGCTACACCCTCATGCAGTGTTATGTGGCCACCCACAGCACCAACCCGGCGGTGCTGAAGATCCGCTACGACCCGATTGCCGACTTCGCCCCCGTGGGCATGATGGGGCAGACCGCGAACGTGCTGGTCGTGGGCGAGAAGAACCCCGCGAAGAATTTCCAGGACTTCCTGGCGCAGGCCCGCGCCAACCCCGGCAAGCTCAACTTCTCCTCGGCCGGCAGCGGCTCGGCCACGCACCTCATCATGGAGTACCTGGAGAACCAGGCCAAGGTGGACCTGGTGCACATTCCCTACAAGGGCGCAGCCCCGGCCATGCAGGACCTGCTCGCCGGCCAGGTCGACGCCATGTTCCCCAGCCTGACGGCGGCCCTGCCTCAGATCCGCGCGGGCAAGCTGCGCGCGCTGGCCGTGGCCTCGCCCAAGCGCGACCCGCTGCTGCCCGAGGTGCCGACCATCGCCGAACTCGGCTTCCCCGGTTTCAGCGCCATCCAGTGGTGGGGCCTGTGTGCGCCCGCCAAGACCCCCGACGATGTAGTGGCCAGGCTGAACAAGGCGCTCAACGATGCGCTGGCGCAACCCGAGATGAAACAGCGCCTGGGCGATCTGGCGGTCGAGCCGACCCAGCTGTCGCCGCAGCAGTTCCGCGAATTCCTCGTCACCGAGGTCGACAAGTGGACGCGACTGGTCAAGGACACCAAGCTCAAGATCGAGGAGTAGTCGCCCGGTCCGCGGTCGGCCATCCCTTAGGATCGGCAGCTTTTGTGCTGACGCCTGAGCCCCATGACCGACCGCCTGCTGCAACTCGCCAATCACCGCTGGACAGCACCGCTCGTGCGCCTGCTGGGCCTGCCCCAGCCCAAGCCGCTGCCGCGCCGCAGCACCGCTTACGAAGCGCGTGAACTTGCGGGGCGCCGGGTCCTGCTGAGCTGCCTGGACGGCACGGCCCCACCAGCGCTACGCAACTGGCTGCAAGGCCAGGGCGCCGTGCTGGACGCCGCCGATGCGCCGGACCTCGTGCTGCTCGACCTGAGCGAACTGAACACCCCGGCCCAGTTGGGCCAGCTCCGTACACCACTGCAGCAGACCATCAGCCGCCTGGCCCCCGGCGCCCGTGTGCTGGTGCTCGTCCCCGCACAGCCGGTCGGCACACAGGCCACCGCCGCCGTGGCCGCCGTGGAAGGTTTCGTGCGCTCGCTGGCCAAGGAGATCGGGCGCCGCGGCGCCACGGCCAACCTGCTGCAACTGCCTGCGGGCCTCGATGTGCCGGCACTCGCCCCGCTGCTGGATTTCTTCGGCACCCCGCGCTCGGCCTATGTCTCGGGCCAGGTGTTGCGCCTGCAGGCACCGGCCACGGCGATCACCACCCTCACCCAGCCCGCGCTTCTGGGCCAGACGGCCCTGGTCACAGGCGCGGCCGGCGGCATCGGCGCGGCCACGGCACGGCGTCTGGCGGCCGATGGCGCACACGTGATCTGCGTCGACATGGAAGCTGCACGCACACCACTGAACGCACTGGCACAGGAACTCGGCGGCACGGCCCTGGCGCTGGACATCACGGCGCCCGAAGCACCCGCCCGTTTCGTCGAAGCCGTCCGCGCCCGCGGGGGCCTGGACATCCTGGTGCACAACGCCGGCATCACCCGCGACCGCACCCTCGGCCGCATGTCGGACACCGAATGGAACGGCGTGCTGGCCGTGAACCTGCAAGCCATCCTGGCCATCGACGCCGCGCTCGATGCGGCGACTGCACTGCGCCCCGGCCTGCGTGAAGTCTGCCTGGCCTCGATCAGCGGCATCGCCGGCAACGCGGGCCAGACCAACTACGCGGCCAGCAAGGCCGGCCTGATCGGCTACGTGCGTGCCCGCGCCGCTGAGCTGCAAGGCTCGGGCGGCACCATCAACGCCGTGGCGCCGGGTTTCATCGAAACGGCGATGACACGCAAGATGCAGCTCATGGTGCGCGAAGCCGGCCGGCGCCTGAACGCCCTGCAACAGGGTGGCCTGCCCGAAGACGTGGCCGAGGCCATCGCCTTCCTCGCGCGGCCCGATGCCGGGGCCGTCAACGGGCAGGTGCTGCGGGTGTGCGGTTTGTCGCTGCTGGGCGCATAAAACCTCGCGCCGTTTGGCGCAGGCTCAGTGCGCCTTGTCCCAGTTCGGCCCCACCCCCACCTCGGCCAGCAGCGGCACCTTGAGCTGGGCCACGCCGGCCATGATCTTCGGGATCTCGTGGCGCAGCCAGTCCACCTCGGCCTCGGGCACTTCGAAGACCAGTTCGTCGTGCACCTGCATGATCATCCTGGTCTTGCGACCTTCGGCGTCGAGCACTTCCTGCACCTTGTTCATGCTGAGCTTGATGAGGTCGGCTGCCGTGCCCTGCATGGGCGCGTTGATGGCGGCGCGTTCGGCGCCGCTGCGGCGCGGGCCGTTGGGGGAGTTGATCTCGGGCAGGTAGAGGCGGCGGCCGAAGACGGTTTCCACATAACCACGCGCCTTGGCCTGCTGACGCGTCTCGTCCATGTAGCGCTTCACGCCGGGGTAGCGGTCGAAGTAGCGCTCGATGTAGTTCTTGGCCGCGGTGTTGTCGATGCCCAGGCTCTTGGCCAGGCCGTAGGCGCTCATGCCGTAGATCAGGCCGAAGTTGATGACCTTGGCGTAACGGCGCTGTTCGCTGCTGACCTGGCTGGTGGGCACACCGAAGACCTCGGCCGCGGTGGCGCGGTGCACGTCCATGCCGTCGTGGAAGGCCAGCAGGAGCGCAGCGTCACCGCTGATGTGGGCCATGATGCGCAGCTCGATCTGCGAGTAGTCGGCGCTGGCGATCACACAACCGGGCGGGGCCACAAAGGCCTCGCGCACGCGCCGGCCCTCGGGTGTGCGGATGGGGATGTTCTGCAGATTGGGGTCGTTGCTGGACAGACGCCCCGTCACGGCCACGGCCTGGGCGTAATGCGTGTGCACACGGCCGGTGCGCGGATGCGCCAGCTGCGCCAGCTTGTCGGTGTAGGTGCCCTTGAGCTTGGACAGGCCGCGGTGCTCCAGGATCTTGGCCGGCAGGGGGAAGTCTTCGGCCAGTTTCTCCAGCACTTCTTCGTCGGTGCTGGGCGCGCCGGTGGCGGTCTTCTTCACGATGGGCAAGCCCAGCTTGGTGAAGAAGATCTCGCCGATCTGCTTCGGGCTGCCGAGGTTGAAGGGCTGCCCCGCGAGTTCGTACGCTTCCTGTTCGAGCTGCAGGATGCGCTGGCCCAGCTGGTGGCTCTGGTTGGCCAGCGTCGGTGCGTCGATCAGCACGCCGTTGCGTTCGATGCGGTACAGCGTCTCCGAACTGGCCATCTCCAGTTCGTAGATGAACTTCAGCTTCTCGTCGGCCTGCAGCTGCGGCCACAGCACGCGGTGCACGTCCAGGGTCTGGTCCGAGTCTTCACAGGAGTATTCGGCTGCCTTGTCGATCGCAACCTGGCTGAAGGGAATCTGCTTGGCGCCCTTGCCGCAGAGGTCCTCAAAATTGATGCCGCTGCGCCCCAGGTGGCGTTCGGCCAGGCTGGCCAGGCCATGCGGCTTGTGCACTTCCAGCACATAACTCTGCAGCATGGTGTCGTGCGCGTAACCCCGCACCTCGATGCCGTGGTTGGCCAGCACATGGCGGTCGTACTTGACGTGCTGGCCCAGCTTCTTGTGCGCGGGGTTTTCCAGCCAGGGCTTCAACTTCGCCAGCACCTCGTCGCGCGGCAGCTGCGCGGGCGCGTCGGGGTAGTCGTGCCTGAGCGGGATGTAGGCCGCCTCGCCGGGCACCACGCTGAAGGAAATGCCCACGACCTCGGCCACCATCTCGTCCAGCGAGGTGGTCTCGGTGTCCACGGCCACCAGCTCGGCGGCCTGCACTTTCTGCAGCCAGCGCTCGAAGCTGTCCCAGTCGAGGATGGTGTCGTACTTGAGCTGGCTCACGCGCGGGGCCACCGGCGCGGCCGGTTCGTCGAACAAACCGGGGTTGCTGTCGTCGGCGGCCGTGGTCTTGGCCGCCGGCACGGGCGCTGTCTCGCCTCCGAGCGAACGCGCCAGGCCCTTGAAGCCGTATTTCTCGTAGAAGTCTTTCAGCGCCGCCGTGTCGGGTTCGCCCACGGCCACGGCGTCCAGCGCCGGTAGACCGGGCACCCAGCCGTTGAGGTCGCAGTCGGTCTTGATGGTCAGCAGCTGGCGGCCGGTGGGCAGCCAGTCCAGCGCCTTCTTCAGGTTCTCGCCGGCCGCGCCCTTGATGGCGTCGGCGTTGGCCACGATGTTGTCCAGCGAGCCGTATTCCTGCAGCCACTTGGCAGCGGTCTTGGGGCCGACCTTCTGCACACCGGGTACGTTGTCCACGGCGTCACCCACCAGGGTCTGGAAATCGACCATCAGGCGCGGCGGCACGCCGAACTCGGCCTCCACCCCGGCCACATCGCGGCGCTTGCCGTTCATGGTGTCGACGATGGTGATGTGGGGCGTGACCAGCTGGGCCAGGTCCTTGTCGCCGCTGCTGATGATGACTTCCACCTCGTGGCTCGCGCCGGCCACGGCCAGGGTGCCGATCACGTCGTCGGCCTCCACACCCGGCACGTCCAGCACCTTCCAGCCCATCAGGCGCACCACCTCGTGGATGGGCTCGATCTGCGCGCGCAGTTCGTCGGGCATGGGCGAGCGCTGGGCCTTGTATTCGGGGTAGATTTCGTCGCGGAAGGTCGGGCCCTTGGCGTCGAACACGCAGACCGCGTAGTCGGCGGGCACTTCCTTGCGCAGGCTCTGCAGCATGTTGATCATGCCGCGGATGGCGCCGGTGGGCGGGCTGGTCGGGTCCCCCGGCACGGCGCGCAGGTCCGGCATGGCGTGGAAGGCGCGGTACAGGTAGCTGGAACCATCGACCAGCAGCAGGGTTTTCTTGTCGCTCATGAGCAGGATCCGTAGGGCAGACGCTGATTGTGCCTGCGCCCGGGCCCTGCAGCGGCGCCCTCTACAATTGCGGGATGCCCGCCGCCCTCCCCCGTTTTTCCCAACTGCTGGTGGCCCTGTGCGGCCTGGTCGCCACCGCCGCCCTGGCCCAGACGCCGGCCCCGCTGCCGCGCGACGGCGTCCCGCCCCCCACCGCCGGGACCGAACAGAAGATCGAGCGCATCCGCCATGAGGATGCGAGCACGCGCATCGACGAACTGCGCGTGGGCGGCGAGAGCAAAAGCATCACCGTGAGCCCCAAGGGGGATGCGCCGGCTTACCAGGTCCCGCCCGAAAGCAATAACCGCAATCCCGCCAGCACCGACCGCGAACGCAGCGGCTCCGGCGGGTGGAACATCTTCAAGTACTGATCCGATGGCTGTCTTTACCGAAGTCTCTTTCGACGAGGCCAGCGCCCTGCTGCAGGACCTCAAGCTCGGCCAGCTGCAGGAACTGCGCGGCATCCAGGGTGGCATCGAGAACACCAACTACTTCGCCACCACCGACCAGGGCGAGTACGTGCTGACCCTGTTCGAGCGCCTGTCCTTCGAGCAGCTGCCCTTCTACCTGCACCTGATGAAGCACCTGGCGCTGCAGGGCATCCCGGTGCCGGACCCGGCCGCGAACCGCGACGGTGACATCCTGCACCGGCTCAAGGACAAACCGGCCGCCGTGGTGAACCGCCTGCGCGGCAAAAGCGAGCTCAGCCCCACGCCGGCCCATTGCGCGGCGGTGGGCGGCATGCTGGCCCGCATGCACCTGGCCGGGCAGGACTACAGCCGCCGCCAGCCCAATCTGCGCGGCCTGGCCTGGTGGAACGAGACCGTGCCCCTGGTGCTGCCGCATATCGATGCCGAGCAGGCCGCCTTGCTGCGCAGCGAACTGGCCTACCAGAACCACGTGGCCGCCTCGTCCGCCTACACGGCCCTGCCGCGCGGCCCCATCCACGCCGACCTGTTCCGCGACAACGTCATGTTCGACGGCCCGGCCGACGCGCCCGAACTCAGCGGCTTCTTCGACTTCTATTTCGCCGGCATCGACACCTGGCTGTTCGACCTGGCCGTCTGCCTGAACGACTGGTGCATCCACCTGGCCACCGGCGGAACGGACCTGGAACGCAGCGCCGCCTTTGTGCAGGCCTATGCGTCCGTGCGCCCACTCACCGCCGCCGAGCGCGAGCTGCTGCCAGCCCTGTTGCGCGCCGGTGCCCTGCGCTTCTGGATCTCGCGCCTGTGGGACTTCCACCTGCCGCGCGAAGCCAGCATGCTGCAGCCGCACGACCCCACGCACTTCGAGCGCGTGCTAAGACTGCGCGTGTTGCACCCGCTGCACATGGCCGACCTGGAAATGGCCCCGGCATGAAACTCAACATCGTCCCCGCTCGCGCCGGTTTCGACTGGGCCCGCGCCGGTGTGCGCACCTTCTGGCGCCAGCCGCTGGCGCTGGCCGGCCTGTTTTTCATGTTCATCTCGCTGGTCTCGGTGGCCAGCCTGATTCCTTATGTGGGCAGCGTGCTAGCGCTGGTGCTGCTGCCGGCAGCCACCTTGGGCCTGATGGCCGCCACGCGCGAGGCAGCCCAGGGCCGCTTCCCCATGCCCTCCGTCCTGTTCACCGCCTTTCGCGCCGGTCGCCCGCAGGCGCGTGCCATGCTGCTGCTGGGGGCCATGTATGCCACGGGTTTCCTGCTCGTGCTGGGCGCCTCGGCCCTGATCGACGGCGGCGCCTTTGCCCGCATGTACCTGGTGGGCGGCGCACTCACGCCCGAGCTGCTGCAGTCGGCCGCCTTCCAGAACGCCATGTGGGTGGCCATGGCCCTGTACCTGCCCTTCTCCATGATGTTCTGGCACGCCCCGGCCCTGGTGCACTGGCACGGCATCACACCGGGCAAGAGCGTGTTCTTCAGCTTCGTGGCCTGCAAGCGCAACTTCGGCGCCTTTGCGCTGTACGTGCTGAGCTGGCTGGGCCTGTTCTTTGCGGTGGGGGTACTCGTCATGATCGTCACCATCACCCTGGGCCAGCCCGGCCTGATGAACACGCTGATGTTCCCCACCGCCATGCTGCTGGCCGCCATGTTCTTCAGCTCGATGTGGTTCACCTTCCACGACAGCTTCGTCACCGACGACGAAGCCCCGGCACCGGCCCCCGACGACGGGCCCGCAGCCACCCCCTGAACCAAACCCGGCGCCCGGCGGCGCCGTCACACCAAGGAAATCGCATATGGGCGCGCAGTGGAAAGCAAAAGGCAAGGCTCAGGCCGCAGATGCCCGGGGCAAGCTCTTCGGCAAACTGGCCAAGGAAATCATGGTCGCGGCGCGCGGTGGGGCCGACCCCGCGCTGAACTCGCGCCTGCGCCTGGTCGTGGAACAGGCGCGCAAGGTTTCCATGCCCAAGGACACGCTGGAACGCGCCATCAAGAAAGGCGCCGGCATCGGAGGTGATGCCGTGAATTTCGAGCACGTGATGTACGAAGGCTTTGCCCCGCACCGCGTGCCCGTGATGGTGGAATGCCTGACCGACAACGTGAACCGCACCGCCCCCGAGATGCGCGTGCTCTTCCGCAAGGGCCAGCTGGGCACCTCCGGCTCGGTGGCCTGGGACTTCGACCACGTGGGCCTGATCGAGGCCGAACCCGCCGCCGCCGGTGCCGACCCGGAACTGGCCGCCATCGAAGCCGGCGCGCAGGACTTCGAAGCCGCCGGTGAAGACGGTGTCACCACCTTCATCACCGACGCCGCCGACCTGGACCTGGTGAGCCGTGCGCTGCCGGCCCAGGGTTTCACCGTACTGTCCGCCAAGCTGGGCTACAAGCCCAAGAACCCGGTGGACCCCACCAGCCTGAGCGCGGAGCAGCTGGAAGAGGTGGAAGCCTTTCTGGCGGCCATCGATGCCAACGACGACGTGCAGAACATGTTTGTGGGGTTGGGGAGCTGAGTCTTCCGGTCTTGAGTAGCAGCCTTCCAGCAACTACCTCCCGCAGGAGGGCCAAGATCAATTAGAGTCCCTTCATCTATCAATCGCTTCAGGGAGAAGTCATGGATATCGTTGCTGTGATCAACTACAAGGGAGGAGTCGGCAAAACGACCGTAACCTCCAATCTGGCTGCAGAGCTTGCCTTCCGGGGGAAGAAAGTCCTGCTGATAGACACAGACGCGCAAGCTAGTCTGACGTTCTCCTTTGTCGCTCCTGATAAGTGGGACACCGATTACAAAGACTCAAAGACCATCAAGTCTTGGTTTGACGCCGTGAGCCAGGGCTCAGAACCACCTAGCTTGAACTCATTCGTGATTACACCCCCTAGTGCAAATGGAGTGGTCAAGGAGAGAGGCGGTCGAATCGATTTGATATGTTCGCACTTGGGGCTAATCAACGTAGATTTGGAACTTGCCACGTTGCTCGGTGGCGTAAACCTGCAACAAGCCAAGCGCAACTATATTAAGGTTCATGGAAAGCTGCGTGCGGCAATTAAAGAACTGACGGACTCTGCAGATTACGACATTGTGTTGATTGACTGCCCACCAAACTTCAATATCGTCACAAAGAATGCAATCGTTGCCGCGGAAAAGATCCTTGTTCCCGCAAAGCCTGACTACCTGTCAACCCTGGGCATTGACTATCTTCATCGTAGCGTGAACGATCTGGTAAAGGAATTCAACGAGTACGCAGAACTCGATTCCGACACAGATACGATTTCGCCGGACATCTTGGGTGTCGTTTTTACAATGATCCAGATTACGAGTGGCCAACCAATTGCCGCACAAAGGCAATTCATATCACAAACTCGTCGCCTTGGAGTTAAGGCGTTCGACAGCTTTTTCCGAGAGAACAAGACAATATTTGCTGACGCCCCACAGAATCTTCGGCCGGTTGTTCTTAACCACTATTCTTCAGGCACGCACTCCGACGTAGTTACGGAGATTGAAGACTTTGTATCCGAGTTTGAGAAAGCACTCGACGAGGGTGAGCTATGAACAAAACAGAAAACAACATATTGCTCGTCTTCAAGAGACTAACTGAGGCCCTCGGCGCGCTTTCCGAGGATGAACTAAAGAAGCTATCGGACCCACAGTACTCAGTCGAGCTCAAAGTAATTCGACGGCGAGCGAAGGATGAACCGAGTCACCTCTCGCTCGACACTTCCGCAGAAGAGGCAATTGCACAGATTACGGCTTTATCTAACCGCCAGGATGCACAAGCGCTCTTGGACTCGAAGTTTTCGTCCAAAAAGGCATTGGAGATGATTGCCAGAAAGCTCGACATTCCAATCATTCGCCAAGATAAAGTCGAAGACCTGAGAGACAAGATCGTCGAAGCCACTGTCGGCGCCAGAATTCGCTCACAAGCTATCCAAGGCACTACTGGCGGGCCTAATTAAATGTAAGCCGCCGCTCCTTGATCCAACAGCGTTTAATTTAGGTCGGGGGCATGCAATCAGCAACTACTGACCAGCAACTAAGCCTTCAAGTCACCGGCGTGAGCTTCGCCACTGACAGTGCCAGCCACTTGGTGCCGTGGCGCGGGAAGTTGATCTGCGCGCGCGCATCGTCCCCGCTGCCTTCCAGTGTCAGCACCGTGCCCTCTCCGAACTTGTTGTGGAAGACCCGCATGCCAAGCTTCAGGCCGGTGGACGCTTCCTGCGCCTTGGACGGCACCGGGGCCGGGCTGCTGCCCGTGTCGCGGTTGTAGTTGCCGCCCTTCCAGCCCTCGCTCCAGCCTTCACGCTGGCGGTTGTAGCCTGAGGCCGGCGGCGCGAAGCCGCTGCCGAAACCCTGGTTCTTCGGGGTGATCCACTTCAGCGTTTCCTCGGGCAGCTCGTCAAAGAAGCGGCTGCGGATGTGGTAACGGGTCTGACCGTGCAGCATGCGCGTCTGAGAGTGGCTCAGGTAGAGACGATTGCGCGCGCGGGTGATGGCCACGTACATGAGGCGACGCTCCTCCTCCAGGCCGTCGAAGTCGCTCATGGAGTTCTCATGCGGGAACAGGCCCTCTTCCATGCCCGTGATGAAAACCACGTCGAACTCCAGGCCCTTGCTGGCGTGCACAGTCATCAGTTGCACGGCTTCCTGCCCCTCTTGCGCCTGATTGTCACCAGCCTCCAGAGCAGCGTGGGTGAGGAAGGCGGCGAGCGGCGACAACACTTCGCCGCTCTCGTCCGGGGCGCCGGGTTCGGCCGGCACCAGCGCGGTGGTCTCCCCGGCGGCCTTCATGGCCTCGGCCTCGCGGCCAAAGCCTTCGATGCTCACAAAACTCTCGGCCGCGGTGACCAGTTCTTCCAGGTTCTCGATGCGGTCGGCGCCTTCGCGTTCGGCCTGGTAATGCTCGACCAGGCCGCTGTGCTGCAGCACGAGTTCGATGATCTCGCGCAGGGTCAGGCCCTGGGTCTGCTCGCGCAGCACGTCGATCTTGGCCACGAAGGCGCCCAGATTGGCGCCGGCCTTGCCCGGCAGGGCGCTCACCGCATCGTGCAGGGAACAGCCGGCGCTGCGGGCGGCGTCCTGCAGCTGCTCGATGGAGCGCGCGCCGATGCCGCGCGGCGGGAAGTTCACCACCCGCATGAAGCTGGTGTCGTCGTTCGGGTTCTCCAGCAGGCGCAAGTAGGCCAGGGCGTGCTTGATCTCGGCGCGTTCGAAGAAGCGCAGACCGCCATACACACGGTAGGGCAGGCCGGCGTTGAACAGCGCGGTCTCGATCACCCGGCTCTGCGCATTGCTGCGGTAGAGCACGGCGATCTCCTTGCGGTTCGTCCCTTCGCGGACGAGCTGTTTCATCTCGTCGATCATCCACTGCGCCTCGGCGAAGTCGCTCACCGCCTCGTAGACGCGCACGGGTTCGCCCGCGCCCTGGTCGGTGCGCAGGTTCTTGCCCAGGCGGTGCTTGTTGTGGCTGATCAGGGCGTTGGCCGTGTCCAGGATGTTGCTGTGGCTGCGGTAGTTCTGCTCCAGCTTGATCTGGTGCTGCACATGGAACTCGCGCACGAAGTCGGCCATATTGCCCACGCGCGCGCCGCGAAAGGCGTAGATGCTCTGGTCGTCGTCGCCCACGGCCAGCACGGCGCCGGCGCCGCCGTCCTCACGCAGCGTGCCGGCCGGGCTGAAGCCCGCCAGCAGCTTGATCCAGGCGTACTGCAGCTTGTTGGTGTCCTGGAACTCGTCGATCAGGATGTGGCGGAAGCGCCGCTGGTAGTGCTCGCGCACGGCGTCGTGGTCGCGCAGCAGCTCGTAGCTGCGCAGCAGCAGTTCACCGAAGTCCACCACGCCTTCGCGCTGGCACTGGTCTTCATAGAGCTGGTATATCTCGACCTTCTTGCGCGTGTCGGGGTCGCTGGCCTCTACCATGTTCGGGCGCAGGCCGTCTTCCTTGCAGCCGCCGATGAACCAGGCCAGCTGCTTCGGGGGGAAACGCTCCTCGTCCACGTTGAACTGCTTGCACAGGCGCTTGATGGCGCTGAGCTGGTCCTGCGTGTCCAGGATCTGGAACGTGGCCGGCAGGCCCACTGTGCGGTGGTGCGCGCGCAGCAGACGGTTGCACAGGCCGTGGAAGGTGCCGATCCACATGCCGCGCACGTTGACCGGCAGCATGGACTGCAGGCGCGTCATCATCTCGCGCGCCGCCTTGTTGGTAAAGGTCACGGCCAGCAGGCCGCCGGGCGAGACCTGGCCCGTCTGCAGCAGCCAGGCGATGCGCGTGGTGAGCACACGGGTCTTGCCGGAACCGGCCCCGGCCAGGATCAGCGCGGGCTCGGGCGGCAGGGCCACGGCGGCCCGCTGCTCGGGGTTCAGGCTGGCCAGCAGCGGCGACTCGGTGGGCGCGGGGAACAGGGAAGACGTAGAACCGGAAGGCGGCAGGACAGAGGACATACCGCCATTGTAGGAAGCCGCCCCGGCCGACCCGGATTCAGCGCTGCGCCAGGCCGACCGTTCAGGCCAGATCGGGCTGCGCCGCCGACTCGCGCAGCCACTTGAGCAGGGCCTTGAGTTCGCGGGGATGGACCGGCTTGAACAGGATGGGCCAGCCGCTGGCGGCGACCTGTTCGATGAACTGGCTGGAAGTGTCGCCGGTCAGCAGCGCCCCCTGCACCTCCCGGGGCGCACGTGCCCGCAGGCGATTGAGGAAATCCAGGCCGGACAAGGGGCCGGGCAGGCGCTGGTCGCTCAGGACGATATCCGCCGCCAGCGTGCCGGGGTCCGCGAGGGCGTCTTCGGCCGTGCGGTGATGCCTGACCTGCGCCCCCTGGGCCTGCAGCCATGCGACCAGGGCCGCAGCGACATCGGCGGTGTCTTCCACCAGCACGATGCTGGCGCCCGAGAGATGCAAGCCCGCCGGCTCGGCCTGCGCCGGCGCGGGTACGGCTGGCCGCCCGCTGGCCAGGGGCAGCACGATCTCCATCACCGTGCCCCTGCCGACACGGGAGCGGCAGGCCAGCCGCAGGTGCAGCAGCGCCGAGATCCGGCTGACGATGGACAGGCCCAGGCCCAGCCCCCGGCGGCGGTCGCGCTGCGGGTTGTCGACCTGGTAGTACTCCTCGAACACATGCGCAAGATGCGCCTCGGGAATGCCGATGCCGGTGTCCCACACCTGCACCTTCAGCCCCTGCCCCATACGGCGTGCCGACACCAGCACACCGCCGGCCCGGGTGTACTTGATGGCGTTGGCGATCAGGTTGCGCAGCACCGAGGCCAGCAGCTGGGCGTCGGTCAGCACCGTGGTCTCGGCGGCGGGCAGGCGCAGCCTCAGGCGCAGGCCCTGGGCACAAGCCTGCGGCGTGAATTCCTGCACCAGCCGGGCCAGCAGACCGTCCACGTCAAGCGGGCGCAAACTGGGCTTGATGGCACCGGCATCCAGCTTGGAGAGGTCCAGCAGCGCATCCAGCAACTCGGTCAGCGCGTGGACGGCCGCTTCGATGGAACGGGCCGTCTGGCCCTGCCTGGCATCCAGGCCGGACTCCATCAGCCCGGCCAGCAGCAGATGGATGGTCTGCAGCGGCTGGCGGATGTCGTGCCCGGCGTAGGCCAGGAATTTGGATTTGGCCTCGTTCTGCTGGCGCAGCTCCTGCGTGGTCTGCTCCAGGCTGCGTGCCAGCTTTTCAAGCTCCGCCCGGGTGCGCTCGTTCACCATCAGGATGAAACCGACCCCGGCGGACAGGATGCCGGCCCCCAGGGACGCCAGGTAGAAGGACTGGACCGGCGTGGCCTGGAAGAGTGGAGGATTCGGGCCGATGTCACCCGCAGTCAACAGTCGAAGCCCGATCCCCAGCACGGGCACCACCAAGGCGAACTCAGTGATGCGCTCGCCAAATGTGCCAGAGGCATTCCGCAGCAGATTCCAGAAGGCAAACGCAAAAACACACAACAGGGCCGATGTCACCAGCGTCAGGCGCACACGGGCGCTGTAGCCAGCGAACCAGATAAAAGCCAGGGCGGCCAGCAGGGCAGCGCCGACGAGCAGCAACGGTGTGAAACTGATCGTTTTGCCGTAGAACTTCCTGAGACCAAGATCAAAAAGCATCACCATCATGACAAGGATGGTGTTGGCCAACGCATGACCCACGACAGGGTGCAGGCTCTCCCGGGAAACCAGCAGAACCGCTACCAAAATTCCCGCCGTGAATGCGGCCACCCATTCGCCGATCCCCTTGATCGTGTGGGAGGCGTTACGGCGCAAGGAAATCAGGATGACCAGCGTGACCACCGCCAACACTGCGCTGATCACGATGATCGAGCGGGGATCGAGAACATTCATACAGACATCGGTGTAAGGTGCAGAACCAGCGTTGCCGGATCCAGCCAGGACCGGCACCCGTGTTGCGCCCTTTCAGCCCAGCGGCATACGCGACGAGTTCCGCAACCTGGACGAAACCTGGTCGTGCATTTGCGTCAGCTCTTCCAGCAGTTCGGCCTGCCGCGCCATCAGGTTGAGGAAGGCCTGGTTCGAAGGCTCGGCGCAGCGGAAGCGGGCCAGCTCCATGAGACGCTGGGCCAGCCGCTCCAGTTCGATGTGGATGGCACGGCTGGCGATCAGGTACTCCTCGGCTTGCATGCTGGTGGCTGTCTCTGGTCTTGTTTTATCGCTACACAAGCAAAAGGGGCCGCAGCCCCTTTTGCTTCCCAGGTTTCGAGTGTAGTAGCGCAATCTGCGACCAGCAGCCCGGCGGCCTCAGGGACTTCCCCTAGTACCGCGTCAAACCTTGCCGAACACCAGCCGGATCGCCAGCTGGTGCAGGTGCTGCCAGGGGGCCGTCAAGTCCTCCAGCACGCTGAAGTGGTTGCGCTCGGGGATGGTCTCGCACACCGGCACCACCTGCTTGCCCCAGGCCTGCTGGATCAGCTTGTTGTGGCGGATGAACTCGGCGCTTTCCTGGGCGCCAGCAACGGTGTAGAGCACGCCTTTTTTCGGCGCCGGCAGCAGCGCCGGGCTGGCCATCGCCACCTGCTCGGGCGTGAGGCGCAGATCGCCCTTGAGGAAGGGCGTGTGCATGATGGGCTCCAGGTCGTAGAGACCGGAGATGGAGAGCGCGCCCTTGACCAGGTCAGCCGGCAGGTCCTTGCCCACCTGAGGCCAGAGGCAGTCCAGCAGCATGGCGGCCAGGTGGCCACCGGCGGAGTGGCCCACCACGTAGATGCGGCGGGGGTCGCCACCGAACTTCTTCGCATTGCGGTAGACCCAGGCCAGGGCCTGGACCATCTGCAGCGTGATCTGGGGAATCGTCACGGCCGGGCACAGCGCGTAGTTGGGAATGAAAACGCAGCCGCCCAGGTTCTTGAAGGCCGGGGCGATGAAGGAGTGGTCGGACTTGTCGAGCGCGCGCCACCAGCCGCCGTGGATGAAGACCACCACGGGCGAGCCCGGCTGGTTGCTGGGAAAGACGTCGAGCTTTTCCATCGGGCCCTTGCCATAGGCGATGTCGGTCTGGCAGGGGTGCGCGTGACGGGCGTCGTCCGAGGCGTCGGCCCAGCGCACAAAGTGCATGGCGTGCTCGGGCACCAGGGCGCGGTTGTTGTACATGCGGTCCAGCCAGGCGGGATCGAACTTCTTCATGTCAGGGCTCCGGATGAAAGACAATAGTGCGGTTTTTCAAGGATGACTATCTTGGCATATCCGGGAAAACGCAGGAGGTAACAAGATGAACATCACCGTGTTGGGAACCGGCAAGATGGGCTTTCCGATGGCACGCCGCCTGTGCGAGGCCGGGCACACCGTGCAGGTCTGGAACCGCACGCGGACCAAGGCCGAAGGCCTGGCCGCCTTTGGCGCCACCGTGCACGACACCCCCACCGGCGCCGTATCGGGCGCGGAATTCGTGGTCACCATGCTGGAGCACGGCCCCGTGGTCGAGCAGCTGCTGTTCGAGAGCGGCGTGGCCGGCACCATGAAACCCGGCACCGTGCTGATCGACATGTCGTCCATCAAGCCGGCCGAGGCGCGCGCGCACTCGGAACGCCTGGGCGGCATGGGCATCACCCACCTGGACGCCCCGGTCTCGGGCGGCACCCTGGGCGCCGAGGCCGGCACCCTGGCCATCATGGCCGGCGGCAAGCTCAGCACCTTCGAGCGCGCCCGGCCGGTGTTCGCGGCCCTGGGCCGCGCCACCCTGGTCGGCCCCAGCGGCTCGGGCCAGCTGGCCAAGCTGGCCAACCAGATGATCGTGGGCATCACCATCGGCGCCGTGGCCGAAGCCCTGCTGCTGTGCCAGAAGGGCGGTGCCGACCCGGCCAAGGTGAAAGAAGCCATCAGCGGTGGTTTTGCCGACAGCCGCATCCTGCAGGTGCATGGCCAGCGCATGGTGGAGCGCGACTTCACGGCGCGCGCCACCCTGACCGTGCAGCTCAAGGACATGCGCAATGCGCTGGACACCGCCGCCGGCATGGGGTTCACCGCGCCCATCACGGCCCTGCTGGAACAGATCTACGCCGCTGGCGTGGATCACGGCCTGAAGGACCTGGACCAGGCCGGGCTGTTCGTGGAACTGGCGCAGCGCAACGGGATGAAGTGAGGCGCGGCCTCAGACACCAAGGTAACGGTGCCAGAGGGCAGGATCGGCGGCCAGCCCGGCCGAGTTGCCAGACCAGACCACACGCCCGCGCTCGATGATGGTGTGCGCATCAGCGAGCTGGATGAGGCGCTGCACGTATTTGTCGATCACCAGGATGCTTTGCCCCTGGGCGCGTAGTTGCGCCAGGCAGGCCCAGATCTGCTCGCGGATCAGCGGGGCCAGGCCTTCGCTGGCCTCGTCCAGGATCAGCAGCTGCGGGTTGGTCATGAGCGCACGGCCGATGGCCAGCATCTGCTGCTCGCCACCCGAGAGCTGGTTGCCCATGTGGCGGCGGCGCCCGGCCAGCGCGGGGAAGAGTTCGTAGACCCGGTCCAGCGTCCAGGGCTGGGAAGAAGCCCGGCGGTTGGCCGCGAAGGCGCGCAGGTTTTCTTCGACCGACAGGTTCGGGAAGATCTGCCGACCCTCGGGCACCAGGGCCAGGCCCATGCGCGCGATGCGGTCCGGGCTGAGACCGTCGATGCGTTCACCAAGGAAACGCACCTCCCCGCTGCGCGGCGGCGTCAGGCCCAGGATGGAGCGCACCGTGGTGGTCTTGCCCATGCCATTGCGCCCCAGCAGGGTGGCCACCCCACCCGCCGCCACCGTCAGGCTGATGCCGAACAGCACCTGGCTGGAACCGTAGGCGGTCTGCAGATCCTGCACTTCGAGCAAGGCGCTCATTCGGTAACCTCCATGCTGCGCATTGCGGTGCGAGCGCCTGCTGGCGGCCGTGCGGCGCTCATGCCAACCCCCAGCGCCGCTGGAAACGACGCTCCAGCCACAACAGCAACACGGTCAGCAAGAGGATGGCGCCACCGTGCCACTCCATGGCACGCTGCGCGTCCCGGGCCGCCGCCTCATAGGCCGCCTTGAATTCGGCATAGACCCGGTGCACGGGGCCGCAGTGCAGCTCCCAGATGCGGAAGCGCTCGTCCGACACCCAGCGCATGGGTACGCCCAGCACGTAGCCCATGCAAGACTGCAGGCTGTCCCGCTCATCCGCGTCCAGCGGCACGCGCGCCGAGGCGAGCAGGGCCAGCGACACCGGGAACTCCATGCTGCGCTGGGTTTCGTCCACCAGCCGCACTTCCAGATGCGGGACGCTGTCCTGCACCTGCAGCACCTCGACAGGGATCTGCACCAGCTGGTCCGGCTCGGGCACCGCGTTGAACTGGTCGGCACCGAGCAGGTAGGCCAGGTGCAGTTGCAGCAGCAGGCCCACCAAGAGGGTCAGGGGATGGAAACGCCACCAGCCGCGGGACCTTGGCGGCCGGGCTGTGGCCATCGGCGGGGTGGACTGGCGCCGCATCAGACGGGCTCCCCGAGTTCATCACCCAGATAGGCACGCCGTACTTCGGCATCGGCGCGGATGAGGGCCGGCGGGCCGCTGGCGATGATACGACCGGCCACCAGCACCGAGATGGTGTCGGCCAGGCGGAACACGGCGTCCATGTCGTGCTCGACGAGCAGCAGGGTGAGTTCGCCGCGCAGGCCCTGCAGCAGGGCCACCATGCGTTCGGATTCTTCCGGGCCCATGCCGGCCATGGGCTCGTCCAGCAGCAGCAGCCTGGCACCTGTGGCCAGGGCCATGCCCACTTCCAGCTGGCGCTGCTCACCATGCGAGAGCGCACCGGCCAACTGCTGCACGCGTTCGCCCAGGCCCACGCGCGCCAGCAGGGCCGCCGCCTGTTCGTAGCGTTGCGTCTCGGCCCGTGCCGCCGCCCAGAAACGCAGGCTGCTGCCGCTGCGCGCCTGCAGGGCCAGGGCCACGTTGTCGAGCACCGGCAAGCGCGTGAAGATGCTGGTGATCTGGTAGGAACGCGCCAGGCCGCGGTGCACGCGCTCGTGCATGGACAGCGGCGTGATGTCGGTCCCGTCGAAGGTGATGGCGCCGGCATCGGGCGCCAGCGCGCCCGAGAGCTGCTGGATCAGGGTGGTCTTGCCGGCGCCGTTGGGGCCGATCAGGGCGTGGATCTCGCCGGCGCGCACCGTGAGGTTGACGCCGTCGGTGGCCACCAGGCCACCGTAGCGTTTGACCAGCCCCGTGACCTGCAAGAGCACAGAGGCCCCCACGCTTGCCACTGCGTGTGCTGCGCTGGACGTGTCGCTGTGAGACGCAGCGCCTCTTCCTCCCGTCCCAGCCTGCGCAGGCAGGCTGGGAGCCGCGGTCGTCAGCCCCTCAGGGGCCCTCGCGTCTTGGGGCGGCCCGGCGACGCTCATGCTCATGCCCGCTCCTTGCGCCTGAACAGGCTCATGAGCCCGTTGGGCGCGGCCAGCACCACGGCCAGCAAGACAGCGCCCAGCACGAACTGCCAGTAGATGGTGTAGTGGCTCAGCAGCTCCTCCAGCAGCAGGAAGACCACGGCGCCGATGACCCCGCCCCAGAGATGGCCGACACCGCCCAGGATGACCATGACCATCAGCAGGCCGGACTGGCTCCACTGCATCGTGGACGGGCTGACGAAACCGCCCAGGCTGGCCAGCAGGGCCCCGGCCAGGCCCGCCAGCGCGCCGGCAATGATGAAGGCCACCAGCTTGTGGCTGTAGACCGCAAAACCCACGGCTTCCATGCGTTGCTCGTTCTCGCGCATGGCCTGCAGGGCATGGCCGAAACGCGCATTGAGCAGGCGCCCGACAAAAAGCAGGGCCAGCGCCACCAGGGCCAGCACGGTCCAGTAGAAGGTGCGTTCGTTGGCCAGGTCCAGCCCGCCGCCCAGCGTGCCGCGCGCGGACAGCGAGAGGCCGTCGTCGCCGCCGTAGGCCTTGGTCGAGGTCGCGAGGTAATAGAGCATCTGCGCGAAGGCCAGCGTGATCATGATGAAGTAGACACCGCGCGTGCGCAGGCTGATGGCGCCGATCACGGCGGCAAACAGCGCGGCCACCCCCATGGCCGCCGGCCAGAGCAACCAGGCCGAGTGCACACCGGCCTGCAACAGGATGCCGGCCGTGTAGGCGCCCACGCCGACGAAGGCCGCGTGGCCGAAACTCACCATGCCGCCGAAACCGAGGATGAGGTTGAGGCTGGTGGCCGCCAGCGCAAAGATCAGGATGCGCGCGGCCAGGCCCAGGTAGAAGTCACCGCCGATCAGCGGCGTGATGAAGGGGAAGGCCAGCAGCAGCACGGCCAGCGGCAAGACCCAGCGCCAGCCCGGGGCATGGTCGAGCAGGCTGCGCATGGCGGGCGTCGACGGCAGCGGCTCAGCCATGGGCAGGAAACAGGCCGCGCGGCTTGAAGAAGAGCACGGCAGCCATCAGCACGTAGATCAGGATGGAGGCCACCGCCGGGCCGGCATTGTCGGCCGCGGCCGGCCCCAGCACGGCACCGAACAGCAGCGGGATCAGCGTGCGCCCCGCCGTGTCCACCACGCCGACCAGCAGGGCCCCCAGCAGCGCGCCGCGCACCGAGCCGATGCCGCCGATCACGATGACCACAAAGGCCAGGATCAGGATGCTCTCGCCCATGCCCACCTGCACCGCCAGCAGCGGGCCCAGCAAACCACCGGCCACGGCGCACAGCGCGGCGCCCAGGCCGAACAGCGCCGTGAACAGGGCACGCACCGGCACGCCCATGGCCAGGGCCATCTCGCGGTTGGAGGCACCGGCGCGCAGCTGCATGCCGATGCGGGTGCGCGTGATGAGCCCCCACAGCCCCAGCGCCACGACGAGCCCCACGCCGATGATGAGCAGGCGGTAGGCCGGGTAATAGAAACCGCTCAGCAGTTCGACCGGGCCGGCCAGGGAATCGGGCGGGCTCAGCAGCACCGGTTGCGAGCCCCAGATGAAACGCACCGCCTCATTGCACATGAGCAGGATGGCAAAGGTGCCCAGCACCTGCGAGAGATGGTCGCGGGTGTAGAGACGGCGCAGCACCGTGAGCTCCAGCAGCACGCCGAAGACGGCCGCGCCCACGATGCCCGCGCCCAGACCGATCCAGAAGGAACCGCTGGCCGTGGTGGCTGCGGCCACCAGGTAGGCGCCCACCATGTAGAGCGAGCCGTGCGCCAGGTTGATCATGTCCATGATGCCGAAGACCAGCGTCAGGCCCGCTGCCAGCAAAAACAGCATGAGCCCGAACTGCAGGCCGTTCAAGGCCTGCTCCAGGAAAAGGATGCCGGTCATCGAGGGGCGGGAAACAACGTGCGGATCACAAGCCCGGCATCTTGCAATCGGCAGCGTAGGCGTCGCCGTGGTTCTTGAACACGGTGCCCAGGGTGCGGTTGGTCACGCGGCCCTTGCTGTCCTGGGTGATGACACGCAGGTAGTAGTCCTGGATGGGGAACTGGTTGCTGTTGAACTTGAAGCTGCCGCGCACCGAGTCGAACTTCGCCGCCTTGAGTGCCTTGTGCACGGCGGCCTTGTCGTCGAGCTTGCCCTTGCTGTCGCGCACGGCGGCGCCGATCAGCTGGGCCGCGTCATACCCCTGCGAGGCGTAGAGCGTGGGCAGGCGGCCGTATTCCTTCTCGAAGGCGGCCACGAACTTCTTGTTGGCGGCGTTGTCCAGGTCGTGTGCCCACTGCGAGGTGTTGAACATGCCCAGCATGGGGTTGCCCACGGCCTTGATCACGTCCTCGTCACCCGAGAAGCCAGGGCCGAAGAGGGTCATGTCCTTGGACAGGCCGGCGCCGACGAACTGCTTGATGAAGTTGATGCCCAGGCCGCCGGGCAGGAAGATATAGACCGCATCGGGTTTGGCCGCGCGCAGCTTGGACAGCTCGGCACCGTAGTCCAGCAGGTTGAGCGGGGTGTAGCTCTCGGAGACGATCTCGCCGCCCGTGTAGAAACGCTTGAAGCCGGCCAGCGCGTCCTTGCCTGCGGGATAGTTGGGGGCGATCAGCGCCACGCGCTTGAAACCCTTGTCGGCCACGGTCTTGCCCACGGCCTCGTGCTGGTTGTCGTTCTGCCAGGAGGCACTGAAGAAATAGGGATTGCACTGGGCGCCGGCGTACTGCGAGGGGCCGGCATTGGCGCTGATGTAGAAAGTCTTGGCGGCGAAGGTGGGCGCGCCCACGGCCAGCATGACGTTGGAGAACACGACGCCGGTCATGAAATCGACCTTGTCGCGCTTGACCAGGCGGTCGGCCGTCTGGCGGCCCACGTCGGGGCTGGCCTGGTCATCGGCCACGATCACCTCCGCCGGCAGGCCGCCGAGCTTGCCGCCGTTCAACTTCACCGCCAGCTGGAAACCGTCGCGGATGTCGATGCCCAGACCGGCGCCGGGGCCGGAGAGCGTGGACAGCAGGCCGATCTTGACGTTGTCGGCCGCCAGGGCCGGCACAGCCAGCACAGTGGAAACGGCCGCGGCAAAAAAGGTGCGACGCAGCAGGGCAAAGGGCACGGTGTGTTTCATGGTCTTTCCTGTTCGGGATGGGGCAGGTGGAATCGGACTGCCAGAATGATAGCGTTCTCCCACAGCCCCTCAGGAGGCACCCTCCATGGAACTGAACCGCCGCCATTTCACCCTGGCCCTGGCCGCGCTGCCCGCCGGCTGCGCCATCCAGCCCCTGCCCGCCCTGCGCACGGAGGTCGCGGCGGCACCGGCCGGCACGATCACCCTGCGGCGGCCGGCCCTGGGCCAGCGCTGGACCTACCGCCACTCCAACGGCTACAACAGCGCCCAGCTGGCCACACAGGAACACGAGGTGGTGGCCCTGGCACCCCGGGTGCGCATCCGCATCCGCAACGATGCCGGGCCGGCCGACCTGGAAGAACAGCAGCAACCCTGGGGCCAGATCTGGCGGGAAACGGGCTGGGACGAGGTGCTGAACTACGAGCAGGCCGTGCCCCTGTGGCCGGCCGACCCAACACCGGGCGCCCGCAGCGCGCAGCGCACCCACTACCGCATCGACGACGACTCCTTCCGCTACTGGATCAGCCGGCACAGCACGGTGCAGGGCTGGGAGCGTGTGACGCTGGCCGGCGGCAGCCAGCTGGCGCTGCGCATCGAGACCTTCATCCGCCTGCAGCACCGTGACGTCACCCGCACGGAGACGACACGGCGCGAAACCCTGTGGCTGGCCCCGGAGATCGGCCGCTGGGTGGCACGCGAAGTCAGCGGCGAATACCTGCTCTCCACCGGCCGGGGCACCACCCGCGGACGCGAAGCCTGGCAACGCTGGGAACTGCTTTCCTGGATCTGAGCCCATCGCCCCCTGGCCGAGCCGGCCGCCGCTTGCTAGAATTTCCAGCGTGTGGGGGGGTAGCTCAGCTGGGAGAGCGTCGCGTTCGCAATGCGAAGGTCGGGAGTTCGATCCTCCTCCTCTCCACCACATCCAAAAGCCAAGCTGTAGCCGGTCTTATGGCATTTGGCTGGAACTCCGACAAAGACGCTGAATCCTGCTGGACAACAACAAGTCAGGTCCATTTGCTTGCTGCTGCATGATCACACGAGTGAAACATCCAAGACCAACGCCTGTGGATGACTCAACAAAGCACCGCAACGCGCCTGAACCGTAGCCACCCAGGACCGATCCGCCATGCCAGGCCGCCTCAGTTGGGCTTGGAGATCGGCTGGAAACTTCCAGGAAATTCCCACAACTTCGTAACCGCCTAGCCGTTGAGTCGTCGTTACTCCATCAGCCGCCTGCGTCATCGAGAAAATCTGGACCACAAACTTGTCGGAGTTGGCAGGGGCAATCCAGTGCAAGGCATCCGCCCCTTGTCGGATCGACTGTGGTCTTAATGTGCACTGGTCGGTGGCCTGGATGACAAAGTGTGGCCCCTGAGCATGCAGATCCTGCACCGAGTAAGACGAACAGTTACGACTTACGATCACCTTCACAGCGGAGGTCAGTACAGAAACCGGTGCCCCCAGACGCCAGCGTGTTCCCGTCACCACCGTATCGATGGATTCCAGCACGCGCCCTTCGGGCAGCACCACGGCCACCTGCACCCGATAGCTGGAATTGGCCTCACCGCCCCACTGCAATTCCGGTTGTCGGTCTGCAATCTGGCTGCCCCGTTTTGGCTTCAGGAGCTCATAGCGCTCACAGGCGGGCTGTGCCCATGCACTCCAGACCGACATCAAGCCGAAACTCAAGAGTAGCCATCGTTTCCAGGTCAAATACATCGCCTCTCTCCCTTCACGGTTTGGCCGCCGCCGGCGTCGCTGGTTGACCGGCACCACGCATCGTCTGCAACTGCGCCATCGGCAGACCGAACACCCATTTGGCATAGCTGGGAGCCTCTTCAAAATGAGCATGCCTCGCATCAAATCCCAGCTGCTTGATCGGCTGACCTTCCGCCAGGCTGTACACGCCGACGATGAAACCCGCGGGATCACGCACCACGCCCCATTCCGGGCGTCCCGTCATCGGGTCTGCATAAAGCTGCCGCAAATGTCGCCGTACACCCGGCACCCGAGGGTCTTTCAACAGCTCCTGCAGGTCACGCGGCCCGCGCGCAGCCAATGCACCGCTGGTGTTGGCCGCCGTTGCCGCCACAGCAACCCCGGCATAGCTGTACAGCGCCCGCTCGAACTCGGCACCTGTCGACAGCAAGGCCTGTTCCGCATCCCGGCGCCCCGCCTGCGCCCCCAACTGCAAAGCCGCAGAAGCGCCCAGGGCCAATACCGCCACAACCATCAGTAGCAGCACATAGGCAAAGCCATGCTGCGGTCGCCAGCTGTGACTGCGCTGCGCCCTACCACTCTGCATAAGGTCGCCCGTTACGCCCGTTCCCAGGCGCCCCGCTCCGTATGTCGTAAACACGCCCCTTGTGGCCACTGGGCACCTCCACGATCTGCCATGTGGCATCAGAGTCCGTCACGGGGTCGACCGGCAGTGTCTTGAGATAGTGCTTCTCCACCAGCTCTTCCAGACTCTCCGGGAAACGTCCCTGGTCACCGTAGAACTTGTCGATGACATCCCGCACACCGCGCAGGTTGTCGCGCAACACCGTCTCCTTGGCCACATCGATACGGTCCGCATACCGCGGGACCACCAGGGTCAACAGCGTCGCCACGATGGCCAGCACCACCAGCAATTCGATCAGCGTGAAACCAAGTCTGCGCATCGTCATCACCAGCGCCTCAAAGGAACGCCATTCAGGCCCGTCAGCGTCGACCGACTGAACACGTCATACACATCGTCCCCCTCAGCCGGGTCGGTTGGCTCGCTCGCATAGGCGCGCTTGCCCCAGGTCTGGGCGTCCTCGGCATTCGGGTCCTCGAAAAACGGGTCCCGGGGAACGCGCCGCAGAAAGTACAGCTTGCCCCGCTTCGGGTCCCGCTGGTCGTCAACCCCCTCAACCAGCGCCTCCAGGGTCTTGGGATAACCCGTCGTCCCGGCATCACGCGGTACCCGCCCTTCGTCCCCCGCCTTCTTGTAGGCATCGATGGCCGTGCGGATTTCGGCCAGTGCCGCCCGCAGCTGCTGCTCCTTGCCTCGCTGTACTTGTATTTGCGCCACCGGTACCACCAGGCTGGCCAGCACCGCCAGGATGGCCAGGGTCACGAGCAGCTCCACCAGCGTGAAGCCGCCCTCCCGCCACAGTGGCCGGCTACCACCTTGCTTAGGCAATGCTGGCAAACAAGCCATACGTCCTCAGGGTGCCACGCCGATCACCAGAGGTGCCGGCAAAGACGTACTCACCGCCTTGCCACCCTGGGCCACGGGTGCCACCGTCAGCAACTGGACACGTGCATCGGTGGCTGCGGCGGCCGTCGCCCGTAGATTCACCGTCGCCACCACCCCGCTGCCGGTGGCCCCTGAATCGCCGGAACGCGTCACCGTCAGCACGATCTGGCCACTCGGGTCCACCCGGCTGCTGAAGTTCGTCTGCGCCCCGCCCTGCTTGAGGAAATCCCCCTCGGTCACGGACACCACCTGCATGCTGCGCGCGTCAAACCCGACCGCCAGGGGCAAACTCATCACGGCTTGACTGGACTGCATCGTCAGCTGCACCGCGAACACATCACCCACCTTCACCTTGTCCGGGCCCTGCCAGGCCAGCAAGGTGGGAGACTGTGTCCCGCTGGCCTCGCCATTCCCTGCCGAAGCCGCTGCGCCATTCGCTGGCTTGGCTGGCCCCTCTGCAGCTTTCGTCGCCGCGTCTGGGCTCCCCCAGCTGAAGCCACTGAGACTGCTCTCCGTCCCCGACTCAAACTCCATATTGGAAGTACCGGGTCGGCTCAGATTGCGCAAGATACGCGGTGTGATGGACAAAACGATCTCGGTCTTGGCGGTGTCGTCGCGCTGTTCTCCGAACAGGCGTCCCAGCACCGGTATTTCACCCAAGCCAGGTACCTTGTTAGCCGTCTGGCGGTCCTCGCTGTTGATCAGACCTGCCAGCACCTGGTTCTCACCATCCTTCAGGCGCAGGATGGTCTGCGCCGTCCGCGTTCCAATCTGGTAGGCCAAAGAACCCGACTTGGTCTGGATCTGACTGGTCACGCTGCTCACCTCCAGCGCAATCTTGATGGCCACCTCGCCTTCGATGGAGATCGTCGGTTCCACGTCCAGCTTCAGGCCAACGTCCACATAGTTGACAGATTCCGCCACGAAGCCGGTCGCCGTCGAGGTGGACGTGATGTTGGGCACCCGCTCCCCGATCAGAATCTTGGCCTTCTCGCGGTTGCGTACGCGAATGCGCGGATTCGCGAGGATGTTGGTGTCCGCATCTACCTTCTTGGCATTGATAGTGGTTGCCCCAATGGTGGCCCCCAAGGTCTCCGAGTTCAGACCACGCAGGTCAGCAACAGACAAAGCTCCTGAGGACGCCGCCAACGGGCTCAGGCTGAGCTGATCCGGCCAGCGTATGCCCAGGTCCAGCAGCCGGGTGCGCTTGACCTCCAGGATCTCCACCTCCAGCATCACCTCGGATTCAGCCACATCGTGCATGGCCACCAGCCTGGCCGCCATGCGGATCGCCTCCGGCGTGTCCCGCAGGATCAACAGGTTAAGCTTCTCGTCCACCACCACATCACGCGACTTGAGGATGGTCTTGAGCGTGCTCGCCACCACCTTGGCTTCTGCATTCCCCAGATAGAAGGCCTTCACCGTCAGGGACTGGTAGTCCTTCTGCTTGGCTTGGGTGTTGGGATAGATCAGCACCGTGTTCGCGTCGAGCACCCGCTGTTCCAGCTGGTTCGTCAGCAAAGTCAGGTTCACGGCGGCTTCGATGGTGGAGTTCTTCAGGAAGATGGAGGTCTTCTGGTCCGAACGCACATCCTTGTCGAACAGGAAATTCAGGCCCGAGGTCCGAGAAATCACCTCAAACACAGACTTGAGCGGCGTGTCCTTGAATTCAATCGTGATGGGCTTGCGGTAGGCCTCGGCCAACAAGGCGATGCCCGCTTTTTTCTGCTGACCTTCCTCCAACTCTTGCAACAGGGTCCGCGCCTTGCGATGCTGCGGATCCTCCGACAGCACCATGCGCAACCAGTTCTCCGCCACCTTGTCTTCCTTGCGGTCCAGGGCCTGCTGGGCCGAGCTCATCCATTTCGCGTGGCGCTGGGCCGCCGCGATGGCGTTGAGTCCCTCCTGCGCCCGCGGGTTCCCGGGCTGCCAGGTCATCGCGCGCTGGAATGCCGCACGGGCATCGTCGTACCGCGCCTCGTCCAAGGCCTTGCGCCCCACCGCGAGCGCCGTCGAAACCAAGGCTTCGCGCGTCTGCAGGACAGCAATGCGGTATTGCGCCGAGCCCGCATCGCGCCGGCTCGCGTCTTCAAAGCGCTCCAGCGCCTCCTCGCTGCGTCCTTCGCGTGCCAGGTCCTGCCCTTCGCGATAAGCGCGCTCGCTGGCACAGCCCGCCAACACAAGGCCGATCAGCAAGCCCAGCAGGTGCCGCTGGATGCGCCCGTCCCTACGCCATTTCATCGTGTTTCTCCAATCGCCAGGTTCTGGGACAGGCCCAGCGGCAAATACACCAACTCCATCTGCGGTGGCTTGATCACATCCACACGGTACTGCCCCTCCAGCACCTGCCCCTCGCGCACCACAAATGTCTTGTCACCTTGTCCCAGATAGACCTCCCAGCTACCGCCCTCCAGCTTCTTGCCTAGGTAGACAAAAGGCAGGGGTGGTGGTGCCGTCGGCACAGGAACGGGCAGCACCACCGGCTGGAGCTTGGGTGCGGGGGGAGTCCAGCTGCGCTGGCTGAACAGATCCCGCACCGGCGCACGCTCCCCGGACTTCACCAATTGATCCCGCGGCACCAACACCTGCACACCAGGCACGAGGGCTGACACGGCCGCCCCGGCCACCGGCAGCCCCGCAGGCACAGCCCTCGGCGCAGGCTGCACACGCGGCGCCACCACATCAACCGCGCCATCGGCAGGCGTCTTGTCTCCAAACACCGCCAGCAGAAACGCCCCCACGAGCAGGGGCCCCAGTATCCACCAGCGCTTGTTCTGCCCTTGGGCGGCCATCAGATGCTCCCCCGCCCGGACTTGGCCGGATTGGTCCAGATCGACAGGCGCAGGCGTATCTCCCCCTGCCGCTGCCCCACGGACTCGCGTTTGAGCAGCATCTGGTCCACGCTCACGCCGGGAAACTCCAGCAACACGGCCTCCACGAACTGCCGCACCTGCGGATACGCCGCCCGCAAAGGCAGCGTCAGCTGCAGACGCCGCAAGCCACCCAGACCCTCGCCCGTGGCCTGGAAATCCGTCTCCGTCAGCGTCAGGCCCTTGCTCTGTGCAATGCGTCCCAGGCGCCGCAGCACCTCGCTGACCTCCTGCTCGGAGAGCGCCACACGGTCCAGCGCCGCCACCAGCACCGCATCCTCTTGCCCGGTCCGCTCCGCCGTGCTGAGCGCCAGCACCAACTGTCCCGACTGCAAACGCTGCAACTCCGCACGGGCCTGCGCCAGCTGTTGCGCACCGCCCGGCAGCAGCACCAGCCAGAGGGCCAGGGCCGCCACCAGCAAAACCAGCACGCCCGGCCAGATCAAACCATGGCGCCACAGCAGGATCTCCAGCCACAGGCGCCCAAGCCCCCTCTTCAGCCAGCCCCGCGTCATCGCGCGCCCTCCTGCAAGGCCGGAACCAGCGTCGCCTGCCGCGTGGGCAGCAACATCAGCTCGAAGGTCAAGCGCATGGGCCGGTTCGCATCCTGGCCATTGGTCTCATGCTTGTTGTAGGTCAGACGTCCCAGCACGCCCTGGCCCTGCAAGGCTGCGGCATATTGCAGCAGGGTGTCGAGCGACTTGGCTTCCGCCTGCAAGCGCACCGTGCCACGCTGCCCGTCCGGCTCCACGCTGACCAGGGCCACCTGCGGCGGCGTCGAGCGCTCCAGCTGCTCGAACAGCTCCTGCCAGGGTATGTTGAGCTGACGGGCCACGGCCCGCAGTCCCTGCCGCTGGTCCGTGCTCAAGGCCTGCCCCGCCACCAAGCCGCCATCACGCCGTGTCGTGGCGGATGCGCGCGGCGCCAACGGCTTCGCTGGCGTGGCGCGCAAGGCCTGCACCTCGGTTTGCACAGTCGCCAGCTCTTGCATCTGCTGCCAGCTGTTCCACGCGCCCCCAGCCAAGGCCAGCAGCGCCACGCTACCCAGGGCCAGGGCCACCGCGCGCATGCGCGGCCTGCTCTGCCGACCCCACAGCGTCCAGCGCGGCGCGAACTCCCAGTTGAAAGCCATGTCAACGGACTCAGGCCGCATGCCAGGCTCCTTCCACCGATTGCCGTGCGCACCAGGCCGCGTGTACCGCCTCCGGTGCGTCCAGCGGCGCAGCCGGCATGCCCGCCTTGCGCCAGGCCACAGGCTTCAGGCCGGCGTTTTCCGTGGCGCGCTCTCCGCCCTCGCACAGGGCCAGCCAATGCAGCTCCTCGGGGCCGCTGCCTGCGCGCAGCATTTCGCGCCGCCCTTCCTGCACAGCCTGGGTCTGCAGCGCTTCCAGAGTGCTCTCGTCCGGCCAACGCACGCTGCGTAAAGATGCCATACGCCCGCCCTCGCGGTGCTGCACGTAGAGGCGCTGCGCCACGGCCACAGCCAGCCAGCCGTTCTGCGGCCAGACCGCCTGCCCCTGCTGCTGCGCCAACAGCAAAGGCGTATGCAACGCAATCTCGCCCCAGCGCTCCCGCATCGCCTTCCAGACCGGCTCCCAGACCGCCGGCACGGCCGTACACAGAAACGCACCCTCAGGCTGCCAGTCGCCCGTCACCATCCAGCCGCCCGGGGTCGGCCCCCAGAGCTGCTGGGCCCGGGCTGCCGCCACCGCATGCAACTCGACCAGAGAGGCCGTCTGCGCCGGCACGCTCTGCACCCAGTGCTGGGCCAGGCTGGGCGCCAGGCACACCTGCACGGGCTGCCCTGTGCCCTCGATTTCCGGCGCCAGCTTCAACACCCAGTCCCGCAAGGCGGCCGGCCCGTCCGCTCCCTCGGGCCAGGCCCAGGTCTGCCAGTTGGACGATGCAGTCCCCGGCACGCACCAGGCCACACCCTGCGCGGACACGCCCAGCACCAGGGGCAGCGTCGACGCTGCTGACTTACTGCGCCAGCGTGACACGTCGCACCTCCTCCAGAGTGGTGGCGCCCGCCCGTACCAGGTCCAGCGCCGCCTCCAGCAGCGTGCGTGTGCCGCGCTGGCGCGCGGCTTCCTTGATCTGGCGCACCGGCAGGCGCTGGATGATCATCTCGCGCAGCTCATCGTCCAGCAGCAGAAACTCTGCAATCGCACGCCGCCCGCGGAAACCCGTGCCGCGGCAGTCGCCGCAGCCCGCGCCTTTCATGAACTTCGCATCCGTCCACTGCCCGGCATCCAGGCCCAGCTTCTCGAACTCCTGAGCCTCGGGCAGGTAGGGCTGGCGGCAATGCGTGCAGTTCACCCGTACCAGGCGCTGAGCCCAGATGCCGTTGAGTGCCGACACCAGGGTGTAGGGGTCCAGGCCCATGTGCGTGAAGCGCCCGAACACGTCGAACACATTGTTCGCGTGCACCGTGGTGAGCACCAGGTGGCCCGTCAGCGCCGACTGCACCGCAATCTCGGCCGTCTCACGGTCGCGGATTTCGCCCACCATGATCTTGTCGGGGTCGTGCCGCAGGATGGAGCGCAGGCCGCGCGCAAAGGACAGGCCCTTCTTCTCGTTCACCGGTATCTGCAGAACCCCAGGCAACTGATATTCCACCGGATCTTCGATGGTGATGATCTTGTCCCGCCCGGTATAGGTCTCGGCCAGCGCGGCATAGAGCGTGGTGGTCTTGCCGGAACCCGTGGGCCCGGTCACCAGCAGCATGCCGTAGGCGGCCTCGGTCAGGGCGCGCATGGTCTTGAGCGCGACCGCATCAAAACCCAGCGCTTCCAGGCTCAGCTTGCCATGCGCTTCGATCATGGCCTGTTTGTCCAGAATCCGCACCACCGCATCCTCTCCGTGGATGCTGGGCATGATGGACACACGCAGGTCGATCAGCCGCCCCTGGGCACGCACCTGGAAGCTGCCGTCCTGCGGCACACGCCGCTCGGCGATGTCCAGCTCGGCCAGCACCTTGAGGCGCGAGATGGTCTGCTCCGCCACGGCCCGGTCCTGGATCTCCGTCACATCGTCCAGCACCCCGTCGATGCGGTAGCGCACCGCCAGGCCCATGGGCGTGGACTCCAGATGCACGTCGCTGGCCCCGGCACGCAAGGCGTCGTAGAGCGTGGAATTCACCAGCCGCACCGCTGGACTCCCCGCATCCGTGGCGCTCACCAGTGACAGCACCTCGATGCCCTGTTCCGCCTCCGTCTGGTCCGAACGCATGGCCTCCAGGCTGTCCACCGCGCGCAGAGAAGCCTCCTGCTGCGTCAGATAGGCGTGCAGGTCTTCCGGCGTGCACAGCACCTGCTGCACCGCCTGGCCCGCGGCCTGTTCCAGCTGGGCCAACACATCGCCATCAAAAGGGTCGGTCAGGGCTGCCACCCAGATGCTGGGGTCGTCGGCGCGCTGCAGCAGCACGGCACGCTGGGCCTGCGCCCGGGCCATGGGCCAGAGGTCCAGCCGCGCGGTCTGCGGCTGCAGCGCCTGGTTGTCCCAGAAAGGCAGGTCGAACTGCATCGCCAGCCAGCCCGCGGCTTCGCGCGGGTGCATCTGATGCACCTCGGCCAGCACGTCCACCAGTGGCCGGCCACTGGCCTGGGCACGCGCACGCAAGCCCTGCAGTCCATCCAGGCTGGGCGCCGCCGCCGTATCGCTCATCAGATGCTCCCCGCCAGTTCAAAGATGGGCATGTAAAGCAGCACCACGATCACCCCGATCACCAGGCCGATGGCCGCCATCAGGATGGGCTCAAACGCCTTGCTGAATTGCTCGATCCAGCGCGTGGTCTCGGTGTCGTAAAACGCCGCCGTGCGCCCCAGCATCTGGCCCATCTGCCCCGTCTGTTCGCCCACCCGCAGCATACGCAGCGAGACCGGCGTGGCCAGGCCCTGGCGTTCCAGCGCGCCAGAAAGACTTTCCCCTTGCCCCACGGCCCCGCGCGCGGCCTGCAGGCGGCTCACTGTGTCCTGAGACAGCACGGCCTCACACAACTGCATGGCCCGCATGATGGGTATGCCGCCATCAAGCAGCATGCCCAGCGTGAGGTACAGGCGCGTGAGTGTCAAGATTTCCAGGCGCTGTCGCACACCCGGCAACACCCGCAGCAGGCGGCTCCACTGGCCCGTGCGCAGCAAACGACGCGCACCCCAGACCACGGCCACCACGGCCGCCGCCAGACCGGCCACCAGCCAGAGCGCATAGTTCGCGGCGAACTGCCCCCAGGCCAGCAAGACCTGCGAAGCCCAGGGCAGGCTGCGCCCGCCGCCCTGGTAGACCGAGGCAAAACGCGGCACCACATAACCCAGCAGGAAGAGCGCCACCGCCAGGCCCACACAGAACAGGATGGAAGGATAGATGGCCGCGCTCACCACCTTGTGCTTCAGGGTGCGCAGCCGCGTTTCGTATGACACATAACGCTCCAGCGCCCGTGGCAGATCGCTCGTGCCCTCGGCGGCCTGCACCACGCCCACGAAGAGCGGCGGAAAAACGTCGCCTTGTTGCGCCAGCGCCTGCGAAAGGCGCTGCCCCTGCTGCAGGGCATCACGCAAACGCTGCAGCACGGCCTTCAGATGGCTCTGCGCCGCGCGCTCGAGCAGCGCGTCCAGCGCCTCCACCACGCTCAAGCCCGCGCTCACCAGGGCCAGCAGCTCCTGGGCGAAGAGCAACAGGTCAAAGGGTTTGCTGCGCCGCGCAGGCAGCCAGGCCCTGCCCGCCGCGGCCTTCAGGGACAGCAGTGCCAGGCCACGCGCCTGCACCAGGGTCTGCGCATGGGCAGCGTCCAAGGCCTCCAGTTCGAAGGCCTCAATCTGCTGCTGTGCGCTGAGCGCCCGCACGTCGAACTTCATGGAGGCGCCCCTCGCGCCCCGTCAATGGTTGCTGACGTCGGCCGCATCACCCGTACCTCCGGGCTGGCCGTCCTTGCCGTAGCTCAACAGATCGAAGTCGCCCTTGCTGCCCGGGCTGGTGTAGAGGTAGGGCTTGCCCCAGGGGTCGGGCGGCGCGGCTTTTTCGAGATAAGGGCCGTTCCACTTGGCGGCACGAGCGCTGTCCGCGGGGCGGTTCACCAGGGCTCCCAGGCCTTCTTCAGTGCTGGGGTAGCTACCGGTGTCGATGCGGTAAGCACCGAGGGCACGGCTGAAGGCTTCGATCTGGGACTTGGCGACGGCTTGTTCGGATTTGCCGAGTTGGCCGAAGTATTTGGGGCCGACGTAGGCGGCGAGAAGACCAATGATGGCGACAACGACCAACAACTCTAATAGCGTAAACCCACGCCCAGATCCCAAAGGTTTAAAAAGTTTATCTTCTATCTGTTCTTTCACGCCGAACTCTCCGAACTTACCATTGAAACTTAGGGCATATTTTTGAATATGAATTTCAAAAAATTCTTCATTGTCATGAAAATACCGTCACCTCGTACTAGTGACTTCATAAATATATAAAAACCTATCAACGCAAGAATAAATAAGCCGGCAATCAAAAAAATATTCCAACTTGTCAAAAGTAGATCTTTCATTGATCACCTCTAATCAGATCAAAACTGAGTCCCAATTTCTTTGAATATCTCCCACCAATGCTCAATCTCCTTTGTTGGGAGATTTTTATAGTACTCAATCGCACTAGGTTCATCAGGATCATCGATATGTTGACCAAACGGCGCCAATCCCCAAAGATTTTTTAGGGACGCATCATCGAAGTCTTCGCACAGACTCTCATCCCATTGCTGTTTTGACCTCTTAAGCGAGGAGATCCCAGAGTTAATTCGCCAAAAACCTGCAGCCTTACTGGCTGCGCCACCCTGAAAAATTAACATCGCTCCACCCGAGAGCAGCTGGAAAACGCCTCTTGCTCCGTTAAACATAGAAACACTCCCTTTCATGGGATTCCATAGCCCTAACGGATCTGAATACATTACAGGATTTCCAGAAACATAGGCAAAAGTATTTATGCCTCCATCTAATCCAATTGGATCCGTATTAATAAAAACTTTTGCGACTGGATCGTAATATCGGGCACGATAGAAATACAGCCCCGTCACCCCATCGTTTTCACGAGATGTATATTGATTTTGGCTTGCCGTCGCATCCGGCCCTACTGTATAGCTTTCTCCGTACGGACTATAGGCATAGCTATTTTCCAAGTTGGCGCTATTACTATCTTGCAGCTGCGCAATGACACTATTTAGTGCATCCGTTATGAGGATCCTGCTTTGGGCAGAATTTTTCTGTCCGGTAACGCTTAAAGTCATCCTGGCAATCGTTTCATCCAAACTTAATCCTGTCAGCAAACGATGGCTGAGATTTCCATCCCTTATTTCGCCTAGAGCCTGCAACCCCTCGTAAAGATACTGCACCGTGCTGGTTTGACCGCCTTGGTTCACAGTGTTTTGAACTCTACGGCCAAACGCGTCATAACCATAGCTGGCCGTCAACAGACTGGAACCACCCGCTCCACTCTGCTCAATCCGGATCAGCCTGTTGCTGGCATCCCATACATAAAGCGTCTGCTCACTGGTATCCGCCGCATTCTGCTTCTGCACCAGATTGCCATTGGCGTCATACGTGAGGTTGTAGGTCTTGCTCGTGCCGCCAAGGTTCAGGGTGATGGCCGTCATGCGATTGGCCGCATCGAAGACCGCCGTCATAGGCGTTTCGCCTTGTCCCGTGCCGTTGGCGTTGAGCGTGGTCCGGGCGGTGCGACGGCCATTGGCGTCGTATTCGTAGTCGATCTGCTCGATGAGCTGCTCGCCGGCCGCGCCTGCCGCCTTGAGGTATTTGATCTGGCTCAGGCGTTCCAGGCTGTCGTAGCCATAAGCCTGCGTGATCAGATCCACAGTGTTGCCAGCCTGGACCTTGCGTGCACTCAGGCGGCCCGCCGCGTCATAGCTGTAGTTGGTGCTGTGGTCCTGCCCACCGACGTTGGTGGTGTGGCCCAGCAGACGGTCGGCATTGTCCCAGCGGTAGGTCGTCACCTCCGGCGCGGCAATGCCCGTGCCACTGAGCGTGCGGCGGGTCATGCGGCCCAGGCTGTCGTACTGGTAGGCCAGGGTGTGGCTGCCAGCGGCCGTGGTGCTGGTGGTCTGGACGATACGGTCGATGGCGTCGTAGACATAGCTGTTGACGCTGCTCGCGTCACGCACTTCGCTAAGGCGGCCCGTGGCGTCGTACTGGTAGCTGACCGTGCGGTCCGGCAGCTCCAGGCTGGCGAGCTGGCCGCGCTCGTTGTAGACCAGGGCACTGAGCTGGCCCTTGCGGTTGGTCACCTTGCTCAGGCGGCCTGCGGCGTCGTACTCATAGGTCTCGCTCTGGTTGAGCGCGTCGGTCTTGCTGGTCAAGCGGCCCTTGGCGTCATAGCCATAGCGTTCGATCTGAACTCCCGCGGCGTTGCTCACGGCCGTGACCCGCCCAACGCTGTCGTAGCTCAGACTGGTGTTCTGTTGCAACGGATCAGTGGCCTGGGTGGCCTGGTCCAGCGTGTTGTACTGCAGGCTGCTGCTGTAGCCCAGGGCATCGGTGCTGCCCGTCATGCGGCCCAGCGTGTCCGTTCCCATGCGGGTCTCGTTGCCCTGGGCATCGGTGATCTGCGCCAGATCACCAGCAATGGTGTAGCCCAGGCTGACCTTGCGCTGGTTGGGCGCGATGCTGCTGGCCACACCGGACTGCACCACGGGGATGCTGCCCACATTGACCTGGGCCGGCGCCACCGCCTGGCTGACCAGGCCCTGGGCGTTGTAACTCAAGCTGCCTTGCAGGCCCACCGGGTTGGTCACATTGGTCAGGCGGCCCGCGTTGTCATAAGCGCCACTGGTGAAGACCGGCGTGTAACTCAGCTCCACCCCGCCCTGGGTGCTGGGCACACCCAGCAGGAAGCGCGTGACCTGCACGGGCTTGTTGAAGGTGGGGTCGTACATGGCCTCGATGCGCTGGCCCAGGGCGTCCACCACGGCCGTGAGGTTGCCCACGGTGTCGTATTCGTACTTGGTCTCGCGGCCCAACGGGTCGATGGACTTGGTCTTCTGCTGCTTGGCGTCGTAGACGAACTGGGTGCGCTGACCCAGGGGGTCGATGGCCTCGGTGGCCAGGCCGCGGGCGTTGAACTTGCTGCGGCGCACCTGCCCATCGGGCTGGGTGACGATGACTTCCTGCACCGTGCCGCCAAAGAAACGCCAGCCGGCGGCGCGGGTTTCTTCCGACTCCACGTCCGGGCAGGTGCCCGCCAGGGGTAGGCTGATGGTGTTGCCGCCGCTGGGCGCCAGGGTGCGCGTGGACAGGGACTGGCCGGCGCGGCAGGTGTAGTCCCAGACCCGGCCGCTGCCGCCACCGACTGGCTCCAGACCGCCCTCACCGCCCAGAACCTTGACCACACAGGCGCCGGTGCGGCGGTAGGCGAACTTCCAGGTTTCGCCGGTGGAAGTCACCTGCTTGACGACACGGTCCGTGCCATAAGTGTTGACCGTGGGCGTGTCTGAATCCGGGTAGAGGATGGAACTGAGCAGACGCATGCTGGGCGGCACGAGGTCCGCAGAACAGGCTGTCTGCGGCACCCCAGTGTCCGTGTTGACATAGAGTGGCACGGACTGGTAGGTGTATTGCGTGACGCGGTTGGCCGCGTCCGTCACCTTGTTGATGCGGCCTTCGCTGGTGTACTCATAGTCCACACGCCGTCCCGTGTGGTCTGTGACACGCGACACAAAACCGTTGGAGCCATAGCTCACGCTCAGGCCGCGGTTGGCCAGGCCGGAGACGGACAGGATGCGGCCGTTGCTCTGGCGGTTGATCAGCGTGGTGTTGCCGCTGGTGTCGATGACCTTGGTCACGAACTGCGGCGGGCCACCGCGGATCACCCCCGGGATGCCGGCAAAAGGCTCGAAGTACCAGCGTGTACCGTCCTTGAGCACGAATTCCCAGTGACCACCGGACGCAGCGCGAGCATAGCCGCCGGCATAGCGGGTGTCGTCCACCGGGCGGTACTTGCCCGTGCCGTCGTCGACCAGGTTGACGTAGATGCCACCGGGCATGACCAGGCGCTTCTGCACGCCCTCCATGGGCCAGAAGCTGATGTCGTAGCTGGACGTCCAGCCATAACCGAAGCTGGTGATGGTGCCGGCCTTGTTGTCGAAGGCGTCCATCGGGTTGTAGCGCAAGCCCATGTCGATGGGCGTCACGCCGCCGATGGACAGGCCGCTGTTGTTACGTGCCATTTCCTGGCCGGTGAACAGGTCCACCGGGTTGCCGGCGGTACCCGCAGCCTGGGCTTGGCCATCACAGGTCGGGCAAGGTTGCGGCGGCTTGGGTACCGGCGGGCAGCTCAGACTGAACAGACCGCACACACCGCAAAAGCGCGGGATACCCACGCCGGGGTCGCTGCTGACGGTCTTGCCATCCGCACTCACCGTGCCCAGGCCGGCCATCTTCCAGTCGCCCGTGCCGCCCATGGGGGAGCCGTCAAACCACCAGATCTCGACCTTCTCGCCCGGGTCCTTGTCGGCCACATTGGGCAGGGTCACGGGGATGGGCGTGCTGGGGATGCCGCCCATGGGGGTGCCGAAGTAGAGCTGGTAGGCCTCTTTCATGGGGAAGGGCGGCGCGCCCACGGGCAGCTTGTCGGGGTCGATCTTCTGCACGGCGATGCGCGTTTTCTTCACACCGTCCCAGCCGGTGATGGTGGCACCTGCGGGCAGGGTGATGGCAAAACCGGGGTAGCGCTCGTCGCTGATCTGCTGGTCTTGCGTGGCGTTGTCAATTTGCTTGAACAGCGCATCGGCCGGCGGTGGCTGGAGGATCCAGTCCGACATGGTGAGCAGCTCATTGGCCGCCAGGGTGATGTTGTAGGGCCAGATGGGGTAGAGGCTGTTAGCCGGGGTGGCGTCAAAACGCAGGGTGGTGACCCCGCTGGACAGGCCCGTGAGCGTGAAGTTGCCGCCGGCGTCGGTCACCACCTGGTTGGTGCTGGTGTCCTGGCGCACGATGATGCCGGCGATGCCGGCCCCCGTGGGGGTTACGAAGCGGCCCTTGACGCCGGTGACGTTGTCCTTGGTGACGACACGCACAGCCACCTGGCTCTCGCGCACCCAGGGCAGGCCGTTGAGTGTGGCTTCGGCACGCACGGTGATGGTGGCCTGGTTCAGGGCGGCCGCGCTGTCAGCCAGCAGGGTGAGCTTGCCGGTCTGGTAGGCACTGAGCGCGGGCGGATCGAACTGGGCCGTCACGCCTGTGGGCAGGCCGCTGGCGCTGAGCCTGGCCAGGCCCTGGTAGGCGTTGGTGCCGGTGTTGCTCATGTTCAGGACCAGGCTGGCGCTGGATCCCTGGATCACGTCCACGGTGGACGGGCTGACCTGGAAGCTGAAGTCCTGTTCGCGAATCACCGTGAAGACCGGGCTCTGGGCTGAGCCCAGGCTGTTGCTCACGGTGATGGGGCCGCTTTGCGCCGTTTCGGGCACCAGGACCTTGAGTTCAATGGCCGTGCCGGACTGCACGATGGCCGGCACATTGCCGGCAAAGGCCACGGTGTTGGCGCTGGCCGGCGAGACAAAACCCTCACCGATAAGCGTGACCACGCTGCCCACGGTGCCGCTGGTGGGCGCCAAGCCGCTGATGACGATGGCCGTGGGTATGGGCGGCGTGGCGGTGAAGCTGAGCTGGCCCGGCGCAAAGGGCACGGCCGAGGCGCTGAGCGCCACGGTACCGGCGCTGGCGGCCTGGACATTGAAGGTGACGCTGGTCAGGCCGGGGTTGATGGTGACGCTGGACGGGTACTGCAGCGTGGCCGTGCCGCTGCTGCTGAGGTTGACGGTGTAGGGCGTGGCACCCGCGGCATAAGGCGCGGTGATGCTGACGGCCACCGTCTCACCCACCACCAGAGCCGTCTTGGCGGCCGACATGGCCAGCGGTGCCGGGCTGCCGACCGTCACACTGGCCTGGTCGACGACAGCACTGGGTGTGGGATTGCCGTAGGTGGGTGCCACGGTCTGGCTGGCGCTGAGCACGGTCTCGCCCTGCTGCAGGGCCGTCACGCGGCCTTGGGCGCTGACGCTGGCCAGTGCCGCATCGGCCACCGCCCAGCTGGTGTTGGGATCGTTGCTGATGTTGCGGGTGCTGCCGTCGGAATAGGTGCCCGTGGCCTGCACTTCGGTGCTCTGGCCGGGCGTGAGGCTGACACTGGACGGTGTGAGCGTGATGCCCATGATTTCGGGGGCCACCACATTGACCACCACCTGGGCCGTGCTGCCGTTGAGGCTGGCCACCACGGTAGACTGCCCTAGCGTCAACGCGGTCATGGGTACGTCGATGGCGAGCACACCCGCAGGCACCGTCACCTGGGCCGGCAGGCCCAGCGCCCCGGTGTTGCTGTTGCTCAGACTGACGAGGGCTGGTTCCTGCGCCGCACGGTCCAGCGTGAGGCGCAGCTGCCCCAGCTTGCCCTTGGGCAGATCCTGGGTGGCCGGCAGCAGGCTGGCCAATACCGGCGGTGGCGGTGTGATGGTGACCGGCACCGTCGTGCTCGCGCCGTTGAGGGTGACCGTGAACTGGGTGCTGCCCTCGGCCAGCGCCTGCACGCTGACTTCTGCCTCGATCTGGCCGGCAGAGATCAACAAGGTCTCGGGCACCTGCAACAGGGCCGGGTGGGCGGCGGCCAGGTCGACCGTGACGTCTTCGTTCTGTACGGCGTTCAGGCGCACCGTGACGGCACCGCTGGCACCCTGCTGCAAGCCCAGGGGACTGGGCAGCACCGAGGCCAGGGCTGCAGGTTGCGGGGTCACGACGACCGTGGCACTCTGGCTCGTGCCGTTGAGGCTGGCCATCACCTGCGCCTGCCCCACGGCTAAAGCGCTGACCTGGAACTCGACCTGATTCTGTCCGGCCGGCACGTTGACGGTGGCCGGCACCTGCACCGTACCGGCAGGCTGGGCAGAAAGTGCCACGGTGGTGACTGTGCTTTGCGCGCTGTTGAGCTGGACCGTCAGCGTGCCGCTGGCACCGACGATGAGTGTGCTGCTGGCGGGCGTGAGCGCCGCGACGGCCGCGGGCACGGGCGTGACCTGCACGGCCGCCTCCACGGTGCTGCCACCCAGCGTCGCGGCCACCAAGGTGTTGCCCACCTCCAGCGCAGTGACATTGAAGCTGGCCTGCATGGCGCCAGCCGGGACGGTGAGGCTGGCGAGCATGCTGACGATGCCGCCGGTACGTGCTTGCAGGGCAACCACCGTATCGGCGCTCTGCGCTGCCGAGAGCTGCACGGTCAGCTGGGCCGTGCTGCCCTTGGTCAGCACACTGGTGGCGGGCAGCAGGGATGTGACCGACACCGTGGCCGGCACCACACGGACGATGGCCGATGCACGAGAAGGACGGTGCGTGCCCGGCAAGGTGGCCGTGACATAGGCCAGGCCCGTGGCCTGGCCCTGCACGGCAAAGTTGGCAGTGGTCTGCCCGGCCGGGACGATGACGTTGGCAGGCACGCCGAGCTTGGCCGCATCCGAACTGGCCAGGGGAACCGTGGTGTCCTGCTCCTGGCTGGGCGCAATGCGCACCTGGAGCTGGCCGCTGGCGCCTTGCTGCACAGCGCTGTAGATGGGGCGCAGCGACACGACGCGCGGCGGCACCGGCGACACGTTGACAGCGACGCTGCGCGCGCTGCCGTTGAGGCTGGCCGTGAGCGTGGTCTGACCGACCCCTTTGCCCTGCACCGGAATGGCCACCTGGGATTGCCCCGCTCCATAGGCCACGCTGCCGGGCACGCCGGCGACATTCGTATCCGCGCTGCTGAGCGTCACCGCACCGGCCACGGAAGGCGTGGGGCTGAGCGTGGCACTCAGCACCCCGCTCTTGCCATTGGTCAACGCCAGCGGATTGGGCGCCAGGCCGCTGAGCGTGGAAGGTACGACGGGAATCTGGCCCGCCTGGATCTGGTAATTGATGCGGACCGGCGCCGTGCCGTTGACCTTCACAAGGATGAGGTTGGGCGCGCCCGTGCGCAGGCGTACGCTTCTCTGAAAAGTGGGAATGGGCGCCCCTTGCGCCGTGAAAACGTTGCCGGTGCTGACGACTTTCTCGAAGTTGACCCAGATCTCGACCGAGGCGCTCTTGTCATGGGGCCACTGCGTCGAGTTGTTGTTGACGGAAATATAGAAGGGACCGTTGACGTGGCGACCGACCAGGAAGCCGTCGATGTCGGCATACGAAGCGGCACCACGCCCCGTGGGCGTGATGGACGCGCTCTGCGGGCCGTAGATCGTGGTCTGCGCCGCAACCTGGGCAGCCCCCAGAAGGAGCAGCACCGCCCCCCAGCCCTGCAGCCGACGCAGCAGCGCCCGCACCTTACTGCTTGTGATCCACGACATATCGCGCCTATCCCTGAGTGTGAAGATCGCAGGTCCAGCGCACGCGTACCGCGGCTTGCTTGGCACACGGCATACGAGGCAGGCCTCCCAGCCCGCCCCGGTCAAGCGCTTAGACCATGCTCACTTTCTGTTCTGATACCAAATGCCTGTAATTGCCCGAGCGCCGCGGCTTAGCCCGCGAAGCCCACTTGCTGCAACACGGACATGGGCACCATGTATTCCTTGCCGCTGACCGTGATGAGCTTGGCCTGGCCCGGGCCACCCAGGGTGGCAATGAGCTGAACCTTTTCGACCCGTTCGTTCTGGGCGAAGACCGACAGCGCATCCCCCATGGCGACGACCACGGTGTAGGTGGTGGTGGCTTGAAGGGTGCTGGGGCCTTGGGGCAACGTCAACGTCACACTGGCCGTGCCTGCGGCCGTAGTGCCAGAAATGGCGGCAGTCCGGTCACCCGAAGGTATCCCATAGGCCGGGATCAGCTTCCAGTCAATCGTATTTCCTGTCGGCACATTGACGGTTTCAAACGTCACTGTGACCGGGTTGACCACATCTGCCGGCAAAACCACGTCAGCATTACCCGTAGGATTGGCCGGAACAGCCACACCCGCAATCGTGGCAATGCGCAGCGAAGGCATGTTGGCCAGGAAGACGGGACCGGGTACGTCTGTTGTGTATGCCGGGGTTGTGGTGCCGCTGTAGGTCAGTGCTTCGGCTTCAATACGGATGCGACCGACTGAACTGCGGAAATAGTTGCAGTTCATGTTGCTGTTGATAGAACCGGTAACGGCTTGCGGACAACCGAAGTTCGCGGTGATCGAGCCGGCACCAGTCACACTGGTCGCAACGATGCGTACAGCACCGCCCGAACCGCCGCCACCAGAACCACCCGAATTGGTACCCGCAACGGCACCCCCATATCCAGCCGAAGCGCCGATACTGCCAGTCAGTGTAACGGTGCCTGAACTGGCAATCAGCAAGGCGCCACCACCACCGCCGCCGCCAGACCCAGGGAAATTGGCGCCGCCACGGCCGCCGCCGCCGCCAGAACCGCCGATCAAAGGCTGCAATATGGCTGAACCGTATGCCTTGCCGGAAGCAGGCGACGCCGCACTACACCAGGAATACCCACCATATTGGTAGCTGTACTGCTCAAGACCGGCTTGTGCATATCCAGCAGACCCGCCGATATAACGGTAATGACGAGCATCAGGGCTACAACCATCAGGCCCTTCAATCCCACCCAAGCCCCCACCAGGCCCCAGACCTGCACCACCTCGGATGACAGCCGGTGTCTGCACCAGATCATCACGCCCACCTCGACCACCGTCGTATCCGCCTGGACCACCCTCACCCGGCACACCGTCATCGGCGACCACCCCATCCCCTGCCGTGCCCGTAGCAGCAGCAGTTTTCCCGTTAATGTCAATTGCGCCAGCAATCGTCACATTACCGCTGGCCAGCAGATACACCGGCGTATTCAGCGCGTTACGCCTGAACTTGACCGTCACACCTGTCGGAATATTGATCGTGGTGTAGTTCAGCACACCGGAAGGCGGAAGCTGGATCTCGGTATTGACCGTCGGAGACAGCGCCCCATCGGCACCGGTGCTGCCGCTGTTGAAAGCGTGCGCCCCAAAGGCGGTGAACGCGAGAGTCAGCGCCGCCATGAGAGCCTGCGGACGCAAACCGAACCCGGTGCGGGTGCGGGTGGAAGTGGACTTAAACATGGCGATCCTCCTGAGCGAATTGGAAAAAGCAATGGGTAAAACAGAGATGGGTGCAGCGCCGGTTGCAAGAGGCACGTGCGCGTCGTTGGAAATAGGTGTCTTCATGGTGTTGCCCTCGTCATTGCGGCGAAACGATGGTGATGGTGTTGGCCGGGACGGCCTCGGAACCGGTCAGCCCGCCAGGCACGCGCAGACGCACCACACGGCTACCGATAGCTGCGGTCGCATCAATGCGAACACTGACAGAGAGCAATTCACCGAACGCGTCTGAACCCCACTGCACCGAGCCAAACTGGACACCTGCACCAGGTTCGGTAAACAGCTCATAGACATCCTTGAGCCCTTCACCACGCGCGGTGAAGGTATAGCTCTTGCCCTGCTCCAGCACGATGGGCGAAACCGATTCAAGCAAAGTCGGCAAGGCACCCACATTGAATTGCAGCGGTGCAGCAGGAACGGTGGTGAACCGGCTCGTGACGCCATTGACCGTCTGACTCAAGGCCACGCCATAGCGCCCGGCAGGCACGCCACTTGCGACCGTGACGGGAACTGTCAACAGCGTCCCTTGCGAATTGACCGTCCAGGTGCCGAAGGTAATGCCGGCATGGCCCAGTGAAGTGATGGCGCTGGTCTTGTCCAGGCCCACACCCTGCACTGTGAGCGTCGAAGTGGTGCCGATGAGGAAGCCGTCAGGCGTGGCCGGTGCAGTACCCGTCACAAACCCGCCCACTGACACGCCCACATGGGCCCCATCTACGATCCGGCTATCCGTGACGGGGACGAGCGGTGCCTCGACGACCACACCGACCAGCGAGGCCGACACCAGCAAGCTGCTGGCCGCAGGTTCCGTCGTGCCCGAACCCACCAGCAAGCCCACAGCCGGTGCGCTGATGTCCGCATAGGTGGCACCCACCTGCTGGGCCACCTGCACGGTGTTGGCAGCCATGGCCACATTGCTGGACTCACCTCCAGCAGCCACCACGATCACGGTACGCGGACCGGTCGTCGCCGAAGCCGTGGCCGTCACAGGCACCGTGAGCAATGTACCGTCTGCATTGGCGGTGATGGTGGCATTGGCGGTGACAGCCAAGCCTTCGGCCGGTTCGAAACGTACACCCAGCACATCGCGGAAGTTTTTGCCGCGCAGGGTCAGCGTGGCACTCGTGCCAGCCTTGATGACCTGGGGCGCCGTGGCAATGATTTCCGGTGCAGGCGCAGCCACCAGGAAGCTGTTCTCGGCGTCGCGCACGAAGGGGATCCGACCCGTTGCCGTCTGCAGCACGAGCTTGCGCGCAACCTTGGCCGCTGTGGCATCCACCGTGATGGGCAGGGTCAGCACCGTCCCTTCCGGGTTCACGCTAAAAGCGGAAGCGGTGATGCCATCGGGCGTCAGCAGACTGACCGACTGCACGGCCTGCAAGCCGACACCTGTGACCGTCAGGTTGAGCGAGGTGCCCACCACGGCCACCTTGGGCGTGACGCTGTAAGCCGCACCACCAACCACCACTCCCAGGGAGGGCGAGGCGACCGGACCAATGGACTGATTGGGCGTGGCCGTCGATCCATCACCCACCATGATGCCCACGACCGGCGCGAAGACAGGGCCCAGCGTGCCGTTGATCTGGCTCACTATGTTGAACTGGTTGGCCGCGTTGAACTCGGCACTGCTTTGACCGGACGGCGTGGTGATCTGAACCACACGCGGGCCCAGGGCAGCCAGGGGATACAGCTGAACCGTAGCCGTGAGTTCTGTCCCGGTCGCGTTGATCACCGGCTGCGGATCGATGGCCACATCAATGCCGGGCAGCAAAGCCAGACGACCGTTCTGCAGATGACGACCGCGGACCTTGAGCTGCAGCAAAGTACCGGCCTTGGCGTACAGCGGTTCAATGGAGAAAATTTCGGGCTGGCCGGAGGTCAGCATCAATTGGGATGCAGCTGCCGGAACGAATGGCAGCACCCTACCGCTCGCATCCTTGACCACGACACCACGCCCACCAGGTGTGGCATTGGCGGCAACATCCAGCGTTGCGGAAATCTGCGAACCATCCGATGCAATGACCGGGGTACCCAAAGTCAGCCCCGTCGACGGCAATACCGACAGAGTGGCGCCAGCAGGTATGCCGCGGCCACTCACCACCAGGTTCTGCACTTGCCCCACAGGCATGCCGGCCGGGGTGATGCCGGTCAGCACCGGACCTACGGCAACACCGACAAGCGGCGCACTAAACAAGGCTGAAGTCGTGTTGGACGGCGGCTGCGTCGCCGAACCCACGACCAGGCCAACTGGCATCGCCTGACTGGTGTTGACGCCCCTGAAATCAGCCGTGATGAACACCGGCACGGTCGTCGACACCAGGGTGGAGGATGTGAGCTGCAGCGAAGTAAAGCCTGCGACCTTGGGCGTTACGCTGACCTGCACGGACGACTGCCCCGGGGTTATCGTGACCGAGGCAGGAGAAATCGTCGCCTTGCTCGTGTCGCTCATGGCCAGGTTGATGATGTGCGACACCACATCGGAGCTCGACAGGCGCAAGGTGATGTTGCGTGTCGTGTTGTCTGGCGGCAAAGCCAGAGGGGAAGGCTCCACCGAAAGTACAGGCAGTACTGGCGCCACCGTGATGGCGATGGATGCAGTGCCCTGCGCATTGCTGAAGCTCAGGGTCTGCGCACCAACAGGAACCGCCTGATCGGCAATGAGATCGGCCTGGATCTGGGTCGCAGCCTGCCGGACGTTGAGCAGATCCAAACCTGGATCCGATGAGCGCAAACTGCCGACCTGCAGACGCTGGCCGGTGATCAGCAGGCTCTTGCTCTCACCGCGTCGGATGATGCTGGGGGCCACCGTGCTCAGGACGGGAACCAGTCCCGATGCTGCGCCGGCACCCGTTACGGAAATGAGGTTGCCCGCCGCGTCGTAAGTGTATTCGGTGACCAAGCCTGCGCTGTCGACGTACTGAACGAGACGCCCCAGCGGGTCGTAGCTGTACCGTTCAACAACGGCATGTGCAGGGAAAGAATAGACGCTGGCTGCAATGCAAACGAAGAGAGCCAGTAGGCTCCATGCGCTGGACAGCAACAACGTTTGCAATCTGGCAAAAAGCCGCAGCAAAATACATCCTCCCGTTTTAACGCTCTAATTTTTTATGAGCGCTTTTGATTGGGCGAGTTTTTAACACACATTTTTTAAGCTGTCACACATGTACCGAGCAAGCAAACAACAAAACCCTCACATCACCATATCCAGAAATAAGCGGTCACTGATCAAGATCCTCGCGGCGTCAGGATTCACTCCTCTTCTGATGCGCATGCTGCCACCAGCGCACGCCGAGACCAAAGCCGACCCACTTGAATTAGTACACGGAATCATCAAGCACCCGTGGTTCATTGAGGTGCCTTCCGGCCATTCCTTGGTGGCTTTTTCGCGGCCCACAGCAGCCGCCCAAGACAACACCCAGACCATTCAGCGCGCAGTTCATTGGACAAAACAATGGCTGCGCCTGGTCGTGAAATATCAGCAGAACCCTCTGCGGGCATCACGTTGCATCGCGCACGCCCAGGTTGCCATGCATGACGCGTGGCTGCTCGCAGCGACACAGGGCGCATCAGCAGAGACGCGGGAACTCAGCGCGCATAGGGCCGCATCTCTGGTGCTGCAGCATCTCTTCCCCAATGAGACACCCGGTTTTTTTGAGGCGCAATATGCCTGGCTTGCAGCGCAGCTTCCGGCGAGCAACATCAATCAGGACCTGGCCGAAGCGACAGGAACGCGTGTGGGACAAGCCATCATCAATCGCAGCCTGCGTGATGGCGCTGGCAGGACTTGGCCTGTCCGCGACCGCCCCAAGGACTTCCCCGGCATATGGCAAGCCGCGCACCCGATCTATGCGGTCAACCCCACAGAACCCTATGCGGGCGAGTGGCGCTCCTGGCTGAAGCCGAGCCCGCAGCGTTACCAACCTCCCACCGCGCCACGCCCTGGCTCGGAACAGCATCGCCGCGAGGCGCTGGAAGTTCTGAACGTCATTCGGAATCTGACACCCAAGCAACTCGAAGTTGCCGAACGCTGGAATCTGGATGCAGGCTCGGTCACCCCTGCTGGCGTCTGGATGCAACACGCCATCGATCTACTGCTGCGCTCGCAAATTCCAGGCGATAGATTTGAGGCCAGCGTGGCCGTCCTGGCCGCAACCTCTGTCGCCATGGAGGACTCTTTCATCGCGTGCTGGCGCATCAAGTTCCGTGACTGGAGTGAACGCCCCATCACTGCGATCCGACGCGATCTTGCCCCAGGATTCACGACACCCCTGGTGACACCTGGCTTCCCGGGTTATGTATCCGGGCACTCCACACTCTCTGGAGCGACATCCATCGTCTTGGCGTACTTCTGGCCTACGGAAGCACCGGAGCTGAATGCCATGGCTGATGAAGCCGCCATATCACGACTTTGGGGCGGCATTCACTTTCGAAGCGACAACGACGAGGGGCTGCGTGTGGGACGAGGCATTGGTGCGGAAGTCTTAGCGGCACTCTAAGCTCACCCCCTCTCATCGCGGAACACACCAAGCGCAGAAAACCACCGGATGTACCACCCCGACGCCGATCCGGCTCGCCCCCAGAAAACAGCCGCAGGCCGCCTGCATTCTGTAAGATGGCCATGCCCTATCAGCAAGGACCGGCATGGCCAATTTTGCAAATCTCTTGAAATCGGAAATCTCGCGCATCGCACGCAAGGAGATCCGCGCTGAAACCCAGCTCCTGAAAAAAGCCTCCGCGCAGTACCGCAGCGAAATTGCTGCCCTCAAGCGCCGCCTCGCCGACCAGGAACGCCTGCTCTCCCGGCTGCGCAAGAACAACCGCTCGACCGCGCCCCCCGCCCCTGCCGCGGACAGTCCCAAGCTGCGCTTCCGCTCCGAGGGGTTTGCCAGCCTGCGCAAGAAGCTGGGTGTTTCCGCCGCCGAGATGGGGCAGCTGGTAGGCGTCTCGGCGCAAACCATCTACCACTGGGAAAAAGGTGTCTCCAAGCCCAGGAGCAGCCAGCTGGCAGAGATTGCCGCCGTGCGCAAACTGGGCAAGCGCGAGGTCAGTGCGCGCCTGTCCCAGGCTTGAGCGCCAGGGGCTGACAGCACTCGCCCTTCCTACGACAACTCAGGCAGCCCCGATGCCTCCCACGGCCTGGAACAGAGCCTTGATCTTGTCGGCGTCGATGTTGCGCGTGATAAAGACGATCCGTGTTCCCTGATCCTCGCTGGGCCAGCGGTCCAGCGTGACCGGCGGATGGAACACATGGCCTACCCCCTGCACGACGACGGGCCGGCCTTCGACATTCACGATGCCCTTGATGCGCAGCATGTCCTGGCCTCGCAGGGAGATCAACAACTCCATGGCCGCCGAGAAGGCGGGCCAGGTGAACGGCGTCTCGAACCTCAAGGACAGATTGCGCACCGAGGGGTGATGCCGCCCGGGCAGGCGACCGGCCAGGTAAGCGCCATCTTCTGAAGCTGCACCTTCGCGCGAAACGGCCTCGCCCAGGAAGCGCAGGGTGTCGAGGCTGGCGCGCTCGCTCTGCAGGCCCAGCCCGATCAGGTCCCGGGGATGGAGTTCACCATTGATGCAAGGGCGGATGTCGGCGCGCGTGTTGACCGCGGCGATCTCGGCCATGAGCTTATCCACGCTCGCGGCAGGCACCAGGTCACTCTTGGTGATGAAGATGCGGTCCGCCAGCGCGATCTGCTGCTGGCTCTCGGGCTGCTGCGCCAGCTGGTCACGCGCGTTGACCGCGTCCACCAGCGTCACCACGCCGTCCAGGCGGTAATGCGCGCCCAGCATGGTGTCGCTGGACAGGGTCTGGATCACCGGGCCGGGATCGGCCAGGCCGGTGGTTTCGATGATGACGCGGTCGAAGTCGGGGATCAGGCCGGCGCGGCGCTCGCCGAAGAGTTCACGCAGGGTGTCCTGCAGGTCGGTGCGCACGCTGCAGCACAGGCAGCCATTGGCCAGCAGGCTGACGTTCTCGGTCGACATCTTGACCAGGTCGTTGTCGATCCCGATCTCGCCGATCTCGTTGATGACCACCGCCACCCGGTCCATGTCCGGGTGGCGGATGAGCCGGCTGATCAGTGTGGTCTTGCCCGCGCCGAGGAAACCGGTGACCAGCGTGACCGGGATCTTGCCGGCCAGCGTGTCACGCCCGCCGGAGCTCGTGGTCCACTCAGACATTCATTTCGAGGATGTAGAGGCCGCCGCTGAAACGGTCGACCGTGTAGACCAGCTTGCGGTCGTCGACGTAGACGTCGTTGAGCTGCACCGCACCGCGCGGGGACAGCGCCGGCGTCGGCGGCACGTAGTAGGCCACTTCCTGCACCTGGTAGGGGTTGCTGGTGTCGTAGACGCGCACGCCGGCATTGAAGAAGGTGCCGATGAACAGCGTCTCCGAGCGGAAGGAACAGGGCACGGGCAGGTTCTCGTGCAGGTTGTGCGCGCCGAAACGACCGCCGCGTTTGGCGAAGGTGTCGTAGGGCGGCGCCGGGAAGGTGCCGATGGGCAGGGGGTTGGCGTCGACGCGCGAGTCCACCACCCAGACCAGCTTGGGCCAGTCCTTGCCGTCGTCCTGTACGCACTCGTCGGACACGATCCACAGATTGCGCTCGAACAGCGGCAGCACCGTGTGGGTGAAGCCGTTGAAGGGCGGCGAATGGTTCCAGTGCGACACCATCTTGATGTCAGCCGGATTGCTGATGTCGAGCACGATGGCGCCGCCGTCGATGTAACCCACATAGGCGCGGTCCGGGCGCTGCGGGAAGACATTGGTGTTGTGGGCGCGGAAGCCCGTGTCGAACTGGGCCGGCAGGCGCGGCGGCGGGGGCGCCACATCGCCTTCACGCGTACCGGGGTACCACCAGCGGCCCTTTTCGTAAGGTTTCGTCGGATCGGAGATGTCGATGATGCGGTAGATCTGGTCGTCCTTGGGGTTACGCGGCTGGAAGTCCGGCGCGCCCGAGGAGATGTGCACGGTCTTGCCGTCCACGAACCAGACCGCGTGCACACCGCGCGAATACGGGCCCGAGCAGTCGAAGTGCGAGAGCAAACGCGGCTCTTCAGGTTTGCTGATGTCGTAGATGTTGAGGCCGGCCGGTTTGGCACCGAGTTCCTTGACCTGGCTGGCCACCACCATGATGTTGCCCACCACGTCCAGCGAGTTGGAACGCACCTTCATGTGCGGCAGTTCGGTCTGCACGATCACGCGCGGGTTCTTCGGATCGGTGACGTCGACGCCGGTGAAGTTCTTGGGCGCGGACTCGTGCGCCATCCACAGGATGCGCCGGCCGTCGTCGGCGATCTGCATGGCGATGCCCTCGCCCATACCGCCGAAACCCTGCAGCTCGTTGTGCGAGATCAGCTTCATGTTCAGCGCCATCGGCTGGTCGGCGCGCGAACGGGGGGTCGTCAAATCAGGTGTAGTCATGAAAACTCGGAAAGAAAAATCACTGAAAAATCTTAGCCTGTGCGCACCCGTCCAGGGATGCACACAGGCCCGGCGCCGGGATCAGTCGGCGGTGATGCCCTTGTCCTTGATCAGCTTGCCGAACTTGGTGTACTCGGTGCGCGTGAAGCTGGCGAAGGCGGCGGGCGTGTTGCCACCGGCCATCGCACCCTCCTTGGCAAAACGCTCCTGCACATCGGCCAGCTTGAGCACCTTGGCGGTTTCACGCTGCAGCTTCTCGACGATGGCCGCCGGCGTGCTGGACGGCACGAAAAGGCCGAACCAGGAGGTGATCTCGAAACCTGTCAGGCCCGACTCTGCCAGGGTGGGCAGTTCGGGCGCGCCCGCCGAGCGGGTGGCCGAGGTGACGGCCAGCGCACGAACCCGGCCGGAGCGCACCTGCGGCATCACGGCAACGGCCGGGCCGAACATCAGCTGCACTTCACCGGCCAGCAGGGCGTTGGTGGCCGGGCCCGCGCCGCGGTAGGGCACGTGGACGATCTTGGCGCCGGTGGCGATCTCGAACATCTCGCCCGCCAGGTGGGTGGGCGCGCCCTTGCCGGAGGAGCTGTAGTTCAGGGTGCCGGGTTTGGCCTTGGCCAGGGCGATCAGCTCCTGCACCGTGTTGGCCGGCAGGCTGGGGTGCACGACCAGCACGTTGGGGATCTCGGCCACCAGGGTCACCGGCGTGAGGTCCTTCTGCGTGTCGTAGTTCAGCTTGGCGTACATGTGCGGGGCCACCACCATGCTGGTGGACTGGCCGATCAGCACGGTGTAGCCGTCACCGGCGGCCTTGGCCGTCATGTCGGCGGCGATGGTGCCGGAGGCGCCCGCGCGGTTCTCGATCACCACGGGCTGGCCCAGGGCCTCGCCGAGCTTGGGGCCGATCAGGCGGGCAAAGAAGTCCGCGGCGCCACCGGGTGCGGCGGGCACGACCAGCTTGATCGGCTTGCTGGGGTAGTTGTCCTGGGCCTGGGCCAGGCCCAGCAGGGACAGCAGGGCCACACCACTGAGCAGGCGCAGGCAGTTTCTACGGAACATCATCTTTGTCTCCTTTTGCTATAGAACTCAAACGAAACCGGCCCGCGTGCGGCACCGGCACACCACCACATTACTTCTGATGCTCTACCGCGACCATGCGGGTTTCACCGGTTTCGGTCAGGGTGCGCGTCGCATTCGGGGAGGCGTAGATCCAGAGGATCTTCATGGGCTCGGTATCCGAGACATTGCGAAAGCGGTGCGACACGTTCGGGGGGATCCAGGTGGTGTCCAGTGGCTTGAGGGTGTGCGATACCTGGCCGGCCACGTCCATGATGGCGTTGCCCGACAGCAGCATCACGCTCTCTTCGCAGTTGTGGCTGTGGAAAGGGATGGCCGTGCCCGGGGCGAACTCGGTGATGCCGTTGATGAAACTCTGCGCGCCGACGGCCGGCGTCACCAGCGGGGTGGTGCGGGCGCCGCCGCCACGGTCGTGGCTCTTGATCTCGTCAGGCTTGAGCACGGTCGGGGCGCGTGCAGCTGTTGTGTTGCTCATCTCGGGTTCTCCTTTCAGGTTCTGGCCGGGCCGGTCCAGACAGTCTTGATGTTCATGAATTCATGCAGTCCCAGGTGGCCGAGCTCACGCCCGTAGCCGGACTGCTTGGTGCCGCCAAACGGCAGGCGCGGATCGGAGGCCACCATGCCATTGACAAACACCGCACCGGCGTCGATGCGCCGCGTCAGCTGGCGTGCGCGGTCCAGGTCACGCGTCCACAGCGCCGCACCCAGGCCGAAGGGTGAGTCGTTGGCCACGGCAATCGCCTGGTCCACCGAGCTCACGCGCAGGATGGCGGCGGCCGGGCCGAAAGTCTCCTCACGCGCGGCCGTCATGTCCGGCGTAACCTGGTCCAGGATGGTGGGCGGGTAGAAGGCCCCCGGCCCTTCCTGCGGCTGGCCGCCGATCAGGACCCGTGCCCCTTCCCGCACGGAGGCCACGACCTGGGCATGCAGTTCGTCGCGCAGTTTCCGGCGGGCCATGGCACCGATGGTGGTGCCGGCCTGCAGCGGGTCCCCCACCACCAGCTTGCGGGCCCCTGCCACGAAGGCTTCGGTGAAACGATCTGCCGCAGCCGCCTCGACGATGAAACGCTTGGACGAGATGCAGCTCTGGCCGGTGTTGGAAAAACGCGCCTTGACGGCGACCGCCGCTGCCGCCTCGATGTCGGCATCGGCCAGCACGATGAAGGGGTCCGAGCCGCCGAGTTCGAGCACCTGCTTCTTCAGGGCCTGGCCCGCCTGCGCGGCGATGCTTCGCCCCACGGGGGTGGAGCCGGTGAAGGTCACCGCGGCGATGCGATCGTCCTCGATCAGCCCGCGCACGGCGGAGGACTCGACCAGCAGGGTGGTGAACAGGCCCTCGGGCAGGCCGGCTTCCTTGAAGACCTGCTCGAGCGCCAGCGCGCACTGCGGCACGTTGCTGGCGTGCTTGAGCACCATGCCGTTGCCGCCCACCAGCACGGGTGCGGCCGCCCGCATGACCTGCCAGAAGGGGTAGTTCCAGGGCATGACGGCCAGCACCAGGCCCAGCGGGTCGTAGACGATGCGGCTGTCCGTGGCGGCGCTGGCCACCACCTGGTCGGCCAGGAAGGTCTCGCCCTGCTGGGCGTAGTACTCGAAATTCCAGGCGCATTTCTCGATCTCGCCCAGCGACTCGGCCAGGGGCTTGCCCATCTCGAGAGTCATGGTGCGGGCCAGCTCGTCCTTCCTGCGGCGCAGCACGGCGGCGACCTGCAGCAGGTAGGGCGTGCGCTGGCACACTTCCAGGCGGGCCCAGGCTTGCTGGGACCCGGCGGCGGTGCGCAGACGGTGCTCAATGGTGCCGGCATCGCAGATGGGGAACTCGCCCAGGACGGTGTCCGTGGCGGGATTGAAGGACTGCATCATGCGGCAGCTCCCTGCAGCAGCGGGGTGATGCCCAGATCCCCGGCCAGCGCCTCCAGCTCCTTGATCAGGCTGTTGGCAATCGGGATGCCCGCGGCCTGGTAAGCCTGGCGGCGCTCATGGCTCTGTTCGCCCGGCAGCCAGATGCGGTCCACCCCGGGCAGACGGTCGCTGTTGCGGATGTCCTTGACCAGGGTATCGACCGCGCCCTTGAAGTGGGAGACCTCGCCAAAGGCGCTGAGGTCGATCACCAGGATGGCCTGGCCGGTGTTGGTCACGCTGACGTGGTCGGCATTGAAATCGATCACCTCCTTGCCCATGGCCGCGCCGCCCAGGGTGCCGGCCAGCAGGCCGACCACCAGTGCCAGGCCGTAGCCCTTGTAGTCGCCGATGGGCAGCAGGAAACCCTCGCTGGCGCGGTTCGGGTCGGTCAGGGGCTTGCCCTGGCGGTCGATCATCCAGCCCTCGGGCATCATCTCGCCGCGTTTGGCCTTGGCCTTGACCTTTCCATAGGCGGCCACCGTCGTGGCCATGTCCAGCACCACGGGCGGCTCGCTCCCGGCGGGGATGCCGGCGGCGATCGGGTTGGTGGACAGCAGCATGTCGGTGCCGCCCCATGGCGGCAGGTGGTTGGCATTGCCCACGGCAAAGTACAGGCCCAGCATGTCGTGCTGCAGGGGCTTGCGTGCATACAGCGAAGCCGGTCCGGCGTGGTTGCTGTAGCGTGTGCTGACCCAGGCCACGCCGCACTGGCGGGCTTTCTCGATCGCCAGGTCCACGGCACGCGACACCACCAGGTGCCCCATGCCGTTGTCGCCGTCGACCACCGCCATGGCGGCCCGCTCGTGCACCACGCGGATGTCCGGGTGCTTGTTGATGCCCCCGGCGCGGATGCGCTTCATGTACTGCGGCAGGCGGATGACACCGTGGCCATCCGAGCCCTGCAGATCGGCTTCGGCCATGAGCGTGGCGATGGTACGGGCATCGTCCTGCGCAAACCCCTGGCTGACAAAGGCGGCCTGGATGAAGTCGCGCAGGGCGGCGGGATCGATGGACGTGAAATTCGGGTTGGGCGCTTTCAAGGGAGTCTTTCTTTGTATCGTGTGGATCACACCATCCATGCCGCCGCCGGCTTGCGGGCCCTGGGTCGACATGGCCTGCCGCAGGCCATGGCATCTCAATGGCTGATCGCTGTGTGGCTCTCGCCCTGTCGCCTGTGATGCCCCGGCGCAGGGACGTTTTCCGTTCTGCAAGACGTCCCGCAGTTTAGGGAGGCGGCAGGGGCACGTCCAATACTCATTTCAGGCAATGCCATATCATTCCGATATCGATCGATCGTGCCGAGCCCATGAACCTGAAAACCCTGCGCTACTTCGTGGCGATTGCCGATGCCGGCAGCCTGACCGCCGCCGCCGCCGCCATCTCGATCGCCCAGCCGGCCCTGACACGACAGCTCCGGGAACTGGAGGCCGATCTCGGCGTGCCCCTGTTCCACCGCATGCCGCGCGGGGTGCGGCTGACCCAGGCCGGCGTCACCCTGTACGAGGCGGCGCAGCGCATCCTGGGCGAAGCCCAGCGCGTGCGCCAGCGCCTGGCCAGCAAGACCAGCGACAGCAAGACCACCGTGGTGCTGGGCGTCTCCCCCACGCTGGCGCGCGTGCTGCTGCCGGGCTTGTTCGAGCACTGCCTGCGCACCCTGCCGGAGGTGGAGTTGCGCTCGCGCGAGGCGTTCACGCCGGAGCTGCTGGACTGGCTGGAGCGCGGCATGATCGACATGGCGGTCGTCACCAACCCGGGTGTGGGCCGTTCCGTCTCGCTGCACCCCCTGCTCGGGGAACCGTTTGCCCTGATCACGCACGCCTCCATGGGCATGGGCCCCATCGTGTCGGTGGCCCAGCTGGCCCGCATTCCCCTGCTCATGACCAGCCTGCACCGCGACCTGGTCGAGCGGCAACTGCTGCCGCTGGGCAAGACGCTGAACGTGCAGGCGGTGCTGGATTCGGTGGACACCATCCGCGCGCTGGTGCAGAAGGGGCCGTGGGCCACCATCATGCCGGTCTCCGTGTACAAGGAAGCCGGCACCTCGTCCGAGGTCGTCATGTCCCAGATCACGGGGATCCAGCTCAACCGCCTGCTGGTGCTGGCGACCCGGCTGGAACCCGAGGGCAAGCTGGCCATCCCGGTCGTCCAGGAAATGATCGAGGCCGAATTCTCGCGACTCATGCGCGAGGGCGTTTTCACCTTCACGGCGGCCACATGAAGGCCCCGCCGTCGCGCCGGACCGCTGCCGCCCGGCCCTGAGGCGCAGCGCAACAGGCCTGTGGCGGCTGGGGGCATCCCCGTTGGCGCCATCAGCGCTCCACAGGCGCGGCATGATGTCGCCATGACCGAGACGACGACACCCGCCGCCTTGACCGTCTACTTCGACGGCAGCTGTCCCTTGTGCTCACGCGAGATCGCGTTCTACCGGCGCTCGCCCGCCGCACACAGGCTGGTCTGGATCGACGTGAGCCGCACGACCGAGCTCGGCCCCGGCCTCGATTGCCAGGCCGCGCTGCGCCGCTTCCATGTGCGCGATGCGCAGGGCCGGCTGCACCACGGCGCGGCGGGCTTCGCGCGGCTCTGGCGCGAACTGCCGGGCTGGCGCTGGCTGGGCCGCCTGTGCACTGTGCCGCCGCTGTCCTGGCTGGCCGAGGCCGCCTACCGGCTCTTCCTGCCGCTGCGCCCCCGCTTGCAGCGGGCCCTGCAGCGCTGGCTGGACCGGCGCGCCCGCGCCTCATGAAGCGCCGCTGGCTGGCCTGGCTGTGCCTCTGGGGCGCCGCAGCGTCGGCCCAGGAGCGCGTGAGTTTCGGCACGTGGGCGCTCGACCGGACCGAAGTCACGATCACGCAGTTCGCGCGCCATGCCGCAGCGACAGGCGTGGTGACGCAGGCCGAGCGCGAAGGGGGTGGTTTCGAATACGTGGCTGGCTGGCAACGCCGCGCTGGCTGGAACTGGCGCCAACCCGACGGCACGCCCCCGACGAGTGATGCCCTGCCCGCCGTGCACCTGACACACGCTGAAGCCGCCGCCTATTGCCGCTGGGCAGGCGGCCGCCTGCCCACGGCATCCGAATGGATCAGCGCGGCGTATACCGAGCAGCGCCGCGCGCCGCCTGTGCCCTGGGTGCGCGGCCGCAGCTATGCCTGGCCCACGGGCGACAGCCCCGCCGGCGCCAATACCAGCGGGCCCGATCCATGGCCGCGCGCCGCGGCGGCGGGCCAGACCCGCGCCGGTGTCAACGGCCTGTACGACATGGGCGCCAATGTCTGGGAATGGGTGGCCGATGCGCAGGGCGAGGACCGTCGCACCATGGGCGGCTCCTGGTGGTACGACGCCGACCAGATGCGCGCCGGGGTGACCGCCTGGAAACCGGCCGGCTTCTACGCGGTCTACATCGGCCTGCGCTGTGCCTACGACCAGCCCTCGCGCCCGCACTGAACACCTAGCCGCAAACCGCACAAGCAGCGTGCGTCGCACCACCCCGGTGCGCACCGTTTAGGGTTTATCTGAATATCTGGGGCCCGAAACGACCAGACAATCTGTATACAGCTGTGTTTTCAATCTCGGGTCCGCAGAAGCTGGAACTGGCACCCTTTTTGCTCGTACACATCTACCGTGATGGCACCCATCGCTTTTCTCACCGCCTGCAGGCAGGCTAACCCCAAGGAGATCCCCATGTCCAAGCGCCACCTTCTCCAGACCGTCGTCGCCCTCGCGCTGACGGCCACCTTCGCCTCCGCCCAGGCCCAGACCAAGCCCCTCAAGTTCCAGCTGGACTGGCGCTTCGAAGGCCCGGCCGCCTTCTTCACCCTGCCCGCCGCCAAGGGCCATTTCAAGGAAGCCGGCCTGGACGTGACCGTGGACAGCGGCAACGGATCGGGTGGCACCGTCACGCGCGTGGCCTCGGGCACCTATGACATGGGCTTCGCCGACATGGCCGCCCTGATGGAATTCCACGCCAACAACCCGGACGCCCCCAACAAGCCGGTGGCCGTCATGATGGTCTACAACAACACGCCGGCGGCGGTGATGGCGCTCAAGAAGTCGGGCATCAAGACCCCGGCCGACCTCAGCGGCAAGAAACTCGGCGCGCCGGTCTTCGACGCCGGTCGCAAGGCCTTCCCCATCTTCGAGAAGGCCAATGGCGTGAAGAACGTGGCCTGGACCGCCATGGACCCGCCGCTGCGCGAGACCATGCTGGTGCGCGGTGACATCGACGCCATCACGGGTTTCTCCTTCACCTCGCTGCTCAACCTGGAAGCGCGTGGTGTCAAGGCGGCGGATGTGGTCGTCATGCCCTATGCCGATTTCGGCGTGAAGCTCTACGGCAACGCCATCATCGCCAGCCCCAAGCTGATCAAGGAGAACCCCGAGCTGATCAAGGCCTTCCTCAAGGCCTTCGCCAAGGGCGCCAAGGAAGTGATGGCCAACCCGGCCGCCGGCATCGAGACCGTCAAGGCACGCGACGGCATCATCAACGTGGAACTGGAGACCCGTCGCCTGCAGATGGCCATCGACGCGGTGGTCGCCAGCCCCGACGCCCGCAAGGAAGGCTTCGGCCAGATCGTCCCGGGCCGCCTGTCCCTGATGGCTTCGCAGGTGTCCGACGCCTTCGCCACCAAGACCCGCGTCGATCCCGCCGCCATCTGGAACGGCTCCATGCTGCCGACCACGGCCGAGCTGAACATCCTGCCGCCGGCCAGGAAGTGAGCGGCATGCTTGCCTGAATCAACTGGCCAGCATCGTCTGGCCATTTTTTTGCCGCAATGACCATGAGCACCGACACCCCCTCCCCCCCCTTCGTCCAGTTCGACGACGTCTGGCTGGCCTACAACGACGAGTTGCTGGCCCAGAACGTCTTCGCGGTCGAGGCCATCAACCTGAACGTGCGCCAGGGCGAGTTCATCGCCATCGTCGGGCCCTCGGGCTGCGGCAAGTCCACCTTCATGAAACTGACCACCGGCCTGAAGATGCCCAGCATGGGCCGCATCCGCGTCGACGGCCAGCCCGTGACCGGTCCACTCAAGGTCTCGGGCATGGCCTTCCAGGCGCCTTCGCTGCTGCCCTGGCGGACCACGCTGGACAACGTGCTGCTGCCACTGGAGATCGTCGAGCCCTACCGTTCGCAGTTCAAGGACCGCCGCAAAGAATTTGAGGAACGCGCGCTCAAGCTGCTCGAGACCGTGGGCCTGGGTGGTTACGCCAAAAAATTTCCCTGGGAACTCTCGGGCGGCATGCAGCAACGTGCCAGCATCTGCCGCGCCCTGATCCACGAGCCCAAGATGCTGCTGCTGGACGAGCCCTTCGGCGCGCTTGACGCCTTCACGCGCGAGGAACTCTGGTGCACCCTGCGCGACCTGCATGCAGCGCAGAAGTTCAACGTCATCCTGGTCACGCACGACCTGCGCGAATCGGTCTTCCTGGCCGACACGGTCTACGTCATGAGCAAGGGCCCGGGCCGCTTCGTCGTGCAGCGCGAGATCGACCTGCCGCGCCCGCGCGACCTGGAAATCACCTATACCCCCGAGTTCACCAGCATCGTGCACGAGCTGCGCGGCCACATCGGCGCCATGCGCAAGCCCGGTGCCACGATCAACCAGTGAGGCCCTGTCCATGAAACACCGCAAAGAACTCGAACGCTGGTCCCCCCTGCTCTTGCTGGTGGCCATCGTCATCCTCTGGCAGATCATCACCTCGGCCTTCAACGTCTCGGAGTTCATCTTCCCCAGCCCGCTGCGCATCTGGGAACAGACGCTGGAGTACAAGGCCGTCATCGCCGGCCATGCCTGGCGCACCTTCTGGGTCACCATGGCGGGCTTCGGCATCGCCATCGTGGTGGGTGTGCTGCTGGGTTTCCTGATCGGCAGCTCGCGCCTGGCCTACGCCGCGGTCTACCCGCTGATGACGGCCTTCAACGCCCTGCCCAAGGCAGCCTTCGTGCCCATCCTGGTGGTGTGGTTCGGCATCGGCATCGGCCCGGCCATCCTCACGGCCTTCCTGATCAGCTTCTTCCCCATCACGGTCAACATCGCCACCGGCCTGGCCACGCTGGAGCCGGAGCTGGAGGACGTGCTGCGTGTGCTGGGCGCCAAACGCTGGGACGTGCTGATCAAGGTGGGACTGCCGCGCTCCATGCCCTACTTCTTCGGTTCGCTCAAGGTGGCCATCACCCTGGCCTTCGTGGGCACCACGGTGTCCGAGATGACCGCCGCCAACGAAGGCATCGGCTACCTGCTCATCAGTGCCGGTTCGGCCATGCAGATGGGCCTGGCCTTCAGCGGCCTGCTGGTGGTGGGCGCCATGGCCATGGCCATGTACGAACTCTTCAGCTTCATCGAGAAACACACCACGGGCTGGGCCCACCGCGGTTCACAAAACACGTGACGCCTGAACAGGTCCTGCGCCACCTGCGGCGTGCCAATGCCGTGGCGCGCCGGGCCCGTGATGAACTGGGGCGCCATCCTTTCGGCGCCATCCTGGTGGCGCCCGATGGCGAGACCGTGCTGGCCGAGCAGGGCAATGTGGACACGGTCAACCACGCGGAGGCGGTGCTGGCGCGTACCGCCGCGCAGAACTACGCCCCCGACTACCTCTGGGGCTGCACCCTGGTCACCACGGTGGAGCCCTGTGCCATGTGCGCGGCTACCCAGTATTGGGCGAATATCGGGCGCCTGGTCTACGGCCTGAGCGAACGCCGCCTGCTCGAACTGACGGGCAGCCACGAGGAGAACCCCACCATGGACCTGCCCTGCCGCTCGGTGTTTGCGGCCGGACAGAAACAGGTGGAGGTCATCGGCCCCGTGGCCGAGGCCGAAGAAGACATCGCGGCACTGCACCGCGATTTCTGGAAACGCTGAGGCCGAGCAGACCGCTCACTCGACGGGGGCACCCGCGCGAAACCACTGCGCCACCAGGGCACGCTCTTCTTCCGTCATCCCCGTCGCATTGTTCATCGGCATCACACGGCTCATGACCGCCTGCTGGTAAATCAGCGGCGCATGCTGCTTCAGGGCGTCCGCGCTGTCCAGCCGCACGCCCTTGGACTGCAAGGCCTCGCCATGGCACATGACACAGCGCTGCGCCATCACCGCCTGCACCTGGGCCAGGCTCACGGCCTGCGGTGCAGCGGCAGCAGGCACCGGTGCCGGCCGCAACCAGACGATCAGCCCCAGCAACACCACCACACCCGCCGCCGCATAAGGCCAGGGATGCGCATTGCGCCCGAGCTTGTAGCCATGGCGCAGCACGAAGAACTGGCGGATGGCCGCGCCCGCGAACATGATGAGAACCAGGAACACCCAGTTGTACGCCGACGCGTAGGTGAAGCTGTAGTGGTTGCTGAGCATGGCAAACAGCACCGGCAGCGTGAAATAGGTGTTGTGCACGCTGCGCTGCTTGCCGCGCTGGCCGTGGATGGGGTCCACCGGCAGGCCGGCCTTGAGCGCGGCCACCACCTTGCGCTGGCCCGGGATGATCCACATGGCCACGTTGGCGCTCATGGTGGTGGCCAGCATGGCCCCGACCAGCAGGAAGGCCGCACGCCCGGCAAACAGCTGGCAGGCCAGCCAGGACGCCAGCACCACGAGCAGGGCCACGGCGATACCGACCTTGCTGTCGCCTCTCTCGCCCTGCCCCAGGAAGCGGCAGGCCAGGTCATACAGCAGCCAGAACACCACGAGGAAAGCCAGCGCCGTTGTCACCGCCGCCCAGGGCGCCCAGTCCATCACCCGCGGGTCGATCAGGTAGACGCTGGGGCTCCAGAGGTAGGAGATGAGGAAAAGGGCGAAGCCGCTGAGCCAGGTGCTGTAACTCTCCCAGTAGAACCAGTGCAGGTGCGGCGGCAGCACGGGCGGGGACACCGCGTACTTGACCGGGTGGTAGAAGCCGCCGCCGTGCACGGCCCAGAGTTCGCCGGTGGCGCCATCCTTGCGCAGCTTGCCGTCCTCGGGGGGTGTGAGGCTGCTGTCGAGGAAGACGAAATAGAAGGAGGAGCCGATCCAGGCGATGGCGACGATCACGTGCAGCCAGCGCAGCAGGAGGTTGGCCCAGTCCAGCAGGTATGCATCCATCGTTCAACTCCCCCGGTAGGTCGAATAACTCCAGGGGCTCACCAGCAGGGGCACGTGGTAATGCTGCATGGCGTCGGCCACGCCGAAGTCGATGGACACCTGGTCCAGGAAGGCCGGCTCGGGCAGCGCCACACCGCGCGATCGGAAGTAGCCCTTCACATCGAAGCTCAGGCGGTAGGTGCCGGCCTTGAGACTGGCACTGTCGTAAAGCTGGCCCTCGGGGTTGCGGCCGTTGCCGTCGAGCGTGAAGCGCCGCACCAGTTCGACGCGCCCGTCTTGCGTGGTGTAGAGCGCGACCTGCATGCCGGCGGCAGGGCAGCCGTGCATGGTGTCGAGTACGTGGGTGCTGAGTCCCATGGTCTGCCTTCTCCAAAGTCATGCGCACGCTGGATGCCTGCACGCGGAATTTCCGAAGTCGATCCATGACGGCAACCGTCACGGTCCACTAAAAGTGTATACAGTTTTTGAAAATCCGGCTATTATTTATTGCATGGAATCGTCCAGCACCCGTCAGATCGTCGAATCGCTCACGCGCGCCATCGTCGAACACCGGCTCCATCCCGGCACCAAGCTGGCCGAGCAGAAGCTGGCCGACCACTTTGGCGTCTCACGCACCCTGGTGCGCCAGGCCCTGTTCCAGCTGGCCAGGAACCGGCTCATCCGCCTTGAACCCGCGCGCGGCGCCTTTGTCGCCACGCCCTCGGTAGACGAGGCCCGCCAGGTTTTCGAGGTCCGCCGCATGCTGGAGCTGGAAATGGTGCGCACCTTCGTGCGCCAGGCCACGCCGGCCAAGATCAAGGCCCTGCGCGCCCATGTCGCCGAGGAGAAAAAAGCCGTGGCCAACAACGACGTGCCGGGTCGCAACGAGCTGCTCGGCGACTTCCACGTGCGCATGGCCGAACTCACGGGCAACCAGGTCCTGGCCGAGCTGCTGGAGGAACTGACCTCGCGCTGCGCGCTGATCACCCTGGTCTACCAGTCCAAGAGCGCTGCCGAGCATTCGAACGAAGAACACGTGGAACTCGTCAAGGCCGTGGCCGCCAGGGACGAAGACCTGGCCGTGCGGCTGATGGACGAGCACCTGAGCAATGTCATGGCCAACCTGACCTTCGACCGCAAACCCCCGACCAGCGACATCGCCGTGGCCCTGGCATGACCTACGACAGCACCGCCCCCTACCCGCGCGACCTCGGCGGCTACGGCCGCACGCCCCCGCATGCCCGCTGGCCGGGCGGTGCGCGCATCGCCGTGCAGTTCGTACTCAATTACGAAGAGGGCGGCGAGAACTGCGTGCTGCATGGTGACGCGGCCTCCGAGACCTTTCTCTCCGAGATGTTCAGCCCCGCGGCCTTCTCCGCGCGACACATCAGCATGGAGGGCATTTACGAGTACGGCGCGCGCCAGGGTGTCTGGCGCATCCTGCGAGAGTTCGAGCAGCGCGGCCTGCCGCTCACCGTCTTCGGCGTGGCCACCGCGCTGCAACGCAGCCCCGAGGTCTGCGCCGCCTTCCAGGAGCTGGGCCACGAGATCGCCTGCCACGGCCTCAAGTGGATCCACTACCAGAACCTCGACGAAGCCACCGAACGGACTCACATGGCCGAGGCCATGGCGATCATCCGCCAACTGACAGGCGAACGCCCCCTGGGCTGGTACACCGGCCGTGACAGCCCCAACACGCGCCGCCTCGTGGCCGACTACGGTGGCTTCGAATACGACAGCGACTACTACGGTGACGACCTGCCCTTCTGGATGAAGGTGCGCAAGAGCGACGGCCGCGACGCGCACCAGCTCATCGTGCCCTACACGCTCGACTGCAACGACATGCGCTTCTCGCTGCCGCAGGGCTTTTCCCACGCCGAGCCGTTTTTCGCCTACCTGAAGGACAGCTTCGACGCGCTCTACGCCGAGGGCGATCCCGCCGGCCTGGACCGGCCCAAGATGATGAGCATCGGCATGCACTGCCGCCTGCTCGGCCGTCCGGGCCGCATTGCGGCGCTGCAGCGTTTCCTCGACCACATCCAGTCGCACGACAAGGTGTGGGTCGCGCGTCGGCTCGACATCGCGCGGCACTGGAAAGCCACGCACCCCGTGCCCGCCTGAGGCCATTCGCAAGGATCGCCATGCCCCTCATCCTGGACCAACTCAACGTCGCGCCCCTGACCGGGGCCCTGCAGATGCTCGATGGCCTGTATGAGCATACGCCCTGGATCGCCGAGCGCGCGCTCGGCCGGCGGCCCTTCGCTTCCCTGGCGCAGCTCAAGCACGCCATGACGCGCGTGCTCGATGACGCCGGTCGCGAGGCACAGATCGGCCTGATCCGCGCCCACCCGGAACTGGCTGGCAAGGCCATGGTGAGCAAGTCGCTGACGGCCGAATCGACCAACGAGCAGACCAGGGCCGGGCTCACCAACTGCACGCCCGACGAGTTCGCCCGTATCCAGCAACTCAACGCCGACTACAACGCGAAGTTCGGCTGGCCCTTCATCCTCGCGGTGCGCGGCCCCCGCGGCACGGGCCTGAACAAGGCGCAGATCATGGAGGCCTTCGAGCGCCGCCTGCACGGCCACCCGGATTTCGAACTGCAGGAATGCCTGCGCAACATCCACCGCATCGCCGAGATCCGGCTCAACGACAAGTTCGGTTTCGAGCCGGTGGACGGCCAGCGCGTCTGGGACTGGCAGGAAGCCCTGGCCCGGCACAGCGACCCGGGCTACGCCGAGAAGGGGCAGCTTACGGTGACCTACCTCACCGACGCACACCGCGCCTGCGCCCAGCGTATCAGCCACTGGATGAAGGACTGCGGTTTCGACGAGGTCGGTATCGACGCGGTGGGCAATGTGGTCGGGCGCTATCACCCGGCGGATGCAGGCGCCAGATACCTGATGACGGGATCGCACTACGACACCGTGCGCAACGGTGGCAAGTACGACGGGCGGCTGGGCATCTTCGTGCCCATGGCCTGCGTTCAGAAGCTGCACGCCGCCGGCAAGCGCCTGCCCTTCGGCATCGAGGTTGTGGGCTTTGCCGAAGAGGAAGGCCAGCGCTACAAGGCCACCTTCCTCGGCTCGGGCGCGCTCACCGGCCACTTCGACCCTAGCTGGCTGGACCAGAAGGACGCCGACGGCATCACCATGCGCGAGGCGATGCAGCAGGCCGGCCTTGTTATCGACGACATCCCGAAGCTGCAGCGCGATCCCGCGCGCTACCTGGGCTTCATCGAGGTGCACATCGAGCAGGGCCCGGTGCTCAACGAACTGAACCTGCCGCTGGGCATCGTCACCAGCATCAACGGCAGCGTGCGCTATGTGGGCGAGGTCATCGGCATGGCCAGCCACGCGGGCACCACGCCGATGAACCGCCGGCGCGATGCCGCCGCGGCAGTGGCCGAGCTCATCTTGTACGCCGAGCGGCGCGCGGCACAGGACGGCGACTCGGTCGCCACCGTGGGCATGCTGCAGGTGCCCAACGGCTCCATCAACGTGGTGCCGGGCGCGTGCCGCTTCAGCCTGGACATGCGCGCGCCCACCAACGAACAGCGCGATGCGATGGCCCGGGACGTGCTGGCTACGCTTGGTGAGATCTGCGAACGCCGGGGCCTGCGCCATACGCTGGAAGAAACCATGCGTGCCGCCGCGGCCCCCAGCGCCTCCGCCTGGCAGGCGCGCTGGGAACGCGCCTGCACCGCCCTGGGCGTTCCGCTGCACCGCATGCCCAGTGGCGCCGGCCACGACGCCATGAAGCTGCATGAAATCCTGCCGCAGGCCATGCTGTTCGTGCGTGGTGAGAACAGCGGCATCAGCCACAACCCGCTGGAGTCGAGCACCGCCGACGACATGGACCTGGCCGTCAAGGCTTTCGACCATGTGCTCCATCAATTGACGCAGGACAACTGACCCTGTTCCATCCGGGCCGAGCCTGGCGAGGCCCACATACACCTATCACCATGACCACACCGCAACAGCAACTCGACGCCTGGATCGACGCCCACTTCGACGAAGAAGTGAAGTTCCTGCAGGAACTCATCCGCGTGCCCACCGACACCCCGCCGGGCAACAACGCGCCGCATGCCGAGCGCACGGCCGAGCTGCTGGGCGGCATGGGCCTGGCGGCCGAAAAGCACGCCGTGCCCAAGGCCGAGGTGCAAGCTGCCGGCCTGGAAACCATTACCAACCTGATCGTGCGCCGACGCTACGGCGCCGGCGGCAGGACCATCGCGCTCAACGCCCACGGCGACGTGGTACCACCCGGCGAAGGCTGGACGCACGACCCCTATGGCGGCGAGATCGAAGGCGGCAAGATCTACGGTCGCGCGGCCGCGGTGAGCAAGTGCGACATCGCCAGCTTCACCTACGCGATCCGCGCCCTCGAATCGCTGGGTGCGCCGCTCAAGGGTGGCGTGGAACTGCACGTGACCTACGACGAGGAGTACGGAGGCGAGGTCGGCCCCGGCTGGCTGCTGGAGAAGGGCCTGACCAAGCCGGACCTGATGATCGCCGCCGGCTTCAGCTACCAAGTGGTGGTCGCGCACAACGGCTGCCTGCAGCTGGAGGTGACGGTGCACGGCGACATGGCACACGCGGCCATCCCCGACAGCGGCACCGATGCGCTGCAGGGCGCCACCCACATCCTCAACGCCCTCTACCGGCTCAACGCCGACTACCTCAAGGTCCGCTCGAACGTCGAAGGCATCACCCACCCCTACCTCAACGTGGGCCTGATCCAGGGTGGCACCAACACCAACGTGATCCCGGGCAAGGTGGTGCTCAAGCTTGACCGCCGCATGATCCCCGAGGAAGATCCGGCCGAGGTCGAGGCGAGCCTGCGCCGCACGATCGAACAGGCTGCGGCCAGCTTCAACCCGCCGCGCGGCGGCAAGGTGATCCGGGTCGAGGTCAAGCGCATGCTGCTGTGCCGGGCCATGAAACCGCTGGCCGGCAATGCCCCGCTCGTGCAGGCGATCCAGAAGCACGGCCAGGAGCTGTTCGGCCAAGCCATCCCGGCCTTGGGCACCCCGCTGTACACCGATGTGCGCCTGTATGTCGAGCGCGGCATTCCCGGCGTCATCTACGGCGCCGGCCCGCGCACCGTGCGTGAATCCAATGCCAAACGCGCCGACGAGCATCTGGTCCTCGACGACCTTCGCCGCGCAACCAAGGTGGTGGCCCGCACACTGCTGGATCTGCTCGGAGCCTGAGCCTGCGCCCGGCAGGAAAGCCGGTCCTCCCGCGTCCTCGGCAGCCTGCGCCACGGGTAAACCCCAAGCATCGTGGCGCTTCTTGTACACATAATGTGTATACCGTTCTGCATACGATATGTACCCGAGACACCCCAAAGGAGACTGCCATGACCACTGCCGTCCATCCCGTCGACGAGCGCCTGCCCACCGGCAGACTCACCGCACTGGGCCTGCAACATGTGCTGGTGATGTACGCTGGCGCCGTCGCCGTACCGCTGATCGTCGGCCGGGCGCTCAAGCTCAGCCCCGAGCAGGTGACCATGCTGATCCAGGCAGACCTGTTCTGCTGCGGCCTGGTGACCCTGATTCAGGCGTTTGGCGCGACCCAGTGGTTCGGCATACGCCTGCCCGTCATGATGGGTGTGACTTTTGCCGCCGTGGCGCCCATGGTGGCGATGGCCAACGCCAAGCCCGGGGTCGAAGGGGCGGGCCTCATCTTCGGGGCCATCATCGGCGCAGGGTTGATATCCATCCTGCTGGCGCCCGTGGTCAGTCGCATGCTGCGCTTCTTTCCGCCCGTGGTCACCGGCACGATCATCGCGGTGATCGGCATCAGCCTGATGCGGGTGGGCATCAACTGGATCTTCGGTGTCCCGGTCGGCCCGACGGCGCCGCAGATCGTCAACCCCGAGCACGCGCAGTGGCTGGCCACGGTCAAGAGCATGGCCGGCGCGGCAGTGGCGCCCGGCGCTGCCGCCAGCGCACCGGCAATGGTGCCGGCGGTTCCGCAGGGCCTGGCGCTGGTCGGCACCGTTGCGAACCCGAAGTACGCGCAACTGCCGCACATTGCCATCGCCGCCGTCTCGCTGGCCTCCATCCTTGTAATCGCCAGGTTTGCCCGTGGCTTCATCGCCAACATCTCCGTGCTGCTAGGCATCATCATCGCCGCCGTCATCGCAACGGTCATGGGCCTGATGAACTTCGACAAGGTGGCCAAGGCCAACTGGGTCGATTTTGTGCTGCCGTTCGAGATCGCAACACCGGTGTTCGACCCGATCCTGATCGTGACGATGAGCCTGGTCATGATCGTCGTCATGATCGAGTCCACCGGCATGTTCCTGGCCTTGTCCGACATCACGGGCAAGAAGATCGACCAGAAGCAGCTATCCGCCGGCCTGCGGGTCGACGGCCTCGGCACCCTGATCGGTGGCGTCTTCAACACCTTCCCATACACCAGCTTCTCGCAGAACGTCGGTCTGGTGGGTGTCACGGGTGTGAAGAGCCGCTACGTTTGCGTGGCAGCCGGCGTCATCCTGGTCCTGCTTGGCATGCTGCCCAAAATGGCGGCCCTCGTGGAGTCGCTGCCCACCTTCGTCCTGGGCGGTGCAGGCCTGGTCATGTTCGGCATGGTCGCGGCCACAGGCATCCGGATCCTGGCGTCGGTGGACTACAAGAGCAACCGCAACAACCTCTTCATCGTCGCCGTGTCCATCGGCATAGGCATGATTCCGCTAATCGCACCACGCTACCTGCAGTGGATGCCCCATGACATCCACCCGCTGATCGAGTCGGGCATCTTGCTGGCGTCCATCAGCGCCGTGCTGCTGAACCTGTTCTTCAACGGAGCCAGCGGCGATTCGCGTGAGGCCGTGGAAGCCGCAAAGTCAGCAGACGCCCACTGAGCGTCCGTCGCATTCCAGTTCATCCCAGGGCCCCGGGAGGCCGGCCGCTCAAATGAGCCAGAGGCCAAGCCCCAGGGCCAGCACGGCCGAGGCGAAGATCAGCCGGTAAAGCAGGATGCGGCCCGGGTTGCGCTTCGCATCTTCCTGCAGGGTGCCCGGCATGGTGAGCAGGCCGGGCATGGTGGTTTCGTTATCCATACGACGTCTTTTGTTTCGGAGAACCAGCCGGGTCTTGTGCCCGCTGGCCGGTATTCTATGATGGCCCCACCATGAAATTCCATGCCTATCTCCGTCCGGTCCTGCTGCTGGCAGGGGCTTTGCTGCTGGGCGGTTGCGCCGCCATCAACGATGCGACCATGCGCGCGCTGGCCTCGCCCGCCTCCGCCCTGGCCGTGATCGGCGAGCGCGTCCTCACGGGCGACATGCTGCTTTACACCGATCGCAGCGGCAAGCTGCAGTTGCGCAGCGAGGTCGAGCCCGCGCTCAGCTGCATGGGCAGCCTGCGCTACACCGCCACGGCCAGCGGCAGCATGAACCTGAGTTGCAGCGATGGCACGCAGGCCCGCTTGCCCTTCACCGCCCTGGGTGAAACCAGCGGTTACGGCGGCACGCCGGGCGGGTCCATCAGCTTCACCTACGGCCTGGCGCCCGAGCCGGCACGCGCCTGGCTCACCCCCCCACCCGGCAAGCGCCTGGTGGTCAGCGGAGACAGTCTGCGTCTCGAATAGGCAAGAAAAAACCCGCCAGCATCACTGCGGGCGGGTTTGCATCAGGTCGCTGGCTGATCAGCGGGCCGGACGCGGGGAGCGCTTGGCTGCATCACGCGGCACGAAGACCTTGCCGGTGCCGGGCTTGGCGTACGAAGGCTTGCTGCCGAAGGCCGGTTTGCGCGCTGCGAAATCGCCGCGCGGTGCGGCACCTTCACGACGGCCGTCGCCGGCGAAGCGGTCGTTGAAACCGCCCTTGCGCTCGTAGCTGCGGCCTTCGGGCGCACCCTCATGGCCACGGTTCTGATAACCGCCGTCACGGGCCTGGTACGGGCTGCGGGCATCACGGTCGCCGAAACCGGCACGGGGGGCGCCGAAATCTCCACGCGGCGCAGCGAAGTCGCCACCGCGGGGGGCACCACCAAAATCACCACGGTTGTTGCCGCCGCCGAAGCCACCACGGGGAGCACCACCGCCACCGAACTTGCGGTCGCGCGAGAAGTTGTCATTGCCACCACGGCTGTTGCGGCCACCGAAGTTGGAGCCGGGACGCGACTCGGGCATGCGCTGCTTGGGCTCCATGCCAGGAATGACTTCCGCCTTGATGGGCTGCTTGCTGTAGGCCTCGATGTCGAAAATCTTGCGACGGTCGCGGAACTCGGCAAAGGTGATGGCCAGGCCGTCGCGACCAGCGCGGCCAGTGCGGCCGATACGGTGCGTGTAGTCCTCGGCCTTCATCGGCAGGCCGAAGTTGAAGACGTGGGTGATGGTGGGCACGTCGATGCCGCGTGCGGCAACGTCGGTGGCCACCAGGATCTGCACCTGGCCCTGGCGCAGCGCCATCAGGCGGCGGTTGCGCAGGCCCTGGCTCAGGGCGCCGTGCAGCGCGACGGCGGAGAAGCCATCCTGCTGCAGGTCGTTGGCCAGGCCGTCGCACTCCACCTGGGTGCTGGCGAACACGATGGCCTGGTCGATCGAGGCGTCACGCAACCAGTGGTCGAGCAGTTGGCGCTTGTGCTGGGCGTTGTCGGCCCAGAACAGGGTCTGCTTGATGTTGGCGTGTTTTTCCTGCGGCGAGTCGATCTGCACCTTCTTCACGCCGGAGCCGTTGTCGTGCATCACGCGCATGGCCAGTTGTTGAATGCGCGGCGCAAAGGTGGCGCTGAACATCATGGTCTGGCGGCGCTGGGCGGTCAGCTGGTTGACTTCGGCGAGGTCGTCGGAGAAGCCGAGGTCGAGCATACGGTCGGCCTCGTCCACCACCAGGAACTGGACCTGGTCGAGCTTGATCTGCATGGAGCGCTGCAGGTCCAGCAGACGGCCGGGCGTGGCCACCACCAGGTTGGCGTTCTGCAGCTTGGCGATCTGGAGCTGGTAGGGCATGCCACCCACCACATTGGCGATGCGCAGGCCACGGCAATGCTTGACCAGTTCGATGGCGTCGTGCGCCACCTGCTGGGCCAGCTCGCGCGTCGGGCACAGGATCAGGGCGCCGGGTGCAGCGGCCTTGAAATGGCGCGGGTTGGTCGGGTCCTGGCGCTTGGGGCGCTTCGGAGCTGGCTCGCCCTTGGCGGCGGCTTCGGCAGCAGCGCGTTCGTAAGCGGCACGCTCTTGCTCGGCGGCCTGGGCCTGCTGCTGGAGCAGGGTGTGCAGCACGGGCAGCAGGAAGGCGGCGGTCTTGCCGCTGCCGGTCTGGCTGGAGACCATCAGGTCGATATAGCGCTGGGCGTCGCCCGCGGCACCGGTGGGCATGGCCAGGGGAATGGCACGTTCCTGCACGGTGGTGGGCTGGGTGTAGCCGAGATCGGCCACGGCCTGCACCAGCTCGGGCGCCAGGCCCAGCTGCACGAAGCCATTGGGAGCAGAGCTCACTTCGGCCTCGACCGCCACGGCGGTGTCGGTGGAAAGAATGGATTCGACAGGCGACAGCTCGCCCGTCGCTTGAATAGCGTCGGTCATTTAGATTTTTCTCACACGCGAACGCCGCAGGGACTGCGGGTGTTTCGCTGATGGTTAAAAGACATCAACCATCAAACAAAACCTGCACCGGTTAAGGACCGGGACCGGGGACTCATTCAGGTAAACGATCATGAAGATCGAAACCGGAGTCCGGTGTGTGAGGGGAGATGCACGAAAAGCGCTGCGTTTTGCAGCGCAAGGCGAATTATGGCACAGATCAGGGTTTTCACCTAATCGCGTGCTCCCGACCTGTTTCAGGCCAGCTTGAGGAAGTGCTCGCGGTAGTGCAGCAGTTCGTCGATGGACTCGTGCACATCGGCCAGGGCCGTGTGTTTCTGCGCCTTCTTGAAGCCGCTGTAGACCTCGGGCCGCCAGCGGCGCGCCAGCTCCTTGAAGGTGCTCACGTCCACATTGCGGTAGTGAAAAAAGGCTTCCAGCTTGGGCATGTACTTGACCAGGAAACGCCGGTCCTGGCCGATGCTGTTGCCGCACATGGGCGAAACGCCCTTGGGTACGTACTTGGCCAGGAAGGCGATCAGCAAGGCTTCGGCCTCGGCTTCGGTCATGGTCGAGGCCTTGACCTTGTCGATCAGGCCGCTGCGGCCGTGGGTGCCCTTGTTCCAGGCGTCCATCTTGCCCAGGATCTCGTCGCCCTGGTGGATCACCAGCACCGGGCCTTCGATACGGGGTTCCAGGTTCGGGCCGGTCACGATGACGGCGATTTCAATCAGGCGTTCTTTTTCAGGGTCCAGGCCGGTCATCTCGCAATCGAGCCAGACCAGGTTGAGATCGGATTTGCCAAGTGGGGTCACGTTGTCGCTCATGGGCCCGATTGTCGCCGATGACCTAAACTCCTCGCCCATGAACGCTGTCTCTGCTCCCGCCTTCAATCCCAGCCTGGCTCTGACCCTGGTCTTTGCCGCTGCCCTGCTGCTGGGCCTGGCCCTCAAGTTCTGGCTGGCCACGCGCCAGGTGCGTCATGTGGCGCAGCACCGTGCCACCGTGCCCACGGCCTTTGCCCATACCCTGTCGCTGGCTGCGCACCAGAAGGCCGCCGACTACACGGTGGCCAAGGTTCGCTTCGGCCTGCTGGAGACCGCGGTGGGCGCGGCCCTGCTGCTGGGCTGGACACTGCTGGGCGGCCTGGACGCCCTGAACCAGGCCCTGCTGCAGGCGCTGGGCGGCGGCATGTGGCAACAGCTGGCGCTGATCGCCGGTTTTGTGCTGATCGGTGGCCTGATCGAGTTGCCGCTCACCCTGTACCAGACCTTCGTGATCGAACAGCGTTTCGGCTTCAACAAGATGACCCTCAATCTCTGGCTGGCCGACCTCGTGAAATCCACCGTGCTGGGCACGCTGATCGGCCTGCCCATCGCGGCCCTCATCCTCTGGCTCATGGGTGCAGCCGGCCCCGGCTGGTGGCTCTGGGCCTGGTGCGTTTGGATGGGTTTCAACCTGCTGTTGCTGCTGATCTACCCGACCTTCATCGCCCCGCTGTTCAACAAGTTCCAGCCGCTGGAAGACGAGACCCTGAAGGCGCGCGTGACCGCGCTGATGCAACGCTGCGGTTTTTCCGCCAAGGGCCTGTACGTGATGGACGGCAGCCGGCGCAGCGCCCACGCCAACGCCTACTTCACCGGCTTCGGTGCCGCCAAGCGCGTGGTCTTCTTCGACACCCTGCTCAACAAGCTGACCCCCGACGAGGTCGATGCCGTGCTCGCGCACGAACTGGGCCACTTCAAGCACAAGCACATCCTCAAGCGCATCGTGAGCCTGTTCGCCCTCAGCCTGGCCGGTTTCACCCTGCTGGGCTGGCTGGCCACGCAGGCCTGGTTCTACACCGGCCTGGGTGTAACACCCAGCCTGCAGCTGCTGGTGCCCGCGCTGGATGCGGCGACCGCCGTGCCCAACGATGCCCTGGCCCTGCTGCTGTTCGTGCTGGTGTCCCCGGTGTTCAGCTTTTTCATTGCACCGATCATGGCGCTGTCCTCGCGCAAGCACGAGTTCGAAGCCGATGCCTACGCCGCCACGCAGACCCAGGGCTCGGCGCTGGCCAGTGCCCTGCTCAAGCTCTACGAAGACAACGCCTCGACCCTGACACCGGACCCGCTCTACGTGGCCTTCTACTACTCGCACCCACCGGCCAGCCAGCGCCTGGCGCGACTGGGCCTCGCATGAGCAGCGCGCCGCAGGGCAATGCACGCCGCCCCCTGGGCCCGACCGAGCTCGTGACCCAACTGGCCCAGCACCCAGGCTGGACGCTGCAGGGCGACGGCGCGGACCTGGCCATCGCCCGGCGCTACGAATTCGCCAGCTACGCCGAAGTCATGGCCTTCGCCAATGCCGTGGCCTGGATCGCGCAAGGGCGGGATCACCATCCCGACATGCAACTGGGCTACCGGCACTGCACAGTGGCCTGGCGCACGCACGATGCCGGCGGCATCACGCGCATCGACTTTGAATGTGCGGCCCAGATTGATGCCCTGCGAGGCAGCGTTTGAGCAAGACACCCGAACTCGAACGAGGCCTGGTCGTGGCCAGCCATGGCCGCCACGTGGTGGTGGAAACACCGGAAGGCCGGCAACTGATCTGCCACCCGCGCGGCAAGAAAAGCCAGGCCGTGGTCGGCGACCGCGTGCTCTGGCTGGCCAGCACCGACGAAGGCAGCATCGAGAAGGTGGAGCCGCGGCGCAATCTCTTCTACCGCCAGGACGAGATCCGCACCAAGAGCTTCGCCGCGAACCTGGACCAGGTGCTGATCCTGATCGCTGCAGAACCCGAATTTTCCGAGAGCCAGCTGGCCCGCGCGCTGATAGCCGCCGAGGCCGAACGCATCCGACCGCTGATCGTGCTCAACAAGAGCGACCTGCCCGAGCTGTTTGCACGCGCCTGGGCCCGGCTGGAGCCTTACCGGCGCATGGGCTACACCGTGCTGCCCCTGAGCCTGAAGGCACAGGGCGCCGGCAGCGACGACACCCTGGCCGCCCTGCAACAGGAACTCGACGGACGCGCAACGCTGGTGCTGGGTCCTTCGGGCGCGGGTAAAAGTACGCTGATCAACCGGCTGGTGCCGGGCGCCCAGGCCCCGACGGGTGAGATTTCCACCGCGCTCAACTCGGGCAAGCACACCACCACCAGCACCCGCTGGTACTGGGTCGATGCGGCCCATCGCACGGCCCTGCTCGATTCACCGGGTTTCCAGGAGTTCGGCCTGCAGCATATCGGGGCCGCGCAACTGGCAGGCCTGATGCCGGACCTGCGCGAGCACGCGGGTGAATGCCGCTTTTACAACTGCAGCCACCTGCACGAGCCGGGCTGCGGCGTGATCGCCGCGGTGGATGAAAAGGCCGGGGGAACGGGCATCAGCCCGTCGCGCTACAGAATTTATAGCGAGCTGCACGCCGAGCTGTCGCAGGCGCCGCGCTACTGAATCAGCCTAGCCGATCAGGCGCGCCAGGGTGAGCAGCGCCAGCAGCAGCATCCACAACACGACCGAACGCCAGACCAGGCCCACGATGCTACGCAGGTGGGCGAGTTGCGGTTCGTGTCGGGCCGAGGCGGCCGGCATGTCGGCCTGGGCCTGGGTCTCGCCCTGGGCCATGGCCGGGGTGCCCAGGCGCACGTTGATGGCGCCGGCCGTGGCCGCCACGATCAGGCCGTCGTTGCTCCCCGGACCTTCGCTTCCGGACAGGGATTCGTAACGGCGCCAGTTATCGACCGCATCCTCGAAACTGCCTACCACGGCAAAACCCAGCGCGGTGATGCGCGCGGGCAGCCAGTCCACCCACCACCAGGCGCGCGCGGCGGCGGCACAGGCCGCTGCGCTGACCGTGGGGGCCTGGCGCCGCGAGACGTGCGGCCAGTAGCGTGTGACGAACTCTGACAGGCGATAGAGCACGGCCCCCGCCGGCCCCAGGCCCAGGGCCGCCAGCACGATGTACCAGCTCAGCACACCAAAGACATGGCGGTGCGCAGCCAGCACGGAGAACTCGATGGCATGGCGCAGGATCTCCCGCTGGGGCAGTTCGCTGGCATCAATCTGCCGCCACTCGGCGAGCAGACGGCGGGCTTCTTCCTCCTGGCCGGCCTCCAGCGCATCGCGTATGCCGGTGAAGTGGTGGCTGAACTGGCGAAAGCCCAGGGTGGCGTACAGCACGGCCACGCTCCACAGCATGGCCACCGGCCAGCCGACGAATTCGCACAGCAGCCAGTAGACCAGCACCGTGATCCCGCTGGGCAGGAGCACCGCAAAACTCCAGGCCAGCCAGCCATGCGTCGGCTCACCGGCGTCAATCTTGCGCACCACCCTGCGCAGCCAGCTGCGCATGCCCGCGTGCACCGGGTTGCCGCGGGCCAGCGGACGCGCCTGTTCGATCAGCAAGGCCAGCAGGAGGGAGAAGAAACTCATGCCCTGATCATAACGACGGGCGCCGAAGCAAGGGCCCCGGCAGGTGTTCAGGCTGCCATGAAGCGGTAAAAATTCCGCAACATGCCGGCCGTCGCGCCCCAGATATAGCGTTCGGTGCCGGCATCCTGCCAGGGCATGGAAAACCATTCGCGCCGCACCCCCTCGAACTCGAAGGCGTGGCGCCGGTGGTTGGCCGGATCGAGCAGGAAGGACAGCGGCACCTCGAACACATCGGCCACCTCGCCCGCGTTGGGCGTGAGCGTGAAACCCGGCCGCACCAGGGCCACGACCGGGGTGATGATAAAAGCCGTTCCGGTGGTGTAGATGGGCAGCGTGCCCAGCACCTGGACGAAGTCACGCGCCAGCCCCACCTCCTCCTCGGCCTCGCGCAGCGCGGCATCCACCACATCGGCATCGGTCGGATCGACCTTGCCGCCGGGAAAGGCGATCTGCCCGGAATGGTGGGCCAGGTGGCTGGTGCGCAGGGTCAGCAGCAGGGTGGGCTCGGCACGGGCCACCAGGGGCAGCAGGACGGCGGCCTGGGCCGGCTGGCGCAGCGTGAAGCGCGGTTCAGCCCGCACCTCGGGCTCCCAGGCTGGCGGGCTTTCAAAGCGCTGGCGCAGCGCCCCCGCTTGCAGACGCTCGGCCGGCACCGCCGGCAGATGCGCGTCGACCCCGATCACCGGTACGGCGCGGGGGTCGAAGTTGGGCAGCTTGGACAGGGGGGTGATGTGGTCGGCGGAAGACACGCTACAAGTATCTGATGAAGGTCACAACCCGCCTTTTACGGGTTGCGTCGCAGGCTCACTTCGCGCAGCGGGCCGAAGACAAAAACAGGAAAGCCGCCCGGGCGTACACGCGAGGGCGGCTTGTGCAGGCAGTGGCCCGGCGATTTACTCGGCGGCGGCAACAGCCTTGCTGACCAGCTTTTCCTTGATACGGGCCGACTTGCCGCTGCGGTCGCGCAGGTAATACAGCTTGGCACGGCGCACGTCACCGCGACGCTTGACTTCGATGCTGGCGATCAGCGGGCTGTAGGTCTGGAAGGTACGCTCCACGCCTTCGCCGCTGGAGATCTTGCGCACGGTGAAGCCGCTGTTGAGGCCACGGTTGCGCTTGGCGATCACCACGCCTTCGTAGGCCTGCACGCGCTTGCGGGTGCCTTCGACCACGTTGACGCTCACGATGACGGTGTCACCGGGGGCGAATTCAGGGATCTTCTTGCCCAGGCGGGCGATTTCCTCTTGTTCGAGGGTCTGGATCAGGTTCATGTTTACCTCTAAGGATCTTGTCCGCGCTAGTGTTTCGAGCGCATCGGCTTGATGCGCCATGCCAACTCCACCATGGAGCCAGCAGCCGGCCAGAGGATCGGAAAGCCTGCAATTATAGCAGGAAGCGCCTGCCTCAGGCCCCCGGGCGGGGGAGCCCGGCCAGGAAGGCCTCGTCCAGGCGGCTCAGACGGCCGGCCACCCGCGCCTGCGTGATCAGCTCCGGCCGCAGCCGCTGCGTCAGCGCCAGCCGCTGCTCGCGGCGCCAGCGCTCGATCTGGCCATGATGGCCGGAGAGGAGCACGTCGGGCACGGCCCGCCCTTCCCAGGACTCGGGTCGGGTGTAGTGCGGGTTGTCCAGCAGGCCGTCCAGGGCCGGGTTGAAGCTGTCCAGGGCATGGCTGTCGGCATCGCCCAGCACACCGGGCTGCAGGCGGGCCACGGCGTCCAGCAGGGCCATGGCGGCGATCTCGCCACCCGAAAGCACAAAATCCCCCAGGCTGATCTGCTCATCCACGTGGGCGTCGATGAAACGCTGGTCGATGCCCTCGTAGCGGCCACAGACGAGTACCGCGCCCTCGCTGGCGGCCCAGCGTTCGACCATGCGGTGGTTCAGGGGCTGGCCCAGGGGGGAAAACAGCAGGACCGGCCCGGGGGACTGGCGCTGCGCCTGGGCCTGCTGCAGGCAACGCGCCAGCGGCTCGGCCATCATCAGCATGCCGGGGCCGCCGCCGAAGGGCCGGTCGTCGACCCGTCGATAGTTGCCCTCCGCATGGTCGCGCGGGTTGTGCAGTTGCACCTCGACCTGTCCGGATTCGTAGGCACGGCGCGTGATGCCGCTGCTCAGCAGCGGTGCAAACAGCTCGGGAAACAGGGTGAGAACGTCGAAGCGCATGGGCTGATCCTCGCGCTCAGTCGCCGCCGGGCCGCCCCAAGGCGACTACGGCCCCCTCAGGGGGCAGCGCAGTACACGCAGTGACAAGCGTGGGGGCCATTAATAGTCTGGCTGCCAGTCGACGCGAATACGGCGCGCCTTCAGGTCCACCTCGTCGACATATGAGGCCACAAAAGGAATCATGCGCTCGGCAGGTTTGCCGTCCTGCTCATGGGCGATGACCAGCACGGTCTGCGGACCAGTGGACAGCAGCTCCTGCACCGTCCCCAGAGGCACCTCTTCCCGGTTGACCACGTCCAGGCCGATCAGGTCGACCCAGTAGTACTCGTCCGCATCGGGCGTGGGAAAGCTGGAGCGGGCCACAAAGATGCGGGCACCGCGCAATGCTTCGGCGCTATCGCGGTCGGGCACCTGAGGTGAAGTGGCGACCACCGAGTCCGAATGTTCTTTTGCTTCCTGGATGGCCAGCTTGACCGGTCCGGTGAAGGTCTTGGCACCTCGCTCGGACGGCAGCAGAAACCAGCGCCGGGAAGAAAACAGCGCCTCCGGGGAGGCGCTGTAGGGCAGGACCTTGAACCAGCCCTTGATGCCCCAGGCATCAAGGATGCGCCCGACTTCGATGGCGTCCGCTGGCAGTTCAGCGGCTTCGAGTTCGAGCGCCATGGAACGAAGTTTTAGGCAGCCTTCTTGGCCGCCTGATTGATCAGGCGCTCCACGGTGGGAGAAGCCTGGGCACCGACGCCCAGCCAGTAGCTCAGGCGGTCCTGGGCAATACGGATGCTTTCCTCGCTGGCGGTGGCGATCGGGTTGTAGAAACCGATGCGCTCGATGAAGCGGCCGTCACGACGGGTACGCTTGTCGGCGACGACGATATTGAAAAACGGACGGGCCTTGGCGCCGCCGCGGGAGAGTCGGATCACGACCATGATTTGTCCTTTGGATGGTGCAGCCTGCCTAGATAAGCAGCAGACCACGATTCCTCCAGTGTTTGAGACACGCGACTGACCACCAAGCCAGCGACACACCGAAGAGCCTGCGATTATAGCCTGCCCCGCTCCGCCCGTCCCCGGGATCTGTGGCCCGGCACGCAAACCGCCCCGTTCCCGGCACAATAAGCGCATGCTGAAAAACAAGACCCTGGCCACCTGGCTGACCCTTCTGGCCGGCCCCCTGGGCCTGCACCGCTTCTACCTGCGCGGTTTTTACGACCTGATCGGCTGGCTGCTGCCCATCCCGACCGCACTGGGCCTGTATGGCATCGAACGCGTGCTGGCGTACGGGCTGGACGACCCCTGGAGCTGGATGCTGATCCCGCTGCTGGGCTTCACCATCGCCGCCTGCGCCCTCAATGCCATCGTCTACGGCCTGATGACCCCCGACAAGTGGAACGCCCGCTACAACCCGCAGGCTCCCGGCGACGCGCCCGCGGGCCGGACCGGCTGGCTGACCATCGGTGCGGTGGTCTGCGCCCTGTTGATGGGCACCACGGTGCTGATGTCCAGCATCGCCTTCAGCTTCCAGCGTTATTTCGAGTACCAGGTCGAGGAAGCACGCAAGATAAGTCAGTGATGCACCCCTGAGCGGCTGACGCCGCTTCCCCTCAAGGGGACCCCGGCCGAGCCGGTTCCACGGCGTTCACCGCATCAAACCCTTCGCCCCGGAGCCTCGAATCAGAACAGTCCGAGACTGATCCAGTAGGCCACGATGGCAACAAAGGCACTGGCCGGGATCGTGAAGATCCAGGCCCAGACGATGTTGCCGGCCACCCCCCAGCGCACCGCGCTGGCACGGCGGGCCGAGCCCACGCCGACGATGGCACCGGTGATGGTGTGAGTGGTCGACACCGGGATACCCATCGTCGTGGCCAGGAACAGGGTGATGGCGCCACCCGTCTCGGCACAGAAACCGCCGACCGGCTTGAGCTTGGTGATCTTCTGGCCCATGGTCTTGACGATGCGCCAGCCACCGAACATGGTGCCCAGGCCGATGGCCAGATAGCAGCTCACCACCACCCAACCTGGCGGCGCGGTGTCGGTGGAGGTCATGTAACCCGTGGCGACCAGCAGCATCCAGATGATGCCGATGGTCTTCTGCGCGTCGTTGCCGCCGTGGCCCAGGCTGTAGGCACCGGCCGACACCAGTTGCAGGCGGCGGAACCAGCCGTCCACCCGCGAAGGGGTGGTGCGACGAAACAGCCAGGCAACCGCCAGCATCATCAGCGAGCCCAGCAGGAAACCCAGCATGGGCGACACGAAGATGAACACCAGCGTCTTGATGATGCCGGCCGACAGCAGCGCGTCCGTGCCCGCCTTGCCGATCACCGCGCCCACGATGCCGCCGATCAGGGCATGCGAGGAGCTGCTGGGAATGCCGTAGTACCAGGTGATCAGGTTCCAGGTGATGGCGCCGATCAGCGCGCCGAACACCACGTGGGTGTCGACCACCCCCGGCTGCACGATGCCCTTGCCCACCGTGGTCGCGACACTGAGGTGGAAGACGAAAATGGCGACGAAGTTGAAGAAGGCAGCGAACAGCACGGCCTGGCCGGGTCGCAGCACGCCAGTGGACACGACCGTGGCGATGGAGTTGGCCGCATCATGAAACCCGTTCATGAAGTCGAAGGCCAATGCCAGGACCACCAGCATGATGATCACCCAGAGGGCGGTTTGCGGAATGTTTTCCATGGAAGGACAGGCGCTCAGGCGTTTTCGAGGACGATGCCCTCGATCAGGTTGGCCACGTCCTCGCACTTGTCGGTCACGGTTTCCAGCAGTTCGTAGATGGCCTTGAGCTTGATGACCTCGCGCACATCGGGCTCCTCGCGGAACAGCTTGCTCATGGCATTGCGCATCACGCGATCGGCATCGGACTCCAGGCGATCGATCTCCTCGCAGGTCTTGAGCGCGGCCTCGGCGGTCCTGGCATCGCCGATATTGCTCAGCAGGTAGACCGCATCCTTCACGCGTTCACAGCATTTCACGCTGAGCTCGGTCAGGCGCACGATCTCTTCGGTCATGTGACGTACGTCGTACAGCGCCATGGTCTCGGCCGCATCCTGGATCAGGTCGGCCACGTCGTCCATGGTGTTGATCAGCGAGTGGATCTGCTCGCGGTCGATCGGGGTGATGAAGGTCTTGTGCAGCGACTTGTTGACCTCATGCGTGATGCGGTCTGCGGCCTGCTCCGCACTGTCCACATCACGGTTGTACTGCTCGCGAAGATTGGTATCGCCGTAATGGGCCACCAGCTGGGAGAAGGCGCGCGCCGCCTCCACGATGCGATCGGCATGCTGGTTGAACATCTCGAAGAAATTGCCGTCGCGCGGCATCAGTTTTCCAAACAGCATGGGGCACTCCTGATTCTGGTTCGGTCGTTGGACTGGAATGGCGTGGAGTTTAACCGGGGCCCCACCACTCAGCGCCTCATGCGCTGCGGAAGATGAAATACACCGCCCCGACCATGCAAAGCGCCGCCCAGAGGTAGTCCAGCTTGAACGGCTCCTTCAGATAGAGCATGGCAAAAGGCACGAAGACGCTGAGCGTGATGACCTCCTGCACGATCTTGAGCTGGGCCACCGTGAAGCCGGCCTGCTGGAAGCCGATGCGGTTGGCCGGCACCTGCAGCAGGTACTCGAACAGGGCAATGCCCCAGCTGGCCAGGGCGGCCCAGTACCAGGGTGCGGTGGCCAGGTTCTTCAGGTGGCCGTACCAGGCAAAGGTCATGAAGACATTGCTGCCGATCAGCAGCAGCACAGTCTGCAGCGGAAAAGGTAGGTTCTGGAGGGTGTTCATGGCCGAAATTATCGGCGGACTCATGAAAAAAGCCCTGCGGCTCACGCCGCAGGGCCTCGGATCAGCAGGCCGCGTGGATCAGGCCGTGACCTTGTCGGCCACGTCCTTGTACTCGCCGATCTGGTCGAAGTTCAGGTACTTGTAGACCTTGTCGCCATTGGCGGACAGCACACCCATATCGGCCTGGTACTCGGCCTTGGTCGGGATGCGGCCCAGCTTGGAGCAGATGGCGGCCAGTTCGGCCGAGCCCAGGTACACATTGGTGTTCTTGCCCAGGCGGTTGGGGAAGTTGCGGGTGCTGGTGGACATCACGGTCGCGCCCTCCTTCACCTGCGCCTGGTTGCCCATGCACAGGCTGCAGCCCGGCATTTCCATGCGGGCACCGGCGGCACCAAAGGTCGCGTAGTGCCCCTCTTCGTTCAGCTGCTGCGCATCCATCTTGGTGGGCGGAGCCATCCACAGCTTGACCGGGATGTCCCGCTTGCCTTCGAGCAGCTTGGAGGCGGCACGGAAGTGGCCGATATTGGTCATGCAGGAGCCGATGAAGACTTCGTCGATCTTGGCGCCGGCCACGTCGGACAGGGTCTTGGCGTCGTCCGGATCGTTGGGGCAGCAGACGATGGGTTCGGTGATCTCGGCCAGGTCGATCTCGATCACATGGGCGTACTCGGCGTCCTTGTCGGCCTTGAGCAGGTCCGGCTTGGCCAGCCAGGCTTCCATGGCCTTGATGCGGCGGGCGATGGTGCGCTCATCGTGGTAACCATTGGCAATCAGGTTCTTCAGCAGCACGATATTGCTGTTGATGTACTCGATGATCGGCTCCTTGTTCAGCGCCACCGTGCAACCGGCGGCGGAACGCTCGGCCGAGGCATCGGCCAGCTCGAAGGCCTGTTCCACCTTCAGGTCGGGCAGGCCCTCGATCTCGAGGATGCGACCGGAGAAAGCGTTCTTCTTGCCCTTCTTCTCGACCGTCAACAGGCCCTGCTTGATGCCGTAGAGCGGAATGGCGTGCACCAGGTCACGCAGGGTGACGCCGGGCTGCATCTTGCCCTTGAAACGCACCAGCACCGACTCGGGCATGTCCAGCGGCATGACACCGGTCGCAGCGGCAAAAGCCACCAGGCCGGAACCGGCCGGGAAGGAGATGCCGATAGGGAAACGGGTGTGGCTGTCGCCGCCGGTGCCCACGGTATCGGGCAAGAGCATGCGGTTGAGCCAGCTGTGGATGATGCCGTCACCGGGCTTGAGCGAGATGCCACCACGGTTGCTCATGAACTCGGGCAGTTCGTGGTGCATCTTCACGTCCACCGGCTTGGGGTAAGCGGCGGTGTGGCAGAAGGACTGCATCACGAGGTCGGAGCTGAAGCCCAGGCAGGCCAGGTCCTTGAGCTCGTCGCGCGTCATCGTGCCCGTGGTGTCCTGTGAGCCGACCGAGGTCATCTTGGGCTCGCAATAGGTGCCAGGCAGCACACCCTGGCCTTCGGGCAGACCGCAGGCGCGACCGACCATCTTCTGGGCCAGCGTGAAACCCTTGCCCGTGGCCTTGGGCACTTGCGGCAGGCGGAACAGTGTGCTCGGGGGCAGGCCCAGGGCCTCGCGCGCCTTGCCGGTCAGGCCGCGGCCGATGATCAGCGGAATGCGACCGCCGGCGCGCACTTCGTCGAACAGCACGTCGCTGCGGACCGTGAACTCGGCGATGACCTTGCCGTCCTTGAGGGCCTTGCCTTCATAGGGGCGCAGTTCGATCACGTCACCCATGTTCATCTGGCTCACGTCCAGCTCGATCGGCAGGGCGCCGGCGTCTTCCATGGTGTTGTAGAAGATCGGGGCGATCTTGGAGCCCAGGCAGACGCCGCCGTAGCGCTTGTTCGGCACGAAGGGGATGTCCTCGCCGGTGAACCACAGCACGGAGTTGGTGGCGGACTTGCGGGAAGAACCCGTGCCCACCACGTCGCCCACATAGGCCACCAGGTTGCCGCGGGCGCGCAGGTCTTCGATGAACTTGATCGGGCCGCGCTTGCCGTCTTCCTCGGGGGTGATGCCGTCGCGCTTGTTCTTCAGCATGGCCAGGGCATGCAGCGGGATGTCGGGGCGGCTCCAGGCGTCGGGCGCGGGCGACAGGTCGTCGGTGTTGGTCTCGCCGGTCACCTTGAGCACGGTCAGCGTGATGCTCTTGGGCACTTCGGGGCGGCTGGTGAACCACTCGGCATCGGCCCAGCTCTGCAGCACGGCCTTGGCATAGGCGTTGCCCTTGTCGGCCTTGTCCTTGACGTCGTGGAACTGGTCGAACATCAGCAGGGTCTTCTTCAGGCCTTCGGCCGCGACCTTGCCCACCTGGGCGTCGTCCAGCAAGTCGATCAGCGGGGTCAGGTTGTAGCCGCCCAGCATGGTGCCCAGCAGCTCGGTCGCCTTCTCGCGCGAGATCAGCGTGCATTTTTCGGTGCCGTGCGCCACGGCGGCCAGGTAGCTGGCCTTGACCTTGGCGGCATCGTCCACGCCGGCCGGCACGCGGTGCGTGATCAGCTCGACCAGGGTGCTCTCCTCGCCCTTGGGCGGGTTCTTCAGCAGTTCGATCAGCTCGCCGGTTTGTTTGGCCGTCAGCGGCAGCGGGGGGATGCCGAGTGCGGCGCGTTCAGCGACGTGGGCGCGATAGGCTTGCAACATGATGACTCCTTCTTGGCAATTTCAAAAATGCGCTCCCGCCTCAGGCGGGAACCGCGGGGGTTTTCAGGATGGCAGGGCTCGCAAAATAAGCCTGCATGACGGCAGGCAGGGCGCGCCCGGTCTGGTGGGCGCGCTCCAGCACCTGCCAGAAATATCGGTAACTGGCGCGATCGTGCAATTGCCCCTCGTAGCTCACGGGAGCCCACTGCGCCGATTCGGCTGCTGCAATGATGGCAGCCGCACGTTCGATGTCGGCACCACTGGGGGCCAGCGCCTCCAGGATGGGGCGAATCTGGCTCGGGTGGATGCTCCACATGCGCGTGTAGCCGAACTCGCGCGATGCCTTGCGGGCGGCAGCCTTCATGGCTTCAGTGTCGCTGAATTCGGTAACCACGCAGTGGGAAGGCACTTTGCCGTGGGCATGGCAGGCAGAGGCGATCTCCAGCTTGGCGCGTAACACCAGCGGGTGCGTGAACTGGCCCAGTTCGCCGCTCACGCTGTCCGGCCGCGAACTCATGGCGCTGTCGGGGATGGCCCCGCCATGCGCCGAAACAAAATCCATGAGACCGAAGCTGATGGACTGCACGCGCGGATGTGCCGCAATATCAAAGGCACGATGCACGGCGGCCGGCGACTCCAGCAGCACCTGCAAGGGCAAGGGGGCGGCCCGGCCAGCGCCGCGGGCGGCCGCATCGACGGCCGCCACGGCGCGCTCGACATCGGCCACCGTCTCGACCTTGGGGATCATCAGATGGCACAGGGCCTGGCCGGCGCCGCCAACGATGGTCGCCACGTCGGCCTCGAAAGCGGCATGGTCCACCGGATGCACGCGCACTGCGACGCGCGGTGCCACCGGCAGGGCCGCCTTGCGCGCAGCGGCCTGCGCCTCATTGGCCAGCGCCACCACCATCTGGGCATGGTCGCGCTCGCCGCCGACGGGCGCGCCGTCCTCGCAATCGAGCGAGACGTCGAACACGCAGGCACCGAACTCGGCCGTCATCTCGGCCTGCAACTGCAGGCTCTTGCGCATGCGCAACTCGACACCGCTGTAATGGTCGCAAACCGGCAGGAAGCTGGCTGCGGCCTGGGCGCCGAGGAGGATGTCGCGCGGGTGGGCCATGACAGGATTACAGGAGGTGCTTGACGCCGTCCTGCTCACCCACCAGCTCGGCCAGAGTCTTGGCTATGCACTGCTGGCTGAATTCGTCGATGGTCAGACCCTCGACCAGCTTGTACTCGCCACCTTCACAGGTAACCGGAAAACCGAACATGACGTCCTTCGGGATGCCGTACTGACCGTCCGAGGGGATGCCCATGGTGACCCACTTGCCATTGGTGCCCAGTGCCCAGTCGCGCATGTGGTCGATGGCGGCGTTGGCCGCCGAGGCAGCGGAAGACAGGCCGCGCGCCTCGATGATGGCGGCACCACGCTTGCCCACGGTGGGCAGGAAGACGTTGGCGTTCCATTCCTGGTCGTTGATCATCTTGGCCACGCTCTCACCCTTGATGGTGGCGAAGCGGTAGTCGGCGTACATGGTGGGCGAGTGGTTGCCCCAGACAGTGAGTTTCTCGATGTCGGCCACGGCCTTGCCGGTCTTGGCGGCGATCTGGCTGGCGGCACGGTTGTGGTCCAGGCGCAGCATGGCGGTGAAATTCTTGCGCGGCAGGTTCGGGGCGCTCTTCATCGCAATGTAGGCGTTGGTGTTGGCAGGGTTGCCGACCACCAGCACCTTGACCTTGCGCGAGGCCACGGCGTTCAGGGCCTTGCCCTGGGCCGTGAAGATGGCGCCATTGACAGCCAGCAGTTCAGCACGTTCCATGCCCGGGCCGCGCGGGCGCGAGCCCACCAGCAAAGCGTAGTCGGTATCCCTGAAGGCGGTCATCGGGTCGCTGTGGGCTTCCATGCCGGCCAGCAGCGGGAAGGCACAGTCTTCCAGTTCCATCATCACACCCTTGAGCGCCTTCTGGGCCTTCTCGTCCGGAATTTCCAGCAGTTGCAGAATGACGGGCTGGTCCTTGCCCAGCATTTCGCCGGAGGCGATGCGGAACAACAGGGCGTAACCGATTTGGCCGGCGGCGCCGGTGACGGCGACGCGGACGGGCTTTTTGCTCATGGTGGAAACTCCAGAAAGTGATAGGGAATCGGTGACCGCGGGGGGATGCCGGACCGGCCGGCGGGTACCCCGGATGTGCCCGGGAGTGTAGCGCGAAAACCCTGATTTATCAATTTGTCTTATGTCTTATATAAGATATGATTCGAACTGTTTTCGCACTCCCAACCGACCCGGCACACCGCATGAACTCCAGCGCCCCCCCTCTGGCTGACAGCACTTCGGCCGCCGTCGACAACGGCGCTTCGGCGCCGCCCGCGCCCGCCTTCAGCCCCCTGTACCAGCAGATCAAGGGCCTGATCCTGCAAAGCCTGCAATCCGGCGAGTGGAAACCGGGCGAAGCCATTCCCAGCGAGATGGATCTGGCCGCGCGCTACCGGGTCAGCCAGGGCACGGTGCGCAAGGCCATCGATGAACTGGCGGCCGAACACCTGCTGGTGCGCCGCCAGGGCAAGGGCACCTTCGTGGCCACCCATGCCGAGCAGCATGTGCAGTACCGTTTCCTGCGCCTGATGCCCGACCAGGGCGATCGCCAGAGCGAGGGGCCGGCCGAGCGCAACATCATCGACTGCAAACGACTGCGCGCGCCGGCCGAGATCGCGCGCGCCCTGGCACTGCGCACCGGCGACAGCGTGCTGCAAGCCAGGCGCGTGCTGTCCTTCGCTGGCCACCCCACCATTCTGGAAGACCTGTGGCTGCCCGGCACCCCCTTCAAGGGACTGACCGCCGAGCGCCTGAGCCAGCACCATGGCCACATGTACGAACTGTTCGAGACCGAATTCGGCGTGCGCATGGTGCGGGCCGAGGAAAAAATCCGTGCCGTGCTGCCCGATGCCGCCCAGGCCACATTCCTGAAGGTGTCAAAAACCACCCCGCTGCTGAGCGTGGAGCGCATCGCGTATACCTATAACGATGTGCCCATGGAATTGCGCCGCGGCCTGTACCTGACCGACACCCACCACTATCGGAATGTGCTGAGTTGAGAAACTTGGTTACCAGCATCCAGGCGCAGAATGAACCAGCATCAGGCCCGATTGAATGCTGCATTGCAATAGAATTTGCCACTGTTTAGGCCCAGAAATTACAAAGCGGTTACATCCACAGAAAGCCCATCCATGACTGAGCTTGCCCCCTCCTCCCGGCCACAGCGGCCCGAGTTCCGCAACATCCACGCGCTGAAAGACCTGCCCAGCTACCGCCTGCCCCCGGCCGGCTGGGTATCCATCCTGCACCGCGTCAGCGGCGCGCTGATGTTCCTGCTGCTGCCCTTCATCATCTGGCTGTTCGACACCTCGGTGTCCTCCGAATACTCCTTTGCCCGCTTCAGCGCCCTGTTCAGCGCCGGCGCAGGCTTTGTACCCGGCTGGTTCTTCAAACTGGTCGCGCTGGCCCTGATCTGGGCCTATCTGCACCACATCATTGCCGGCATCCGTCACCTCTGGATGGACGTGGCCCATGCCGTGAGCAAGGAATTCGGCCACAGTTCGGCCATCGTCACCCTGGTGCTGAGCGTGGCCTTGACCGTCGTGCTGGGTGCCAAGCTGTTCGGCCTCTACTAAGAAGAACAAGGAGCAACACATGTCCGTCAACTACGGCTCCAAGCGCATCGTCGTCGGCGCGCACTACGGTCTGCGCGACTGGCTGAGCCAGCGCATCACCGCCGCCCTGATGGTCCTCTTCACCTTCGTGGTGCTGGCCCAGGTGCTGTTCACCCGCGGCCCCATCGGCTACGAACTCTGGGCCAGCATCTTCGCCGCCCAGTGGATGAAGGTGCTGACCTTCGCCATCATCGTCGCGCTGATCTGGCACGTCTGGGTGGGCATGCGCGATATCTGGATGGATTACATCAAGCCGGTCTGGCTGCGCCTGTCCCTGCAGGTATTCACCATCGTCTGGCTGGTCGGCTGCGCCGGCTGGGCCATCCAAGTCCTGTGGAGACTCTGAGCCATGTCGTATTCCGTATCCAAGCGCAAATTTGACGTCGTCATCGTCGGGGCCGGCGGCTCCGGCATGCGTGCCTCGCTGCAGCTCGCGCGTGCCGGCCTGAACGTGGCCGTGCTGTCCAAGGTCTTCCCGACCCGCTCGCACACCGTGGCGGCCCAGGGCGGCATCGGCGCCTCGCTGGGCAATATGTCCGAGGACAACTGGCACTTCCACTTCTACGACACTGTCAAGGGCTCCGACTGGCTCGGCGACCAGGACGCCATCGAGTTCATGTGCCGTGAAGCACCCAAGGTCGTGTACGACCTCGAGCACATGGGCATGCCCTTCGACCGCAACCCCGACGGCACCATCTACCAGCGCCCCTTCGGCGGGCACACGGCCAACTACGGCGAGAAGCCCGTGCAGCGCGCCTGCGCCGCGGCCGACCGCACCGGCCACGCCATGCTGCACACCCTGTACCAGCAGAACGTGGCAGCACGCACCCAGTTCTTCGTCGAATGGATGGCGCTGGATCTGGTCCGCGACGCCGAAGGTGACGTGGTCGGCGTGACCGCTCTTGAGATGGAAACCGGCGACCTGCACGTGCTGCACGCCAAGACCGTGCTGCTGGCCACCGGTGGTGCCGGCCGCATCTTTGCAGCCTCCACCAACGCCTTCATCAACACCGGTGACGGCCTGGGCATGGCGGCACGTGCCGGCATCCCGCTGCAGGACATGGAGTTCTGGCAGTTCCACCCGACCGGCGTGGCCGGCGCGGGCGTGCTGCTGACCGAGGGCTGCCGCGGCGAGGGCGCCATCCTGCTCAACAGCAATGGCGAGCGCTTCATGGAGCGCTACGCCCCGACCTTGAAGGACCTGGCCCCGCGCGATTTCGTCTCACGCTGCATGGACCAGGAGATCAAGGAAGGTCGCGGCTGCGGTCCGAACAAGGACTACGTGATGCTCAAGCTCGACCACCTGGGCGCCGAGACCATCCACAAGCGCCTGCCCTCGGTCTACGAGATCGGCGTCAACTTCGCCAACGTGGACATCACCAAGGAAGCGATCCCCGTGGTGCCCACCATCCACTACCAGATGGGCGGCATCCCGACCAATATCAACGGCCAGGTGGTGGTGCATGACGGCAGCAGCAACAAGGTCGTCAACGGCCTGTACGCCGTGGGTGAATGCTCCTGCGTCAGCGTGCACGGCGCCAACCGCCTGGGCACCAACTCCCTGCTGGATCTGCTGGTCTTCGGCCGCGCCGCCGGCAACCACATCGTCGAGTTCGCCTCGCGGACCAAGTCGCACAAGTCGCTGCCGGCCGATGCCGCCGACCGTACGCTGGCGCGCCTGGCCCGCCTCGATGCGGCGAGCAACGGTGAATATGCCCAGAACGTGGCCAACGACATGCGCGCCACAATGCAGCAACACGCTGGCGTGTTCCGCACCCAGGCCAGCATGGACGAAGGTGTCAGGAAAATCGCCGAACTGCGCGAGCGCAGCAAGCACGTCGGGCTGAAGGACACCTCCAAGGTCTTCAACACTGCGCGCATCGAGGCGCTGGAAGTCGACAACCTGATCGAGTGCGCCCAGGCCACCATGGTCTCGGCCGCCGCCCGCAGGGAATGCCGTGGCGCCCACACCGTGAGCGACTACGAGCGCCCGGTGGACGACGCCGTGGCGCCGCTGGGCCGCGACGACGCCAACTGGATGAAGCACACCCTGTGGCACAGCGCGAACAACAGCCTGAGCTACAAGCCTGTCAACCTCAAGCCGCTGACGGTCGAGTCCGTCCCGCCCAAGGTTCGCACCTTCTAAGACGTCACGCCGAGAGACCATCATGACCCTACGCACCTTCCAGATCTATCGCTACGACCCGGACAAGGACGCCAAGCCCTACATGCAGACCCTCGAGGTCGAACTCGACGGCAACGAGCGCATGCTGCTGGATGCCCTGATCAAGCTCAAGGCCGTCGACCCCACCCTGTCCTTCCGCCGCTCCTGCCGCGAAGGCGTGTGCGGTTCGGATGCCATGAACATCAATGGCAAGAACGGTCTGGCCTGCCTGACCAACATGAACACGCTCAAGGGCACTGTGGTGCTCAAGCCCCTGCCCGGCCTGCCGGTGGTGCGCGACCTGATCGTGGACATGACGCAGTTCTTCAAGCAGTACCACTCGATCAAGCCCTACCTGATCAACGAGGACGTGCCGCCCGAGAAGGAGCGCCTGCAGTCGCCCGAGGAGCGTGAAGAGCTCAACGGCCTGTACGAATGCATCCTGTGCGCCAGCTGCTCCACCAGCTGCCCGAGCTTCTGGTGGAACCCGGACAAGTTCGTCGGCCCGGCCGGTCTGCTGCAGGCCTACCGTTTCATCGCCGACAGCCGCGACCAGGCCACGGGTGAGCGACTGGACAACCTGGAAGACCCCTACCGCCTGTTCCGCTGCCACACCATCATGAACTGCGTCGACGTCTGCCCCAAGGGCCTGAACCCGACCAAGGCGATCGGCAAGATCAAGGAAATGATGGTCGCCCGCGCGGTGTAAGCAAAGCACCAGGGTAGACCGTGGACAATGAACTGATCGATGCGAGGGCGCTGAGCAAGCTGAAGTGGCGCTGCCGCCGCGGCCTGCTCGAAAACGACCTCTTCATCGAGCGATTTTTTCGCCAGTTCGAGTCCACCCTGACCGTGCGCCAGTCGCAGGGTCTGAACGCCCTGATGGACCTGAGCGACAACGACCTGCTCGACCTGCACCTCGGCCGCAAGCCCTTGGCCGAGGTGGAACCCGGGCTGGATCGCGAAGAAGTACGCGAAGTATTGAAGATGTTGAGAACCACCTGCTGAAAGGTCAAAAATGAAACTTGCTGATAACAAAGCCACCCTGTCGTTCAGTAACGGCAAGCCCAGCGTCGAGCTGCCGGTCTACCAGGGCAATATCGGCCCGGATGTCATCGACATCCGCAAGCTGTACGGCCAGACCGGCATGTTCACCTATGACCCGGGTTTCCTGTCGACCGCCTCCTGCCAGTCGGCCATCACCTATATCGATGGTGACAAGGGCGAGTTGCTGTACCGCGGTTACCCGATCGAACAGCTGGCCACCCAGTGCGACTTCCTGGAAACCTGCCATCTGCTGCTCTACGGCGACCTGCCCAATGCCGCGAAGAAGGTCGAATTCACCCAGCGCGTGACCATGCACACCATGGTCAACGAGCAGATGCAGTTCTTCCTGCGCGGGTTCCGCCGTGATGCACACCCCATGGCCGTGCTGACCGGTCTGATCGGCGCCCTGTCGGCCTTCTATCACGACAGCACCGACATCAACAACCCCGAGCACCGCGAGATCGCCGCGATCCGCCTGATTGCCAAGCTGCCCACGCTGGTCGCCATGGCCTACAAGTACGGCATCGGCCAGCCCTACATGTACCCGCGCAATGACCTGAGTTATTCCGGCAACTTCCTGCGCATGATGTTCGGCACGCCCTGCGAGGACTACAAGGTCAATCCGGTGCTCGAGCGCGCCCTCGACCGCATCTTCGTCCTGCACGCCGACCACGAGCAGAACGCCTCCACCTCGACCGTTCGCCTGTGCGGCTCCTCGGGTACCAACCCGTTTGCGGCCATCGCCGCTGGCGTGGCCTGCCTCTGGGGCCCTGCCCATGGCGGCGCCAACGAGGCCTGCCTGAACATGCTGGAGGACATCCAGCGCCAGGGCGGCATCGCCAAGGTCGGCGAGTACATGGAGCAGGTCAAGGACAAGAACTCGGGCGTGCGCCTGATGGGCTTTGGCCACCGCGTCTACAAAAACTACGACCCCCGTGCCAAGCTGATGCAGGAAACCTGCAAGGAAGTGCTGGCCGAACTGGGTCTGGAGAAGGATCCGCTGTTCAAGCTGGCCATGGCCGTGGAGAAGATCGCCGTGGAAGACGACTACTTCGTGCAGCGCAAGCTCTACCCGAACGTGGACTTCTATTCCGGCATCGTACAGCGCGCGATCGGCATCCCGGTCAACCTGTTCACCGGCATCTTCGCCCTGGCCCGCACCGTGGGCTGGATCGCCCAGCTCAACGAAATGATCAGCGACCCCGAGTACAAGATCGGCCGTCCGCGCCAGCTCTACACCGGTTCGCCGCGCCGCGACGTGCCGCCGATGGCCAAGCGCTGAACCTTTCGGAAACACAGCCCGCCGCACGGCAACGTCGGCGGGCTTTTTTCTTCAAGGCCCGTGCCGCATGAAACTCATCCGACTCGCCGCTGAACTGCGCGTCCTGCAGGCCGACAGCCCGCTCGCCGCCCACTGCAGCTGCGGCCTGGGGCCCTGCCCCGGCTGGACCAGCCTGACCGAGGAACGCTGGCCCGCCGCCCAGATGCAGGCCCTGGCCACGCTGCGCGACCCCGAGGTCCATGAGCCGACCTTCGAGGAACGCCACCCGCAGGGCACGCGCTACGACTCGCCCGACGCGCCGGTGGCGATCGAGTTCTTCCCCTACAACCGCTGCGAGCTCTGGCGCTGCAAGGCCTGCCAGCGACAGCTGCTGCGCTACACAGAGTACGGTGGCTACTACGTGGACCACCGGGTGCGTGAGTTCTCGCCCACGCTGGATATCCTGGACTGAAGCCCCTCTTCGCAACGTCCGCATAAAATGGCAGATTGCCTAGAACTGCAACGCGGACAACAGCCATGGGACGCACCCTTTACGACAAGATCTGGGACGAGCACGTCGTCCATACCGAGGAAGACGGCACCGCCGTCCTCTACATCGACCGCCACCTGGTCCATGAAGTGACCAGCCCGCAGGCCTTCGAAGGCCTGCGCCAGGCGGGCCGCAAGGTCTGGCGCGTATCGTCCATCGTGGCGACGGCCGACCACAACACCCCCACCACGGGCTGGGAACTGGGCTACGACGGCATCGCCGATCCGATCAGCAAGGAACAGATCACCACGCTGGACGCCAACATCAAGGAGTCCGGCGCCGCCGCCTTCTTCCCCTTCCTGTCCAGGCGCCAGGGCATCGTGCACGTGATCGGCCCCGAGAACGGCGCCACCCTGCCCGGCATGACAGTCGTGTGCGGTGACTCGCACACCTCCACCCACGGCGCCTTCGGCGCGCTGGCGCATGGCATCGGCACCAGCGAAGTCGAGCACGTCATGGCCACGCAGACCCTGCTGGCCAAGAAGGCGAAGAACATGCTGATCAAGGTGGAGGGCAAAGTGGCCCCGGGCGTGACCGCCAAGGACATCGTGCTGGCCATCATTGGCCGCATCGGCACCGCTGGCGGCACGGGCTACACCATCGAATTCGCCGGCTCGGCCATCCGTTCTCTCTCCATGGAAGGCCGCATGACGGTCTGCAACATGGCCATCGAAGGCGGCGCACGCGCCGGCCTGGTGGCCGTGGACGACAAGACCATCGAGTACGTCAGGGGCCGTCCGCTCTCGCCCACCGGCGTGGAGTGGGAGCAGGCCGTCGCCTACTGGAAGACCTTGCAGTCCGACCCGGATGCCAGGTTCGACACCGTGGTCGAACTCGACGCCACACAGATCCTGCCGCAGGTCACCTGGGGCACCTCGCCCGAGATGGTGCTGGGCATTGATGGCCGCGTGCCCGACCCGGACAAGGAAAAAGACGCCAACAAGCGCGGCGCCATCGAGCGCGCCCTGAGCTATATGGGCCTGGAGCCCGGCAAGCCGCTGGCCGACATCAGCATCGACAAGGTCTTCATCGGCTCCTGCACCAACAGCCGCATCGAGGACATGCGCGAGGCCGCCGCCGTGGTCAAGAAACTGGGCCAGAAGGTCGCCAGGAACGTCAAGCTGGCCCTGGTCGTACCGGGTTCGGGCCAGGTCAAGGAACAGGCCGAACGCGAAGGCCTGCACGAGATCTTCAAGGCCGCCGGCTTCGAGTGGCGTGAACCCGGCTGCTCCATGTGCCTGGCCATGAACGCCGACCGGCTGGAGCCCGGCGAGCGCTGCGCCTCCACCAGCAACCGCAACTTCGAAGGGCGCCAGGGCGCCGGAGGCCGTACCCACCTGGTCAGCCCGGCCATGGCCGCCGCCGCCGCCGTGCACGGCCACTTCGTCGACATCCGCAAGTTCTCCTGAGGTCCGCCATGCAGAAGTTCACCATCCACAAGGGTCTCGTGGCGCCGATGGACCGCGAGAACGTCGACACCGACGCCATCATCCCCAAGCAGTTCCTCAAGTCCATCCGCAAGACCGGCTTCGGCCCCAACCTGTTCGACGAATGGCGCTACCTGGACGCCGGTTACCCGGGCCAGGACCCGGCCAGCCGCAAGCCCAACCCGGACTTCGTACTGAACCAGCCGCGTTATGCCGGTGCTTCCGTGCTGCTGGCGCGCAAGAACTTCGGCTGCGGCTCCTCGCGTGAGCACGCGCCCTGGGCGCTGGACCAGTACGGCTTCCGCGCCATCCTCGCGCCCAGCTTTGCCGACATCTTCTTCAACAACAGCTTCAAGAACGGCCTGCTGCCCATCGTGCTGCCCGAAGCCACGGTGGCCCAGCTGTTCGACGAATGTGCGGCCTTCCCCGGCTACCAGCTCACCATCGACCTGGAGCGCCAGGTCGTCGTCAAGCCCCAGGGCGAAGAGATCCCCTTCGAGGTGCAGGCCTTCCGCAAGTACTGCCTGCTCAACGGCTTCGACGACATCGGCCTGACCCTGCGTCACAAGGACAAGATCGCGGCTTACGAAGCCGAACGCCTGGCCAAGAAGCCCTGGCTCGCCCACACCATGATGGGCTGATCGCTCACAAATTCATAGCAAAGCTACCACATGAAAATCGCAGTTCTGCCGGGTGACGGCATCGGTACCGAAATCGTGGCCGAGGCCGTCAAGGTCCTCCAGGTCCTGGACCTGAAATTCGAGATGGAAACCGCCCCCGTGGGCGGCGCCGCCTACGAGGCCGCCGGCCATCCCTTGCCCGATGCCACACTGAACCTGGCCAAGGCGGCCGACGCCATCCTGTTCGGCGCCGTCGGTGACTGGAAATACGACAAGCTCGAGCGCGCCCTGCGCCCCGAGCAGGCCATCCTCGGCCTGCGCAAGCACCTGGGCCTGTACGCCAACTTCCGCCCGGCCATTTGCTACGAAGAACTCGTGGGGGCCTCCAGCCTCAAGCCCGAGCTGATTGCCGGCCTGGACATCCTGATCGTGCGCGAACTCACCGGCGACATCTACTTCGGCCAGCCGCGCGGCCGCCGTACAGCCACCGACGGTGCCTTCCCCGGCGCCGAGGAAGCCTACGACACCATGCGCTACAGCAAGCCCGAGATCGAGCGCATCGCCCACACCGCCTTCCAGGCCGCGCGCAAGCGCAACAAGAAGGTCACCAGCGTGGACAAGGCCAATGTGCTCGAGACCTTCCAGTTCTGGAAGGACGTGGTCACCGAAGTGCACCAGCAGTACCCGGACGTCGAGCTGAGCCATATGTACGTGGACAACGCCGCCATGCAGCTGGTCAAGGCCCCCAAGAGCTTCGACGTCATCGTCACCGGCAATATGTTCGGCGACATCCTGTCCGACGAAGCCGCCATGCTGACCGGCTCCATCGGCATGCTGCCCTCGGCCAGCCTGAACAGCAAGAACCAGGGCCTGTACGAGCCCAGCCACGGCAGCGCGCCCGACATCGCGGGCAAGGGCATCGCCAACCCGCTGGCTACAATACTGTCTGCTGCCATGATGCTCCGCTTCTCGCTCAACCAGGCCACGGCCGCCGACCGTATCGAGTCGGCCGTCAAGAGCGTGCTCGCGTCCGGACTGCGCACGGCAGACATCTGGTCGGCAGGTACCACGAAGGTGGGCACCCGCGAAATGGGCGACGCGGTGGTCGCCGCCATTACGAAAACCAAGGGCTGAAACAGCTCTCGGTTCGTCACGCCCACCCGGCCGACGAGCCGGGTTAACAGGATTTGATTGAAAGGGCATGTGATGAGCAAGGTAGGCAATGTGGTGGGCCTCGTCGGCTGGCGTGGCATGGTGGGCTCGGTCCTGATGGACCGCATGCAGGCCGAAGGCGACTTCGGCCTGATCGAGCCGGTGTTCTTCTCCACTTCCAATGCCGGCGGCAAAGCCCCGGCCCTGGCCAGGAACGAAACCACCCTCAAGGACGCCAACAGCATCGAGGACCTCAGGAAGTGCGACATCGTCCTGACCTGCCAGGGCGGCGACTACACCAAGGAGGTCTACCCCAAGCTGCGCGCTGCCGGCTGGAAGGGCCACTGGATCGATGCAGCCTCGGCCCTGCGCATGGCCGACGACGCCGTCATCATCCTGGACCCCGTCAACCGCCACGTGATCGACCAGTCGCTGGCCCAGGGCGGCCGCAACTGGATCGGCGGCAACTGCACCGTGAGCCTGATGCTCATGGGCATGGGCGGCCTGTTCAAGGCTGGCCTGGTCGAATGGGTCAGCGCCATGACCTACCAGGCCGCCTCGGGTGCCGGCGCGCAGAACATGCGCGAACTGCTGAGCCAGATGGGCGCCCTGCACGACTCCGTCAAGGCCGAGCTTGCCGATCCGGCCTCGGCCATCCTGGACATCGACCGCAAGGTGGCCGCCACCATGCGCGATGCCAGCTTCCCGACCAAGAACTTCCGCAGCACGGCCCTGGCCGGCAGCCTGATCCCCTGGATCGACGTGCCGGTCGAGCACGGCCAGAGCAAGGAAGAGTGGAAGGGCGGCGCCGAATGCAACAAGATCCTGGGCAACCCGGCCTTCCGCAGCGCCGGCAGCATCCCGATCGACGGCCTGTGCGTGCGCATCGGCGCCATGCGCTGCCACTCGCAGGGCCTGACGGTCAAGCTGAAGAAGGACGTGCCGCTGGCCGAGATCGAAGGCCTGCTGGCCGGCGCCAACGACTGGGTGAAAGTGGTCCCCAACCAGCGCGAGATCAGCGAGCGCGAACTCACGCCGGCCGCCGTCACGGGTACGCTGACTGTGCCGGTGGGCCGCCTGCACAAGCTGGCCATGGGCAATGACTATCTGGGCGCATTCACGGTCGGCGACCAGCTTTTGTGGGGTGCGGCCGAGCCGCTGCGTCGTATGCTGCGCATCCTGCTGCAAGCTTGATGCGGAGACAGATATTCGTTGTCCGTTAACAACAAATACAGCCTGAACCAGAGCCAGGAGCTTAGGCCAAGAAAGTTAAGCGCTTTCTCAGCTTGTCAGGCTAACATATTGATGTTAACGTACTTTTCCAGTTTCATGATCACGGTTTTGGACTAAAAACCGTGGCGTTCACACCTACTTCGCCCGAGCACCGGAGGCCCCTAAATTGATTGCTAAGTCACAACGCTGGCAAAGAACCGCCCTGGCGATTGCCTCCGCCACGGTTCTCGGTTTGTGGGGCACGCAAGCTGCTGCGCTCTCCCTGGGCCGCATCGTGGTTCAGTCGGCGCTGGGCGAACCGCTACGTGCCGAAATCGAGATCCTCGAGATCAACGAGGACGAAGCCTCCTCGCTACGGCCCCGTGTCGCCCTGCCGGATACCTACCGGGCCAGTGGCATGGAGTACAGCGCGGCCCTCAATGGCCTGCAGATTTCCCTGCAGAAACGCGCGAACGGACAGCAGTACCTGCGTCTGAGCAACTCACGCGCCATCAACGAACCCTATGTGGACCTGATCCTGGAGGCCAACTGGTCCTCCGGCCGCATCGTGCGCGATTACACGATGCTTTTTGATCCCCCGGTCCTCAACGGATCGCAGCCCGTCACGCCGCAGGCCCCTCAGGTCAGTGCCGTGCCGGTCCAGATCGCGCCGCCCGCGGCACCCGCACCTGTACCGGCCGAAGCCCCGGCCGTGGTCCCCGCCCCGGCGGCCGAGCCTGTCCAGCCCAGTCCGGAGCCTGCCCCGGTGGCCACCGCCGAGCCCCCCAAAAGCACGGAGCCCCCGGCCCCGGCCGTGGCAGGACGACAGCAACTGACCGTCAAGGCCGGTGATACGGCCGGGCGCATAGCCCTGGCCCAGAAAGCGGCCGACGTATCACTCGACCAGATGCTGGTCGCCATGCTGCGCAGCAACCCGGAAGCCTTTATCGGCGGCAACGTCAACCGGCTGCGCAAGGGCGCTGTGCTGGACATGCCCGGCGCCGAGGAAGCACAAGCCACCCCGGCCGACGAGGCTCGCCAGATCCTGCAGACCCAGAGCAGGGACTTCAACGAATTCCGCCGCCGCCTCGCGGCCAGTGCCCCGGCCAGCCCCGAAGCGGCAGCCGACCGCAAGACCAGCGGCAGCGTGCAGACCCAGGTCGAGGAAAAGAAACCGGCCACCACCGCCCCCGACAAGCTGACCTTGTCCAAGGGCGCTGTCCAGGCCAAGGCACCTGAAGACAAACTGGCCATGGAGCGCAGCGCCAAGGACGCCGCAGCCCGCACGGAGGCCCTGTCCAAGAACGTCGCTGAACTGGAAAAACTCAGCAAGACGGCCGCCGCCCCCGCACCGGTGGCCTCGGCACCAGCCAAACCGGCGGCACCCGCTGTGCCTGCCGCGGCACCGGTGGCCTCTGCGCCGGTCGCGACGCCCGCCCCCGCGGTCACCGTGGCACCCGCAGCAGTTCCGGCGGCCAGCGCCCCGGCGCCTGCCCCTCAGGCCACCGCACCGATGCCGCGTCCGGTGGCATCGGCCCCGATGCCAGCTCCCGTGGTCGAAGAACCCTCCCTGCTCGACGAGCTGATGGACAACCCGCTGATCCCGGCGGCGGCTGGTGGTCTGGTGGCCCTGCTGGCCGGTCTGGCCTTTTACCGCAGCCGTCAGCGCAAGAACGCCTCCCAAGTCGACAGCGCCTACCTGGAGAGCCGTCTCCAGCCCGACTCTTTTTTCGGAGCAAGCGGCGGACAACGAGTTGACACCAATGACAACGGTGCCAGCAGTTCCTCGTCCATGGTCTACTCGCCCAGCCAGCTTGATGCTGGCGACGATGTCGACCCCGTCGCTGAAGCCGATGTCTACCTCGCTTACGGCCGTGACCTGCAGGCCGAGGAAATCCTCAAGGAAGCGCTGCGCAACCACCCCAGCCGCGTCGCCATCCACCAGAAATTGCTGGAAATCTACGCCAAGCGGCGCGACGTGAAGAACTTTGGCGTGATCGCCAAGGAAGCCTACAAGGTCACCGGCGGCAGCGGCAGTGAATGGGAACACATCTGTGAACTCGGCCGCGGCATCGACCCGAACAATGAGGCCTACCAGCCCGGCGGCGAACCGCCCGCTTCGGCGCCCGCCCCGCTGCAGGCCAGTTCCGGCAGTTATGCCAGCCAGCCCGTGCGGCAAGCGGCCCCCGTGGCGGCCGCTGCTGCCGCAGGAGCCGGCATGGACCTGGATCTGGACCTGGACTTCTCGCTCGACGAAGCCGAGTCACGCGCCCCGGCCCCTTCGGCCTCCACCATGCCTGCGCCGATCGCCACGGCTCCCGACAACAGCATGGCTTTTGAGGCCCCGTCCCTGCCCGAGATCAGCCTGGCACCCGCCGCCGCCCCGGCTGCAGACAATATGATGAACTTCGACATGGGTGGCCTGTCGCTCGACCTGGACTCGCCCTCGGAGCAGCCGGGTGGTGGCTCGGACGACCCGCTGGCCACCAAGCTGGCGCTGGCCGACGAGTTCAAGGCCATCGGCGACACCGATGGTGCCCGCGCCCTGATCGAGGAAATCATTGCCGAAGCCTCGGGTGACATGAAGTCCAGGGCCCAGAAGGCACTGGCCGCGCTCGGCTGATCCGGCCGGGCTCGTCCCTGCAGGCCGTGTCGTGAGGATCGCCCTCGGCGTCAGTTACGACGGCACCCCTTACGACGGCTGGCAGAGCCAGCCCTCGGGCCGCACGGTCCAGGACCAACTGGAAAAAGCGCTGGGCCAGTTCGCCGACCAGCGCATCTCCACCCTCTGTGCCGGTCGCACCGATGCCGGCGTACATGGCCTGATGCAGGTGGTGCACTTCGACACCACGGCCGAGCGCATGGCCTACGCCTGGGTGCGCGGCACCAACAGCTTCCTGCCGCGCGATATTGCTGCGCAATGGGCGCAGATCGTCCCTGACGCGTTCCACTGCCGCGCCAGCGCCACCTCGCGGCGCTACGCCTACCTGCTACTGGAGTCGCCGGTGCGCCCCAGCATCGACACCCACCGCGTCGGCTGGGTGTTCCAGCCCCTGGATCTGGCACGGATGCAACAGGCCCTGCCCCACCTGCTGGGCGAGCGCGATTTCACCTCCTTGCGCGCCTCGGCCTGTCAGGCCCTGTCGCCGGTCAAGAACCTCATGCGGATCGACATCAGCCGGCGCGGCGCCTACTGGCGCTTCGAGTTCGAGGCCAATGCCTTCCTGCACCACATGATCCGCAACATCATGGGTTGTCTCATCACCATCGGTCAGGGCAAGCAGCCGCCCGAGTGGATGGCCGAGGTCATCGCCGCGCGCAGCCGCGACGCCGCCGCCCCGACCTTCGCCCCGGATGGCCTGTATTTCCTGGGGCCCCGCTACGATGCCCGCTGGGGCCTGCCGGACCGTACGCCTGCGTATGATTGGTTGCCATGAACACGCGGACAAGAATCAAAATCTGCGGCCTGACGCGTGAGCAGGACGTGGAGGCGGCCGTGGCTGCAGGTGCCGACGCCGTGGGTTTTGTGCTGTACGAGAAAAGCCCGCGTCATGTCACGGCACAACGCGCCGCCGAGCTGGTCCGTCGCCTGCCCGCCTTCATGACGCCGGTGCTGCTCGTGGTCAACGCCCCCCCGGAGCAGATCCAGGCCGCCTGCGCCCTGATCCCCAACGCCACCCTGCAATTCCATGGCGACGAGACACCGGAGCAATGCCTGGCGGCGGCTGGCGCCCGCCCTTTCCTGCGCGCCGCCCGCATACCCCTGGGCGAAGCCGGCCGTCGCTTCGATCTCGTAAAATACGTCCAGCAATACTCGGCCGCCCAGGCCGTCCTGCTCGACGCGCATGTCGAGGGGTTCGGCGGCGGCGGAAAATCGTTCGAATGGTCACTCCTGCCTCCAAGCGTCGACGCTCACCTCGTCTTGAGTGGTGGACTCACGCCTGCAAACGTGACCGAAGGCATACGGCAGCTGCGGCCGCGCTGTAAGTCGCTGGCCGTTGACGTCAGTTCCGGCGTCGAGCTCTCCAAGGGCATCAAGGACGCCACCAAGATCCACCAGTTCGTCGCGGCCGTGCGTGCCACCGACGCACAACTCGCAGGTTAAAACATGTTCGACTATCACCAGCCCGATGCCAAGGGCCATTTCGGCATCTACGGAGGCAGCTTCGTCAGCGAAACGCTGACCCACGCCATCAACCAGTTGCGCGCGGCCTACGCCCAATACCAGCACGACCCGGACTTCATCGCCGAGTTTAAGTACGAGCTGGCCCACTTCGTCGGCCGCCCCTCGCCGGTCTACCACGCAGCCCGCATGAGCCGCGAGCAGGGTGGCGCCCAGATTTTCCTCAAGCGCGAGGACCTGAACCACACCGGTGCGCACAAGATCAACAACACCATCGGCCAGGCCATGCTGGCCCGCCGCATGGGCAAGACGCGCATCATTGCCGAAACCGGTGCCGGCCAGCACGGCGTGGCCACGGCCACCATCTGCGCGCGCTACGGCCTGGAGTGCGTGGTCTACATGGGCTCGGAGGACGTCAAGCGCCAGAGCCCCAACGTCTACCGCATGAAACTGCTGGGCGCCACCGTGGTGCCGGTCGAATCCGGCTCCAAGACGCTCAAGGACGCCCTCAACGAAGCCATGCGCGACTGGGTGGCCAATGTGGACAACACCTTCTACATCATCGGCACCGTGGCCGGCCCGCACCCCTATCCCATGATGGTGCGCGACTTCCAGAGCGTGATCGGTGAGGAATGCCTGGTACAGATGCCCGAGATGCTCCAGCGCACCGGCTGCAAGAGCACCCAGCCCGACGCCGTGGTCGCCTGCGTGGGCGGCGGCAGCAATGCCATGGGCATCTTCTACCCCTACATCCAGCACGAGCAGACGCGCCTGATCGGCGTGGAAGCCGCTGGCGAGGGCATGGACAGCGGCAAGCACTCGGCCTCGCTGCAGCGCGGCAGCCCGGGCGTGCTGCACGGCAACCGCACCTATGTGCTGCAGAACGAGGATGGCCAGGTCACCGAGACGCACAGCATCAGCGCCGGCCTGGACTACCCCGGCGTCGGCCCCGAGCACGCCTACCTGAAGGACATCGGCCGCGCCGAGTACGTCGGCATCACGGACACCGAAGCCCTGGCTGCCTTCCACTACCTCTGTCGCACCGAGGGCATCATCCCCGCGCTGGAATCCAGCCACGCCGTGGCCTACGCCATGAAGCTGGCCAAGACGATGCGGCCCGACCAGTCCATCCTGGTCAGCCTCTCGGGCCGGGGCGACAAGGACATCGGCACCGTGGCCGACCTGAGCCAGGCCGACTTCTACTGCCGCCCGAGCTGCAAGGGCCAGGCCGTCAAGGGCGGCATCGAACAAAAAGTCGAGTTGAAAAAATGAGCCGCATCGCTTCCACGTTCGCCGCGCTGCAAAAGAGCCAGCGCAAGGCCCTGATCCCCTTCATCACGGCCGGCTACCCCTATCCCGACATCACGCCCGAGCTCATGCACAGCATGGTGGCGGCCGGCTCCGACGTGATCGAGCTGGGCGTGCCTTTCTCCGACCCCAGCGCCGATGGCCCGGTCATCCAGGCGGCGGGTGACAAGGCCCTGGCCGCCGGCATCGGCCTGCGCCAGGTGCTGGAGATGGTGCGTGTCTTTCGTCAGAAGAACAGCAGCACCCCGGTGGTCCTGATGGGCTACGCCAACCCCATCGAGCGCTACGACCAGTTGCATCAGGCCGGCGGCTCCAACGCCTTCGCGCGCGATGCCGCAGCGGCCGGCGTCGACGGCGTGCTGGTGGTGGACTACCCCCCGAAGAGTGTGAAGCCTTCGCCGCAGCACTCAAGCAGCACGGCCTGGACCTGATCTTCCTGCTGGCCCCCACCAGCACGGACGAGCGCATGGCCCAGGTCGCCCGCGTGGCCACTGGCTACGTCTATTACGTCTCGCTCAAGGGCGTGACAGGTGCCGGTACGCTGGACACGGCCGCCGTGGAAGCCATGCTGCCGCGTATCCGCCAGCATGTGAAGGTGCCGGTGGGCGTGGGTTTCGGCATCCGCGATGCGGCCAGCGCCAAGGCCGTGGGCCGCGTGGCCGACGCCGTGGTCATCGGCACCCGCATCATCCAGCTGATCGACCCGCTGCCCCGGGCACAAGTCCTTACCGTGGCCTCGGATTTCCTGCGGGAAATTCGCCAGGCTTTGGATACATAATGCCGGTCTTGCGCCGCGCAGGCCCAGGAATCCGACCCCATTTATAGAGGGAAGCAAACCATGAGTTGGCTCGAAAAACTTCTGCCCCCGAAAATCCAGCACACCGACCCAGCGGACCGCCGCAGCGTCCCCGAGGGCCTGTGGATCAAGTGCCCCAGCTGTGAGTCCGTGCTCTACAAGACCGATCTGGAGCAGAACCAGAACGTCTGCCCGACCTGCAGCCACCACCACCGCATCGACGCGCGCACGCGCCTCAACCTCTTCCTGGACAACGAAGGCCGCTTCGAGATCGGCCAGGAAGTGCTGCCGGTCGATGCGCTCAAGTTCAAGGACAGCCGCAAGTACCCCGAACGCCTGAAGGAAGCCCTGGAGGCCACGGGCGAGACCGACGCCCTGGTGGTCATGGGTGGTGCCGTGCATGGCATCAGCCTGGTGGCAGCCAGCTTCGAGTTCGGTTTCATGGGCGGCTCCATGGGCTCGGTGGTCGGCGAGCGTTTCGTGCGCGGCGTCGAGACCGCCATCGAGCAGAAAGTGCCCTTCCTGTGCTTCACCGCCACCGGCGGCGCCCGCATGCAGGAAGGCCTGCTCTCGCTGATGCAGATGGCCAAGACCAATGCGGCCCTGACCCGCCTGGCCAAGAAAAAACTGCCCTATATCAGCGTGCTGACCGACCCGACCATGGGCGGCGTGAGCGCCGGCTTCGCCTTCCTGGGCGACGTGGTGATCGCCGAGCCCAAGGCCCTGATCGGCTTTGCCGGCCCGCGCGTGATTGAATCCACGGTACGCGTGAAGCTGCCCGAAGGTTTCCAGCGCGCCGAGTTCCTGCAGGAAAAGGGCGCCGTGGATTTCATCTGCGACCGCCGCGAACTGCGCAAGACCGTGGCCAACACCCTGGCCATGCTGCAGCGCCAGCCGGCTGATGCCGTGATCTGAAAATACCAGCCCAGACCAAAGCCGGCCTTGCGCCGGCTTTTTTATTTACAGCAGGGCCAGCCCTTGCAAATGACCCAGCACGATGGCCGCGACCTGCAGCAGGACCAGCAGGACCAGCGGCGACAGGTCCACCCCGCCCACCAGCGGCACGAAACGGCGGATCGGCGCCAGGAAGGGCGCCACCAGGCGTTGGATGATGTCGGACAGCACCGTATGGGACTGCACCCAGGACAGCACGGCATAAACGATGATCAGGCCGGTCAGGCCGGAAATCACCAGCCGCACCACGCCAAAAGCGGCCAGGATCAGCACCGATACATAGCTGGTGACAAAGCTGGTGAAGACCCAGATCAGCGAGAACATGGCCAGTTCGATCAGCCAGGCCGCCAGCAGGCTGGACAAGTCCCAGCGGCCGGCTGCCGGCACGAAACGGCGCAGCGGCAGCACCAGCCAGTCGGTCAGGGCGAAGACAAAACGCCCCAGCGGGTTGCCCGAGCGCGCCGACATGGGGATGCGCTGGTACTGCATGTACAGGCGCAAAAGGCAGGCACCGCCGAGCACGCCGGCCACGACTTCGAGCAAGAGGGAAAAGATCTGGAACAGCATGACGGGCCCGGTCAGAAGGGAAAAAGCTGAAGGGATGATAGCGTCATTAAAATAGCGGGTTCTGGCCCTCTCTCAGGGCCACCTCCTACCCGGCCCTCTCATGTCAGAACAACACACCGCTGCCCCCGCCCAGGACGAAAACCAGCTGATCGCCGAACGGCGCGAAAAGCTCAAGGCCATCCGCCAGCAGCAGGCCGACGGCAAGGGCCCGGCCTTCCCCAACGACTTCAAGCCGGCCGACCGAGCCGCCGAGCTCTTCGCCGCCCACGCCGGCCAGACCCCCGAAGGTTTGCTGGCCCAGGCCAGCCGCGCCAGCGTGGCCGGCCGCATGATGCTCAAGCGCGTCATGGGCAAGGCCAGCTTCGCCACCCTGCAGGACAGCAGCGGCCGCATCCAGATCTACGTCAAGCGCGACGAGATCGGCGAGGAAGCCTACGAGACCTTCAAGCACTGGGACCTGGGCGACATCGTGGCCGCCGAAGGCCTGGTCTTCAAGACCAAGACCGGCGAGCTTTCGATCCAGGCCACGAGCGTGCGCCTGCTGACCAAGAGCCTGCGCCCCATGCCCGACAAGTTCCACGGCGTGGCCGACCAGGAGGTCAAGTACCGCCAGCGTTACGTGGACCTGATGACCGACGAGGAGGCGCGCCAGCGCTTCGTGGCCCGCAGCAAGGCCGTGAGTTCGATCCGCGAGTTCATGGTTTCGCATCGCTTCCTCGAAGTCGAGACACCGATGCTGCACCCCATCCCGGGCGGCGCCAATGCCAAGCCTTTCATCACGCACCACAACGCGCTGGACCAGGAGATGTTCCTGCGCATTGCGCCCGAACTGTTTCTCAAGCGCCTGATCGTGGGCGGTTTCGAGCGCGTGTTCGAGATCAACCGAAACTTCCGCAACGAAGGCATCTCGGTGCGCCACAACCCCGAGTTCACCATGATGGAGTTCTATGCGGCCTACTGGGACTACCAGGATCTCATGACCTTCACCGAAGGCCTGGTGCGCCACGCTGCCCAGCAGGCGACCGGTACGCTGCAACTGAGCTATGGCGGCAAGCCGGTGGACCTGGCCCAGCCCTTCGAGCGCCTGACCATCCGTGAAGCCATCGTCCGCCACAGCGAGGCTGGCAGTGCCTTTGTCGACGACAGCGCCTGGCTGATCAACGCGCTCAAGAAACTCGGGATGAACGAGGAAAAGCACAAACTCTCGACCCGCTCGCTGTCCAGCCTGCAGGTTCTGTATTTCGAGGAAGTGGTGGAAGAGAAGCTCTGGCAGCCCACCTTCATCTGCGAGCACCCGGTGGAAATCTCACCGCTGGCGCGCGCCAGCGACACGCGCCCGGATGTGACCGAACGCTTCGAGCTCTACATCACCGGGCGCGAGTTCGGCAACGGCTTTTCCGAGCTGAACGATGCCGAAGAGCAGGCCGCGCGCTTCCACGCCCAGGTGGCGGCCAAGGACAGCGGCGACGACGAGGCCATGTTCTTCGACCACGACTTCGTGCGCGCGCTCGAATACGGCATGCCGCCCACCGGCGGTTGCGGCATCGGCATCGACCGCCTGATGATGCTGCTGACCGACAGCCCCAGCATCCGCGACGTGATCCTCTTCCCCGCGCTGCGCCGCGAGGGCTGATCCGCACCGGCCTGCTTGCATGAAGGACACCCCCATGACAGGCAAGACGACAGGCGGACCAGGCCTGCTCAGCGCCGAACACATCGCCCTGATCGACAGCGGGGTATCCACCATCGTCGCCTCGCGCGACGCTGCGCAACGCCCCAGCCTGATGCGGGCGGTCGGCGCCAGCATCACGCCCCAGGGTGATCGCATCACCGTCTACCTGAACCGCCCCAGCTCCGTCCAGCTGCTGGCCGACCTGCAGGCCACGGGACACATTGCCGTGGTGTTCAGCGAGCCCTCCACCCACCGCACGGTCCAGGTGAAAGCCGGCGCCGTTCAGCTGCGCGCGGCCCTGCCGGCCGAATCGGAACTGCTGCAACGCTATCTGCGGGCCATGGAAGGACAGCTCGCCCATGTGGGCATCCGGGCTGAGCAGACCCGCGCCATGCTGGCGCACCAGCTGGCCGATGTCGTCGCCGTCAGCTTCGCGCCGGAGCAGGCCTACGACCAGACCCCCGGCCCCAAGGCCGGATCGCAATTGCCGGGCAGCGGAGTCCGGGCATGAACGAACCCACCCTGGACGACATCCGGCCCTGCCTGGAAGGCATCATCCCGGCGATGATTGCCACCTGCGCACCCGACGGCACCCCCAATGTGGCCTATCTGTCCCAGGTCTATTACCTGGACGCACGCCACGTCGCCCTGTCCTTCCAGTTTTTCAACAAGACACGGCAGAACATCCTGGCGCACCCACAGGCCACGCTGCTGCTGCTGCACCCCCAGACCTGCATCTTCTACCGGCTGCAGATCCGCTACCAGCACACCGAAACCGAAGGACCCCTGTTCGAGGGCATGCGGGCCCAGCTGGCCGGAATCGCCTCACACAGCGGCATGGCCGACGTGTTCGAGCTCAAGGGATCGGACATCTACGAGATCCAGGCCATCGAACAGGTGCCTGGTGACGCCATGGAGGCTCCGCCGCCGCGCTGCGGCCTCCTCGGCCAGATGCGCCGCTGCAGCGAGCGGCTGGCACGCTGCAGCACGCTCGACGAGGCGCTGGGCGCGGTGATGGCCACCCTGACACAGGATTTCGGCATCGCGCACGCCATGATCCTGCTGCTGGACCCGACCCTGCAGCGCCTCTATACCGTGACCAGCCATGGCTACGCCGAGTCCGGGGTGGGCTCCGAGATCGAACTGGGCCAGGGCGTGATCGGCATGGCGGCGCGCGAGCGCACCCCGGTGCGCATCCCCCACATGACCAGTGCCAGTCTCTACAGCCATGCCGTGCGCCGCACTATGGAGAGCGGGCAGCCTGGCCTGGCGCTCAATACCGACATCCCCTACCCGGGCCTGCCCCGGCCGCAGAGCCAGATGGCCGTACCCATCCTCTCGACCAACCAGGCATTGGGTGTGATCTTCGTCGAAAGCACGCAGGAACTGCGCTTCACCTTCGAGGACGAGGATGTCCTGGTGACCATCGCCGGTCACCTCGGAGCGGCCATCGACCTGCTGCGCCTGGACACGGGCACCACGGCAGAGCCCGCGGCTCCGCCGACCACGGCTCCTTGTCCCGTCCCGCAGGGGACGGTGCAGGTGCGCCGCTACCGCAGCAACAACAGCATCTTTTTCAACGACAACTACGTCATCAAGGGCGTGGCCGGCGCCATCTTCTGGAAGCTGCTGCAGGACCATCGACAGCGCGGCCGAACGGAATTCAGCAACCGCGAACTGCGACTGGATCCCGGCATCGGCCTGCCGGAGGTGGTGGACAACCTGGAAGCCCGGCTGATCCTGCTGGAGCGCCGGCTGGCCGAGCAGGCCCAGCCCATCCGCATCGAGAAGACAGGCCGTGGCCAGTTCAGGCTGTGCGTGGCTGCCGCCCTCGAACTCAGTGAGGGCGACTAGGCTCGCCACGGCTCAGACCTCGACCAGGCCCGCCACCGGCGCCAGATTCAGGCCGCGTGAAAGCTTGCCCCAGCCGCGCAGGTCCAGGTGCGGCTGCACCACGTCCAGGGCGGCCGCAAAGACTGGTGCCGGAGCGTGGGCCTGCATGTCCCCGAGCACCTGCAGGCGTTCCGCCGGCGTCATGGCGGGCACCATCCAGCGCAATGCGAACAGGTTTTCCTCAGGTGGCAGCGAAGCGACCAGCCGGGCGTGCAGGGCCATCAACTCTTCATCGCTGTAATGCGCCCACAAAACCTGGTTGTGCACCGTCTCCTCGGTGTGCATGTGCTCGAAATTATGGGCAACGAACAGCGCCAGCTGCCGGTACAGGGACAAGGCCTCGCCGGCACGCCGCGCACCCTGGCTGGCACGCATCTGCTGTACCGCGTCCTTCAGGCGGGCGATCGCATCCCCATGCTCGAGGTGTTCATGGGCGATACGCCCGCTGGAGCCCGGCTGGCAGGCCTCCATGGCCCCGTGCACGAACTCGTTCTCGTGCATCAGATGCGAGGTGCAGACGTCGGCCAGCTGCAGCACACGCGAACTGACCCAGTCGAATTCGGATTCATCCTCCGGGTCCATGCGGCCGACGGCCACCAGAATGTCAGCCATCAGGGCTCGCAGGGCCTTGTGGATGCCGCTGTAGAGGTCCACCCTCGGGGCGGTGCCGGTGGCGTGCTCAAGCTTCGCCATTTCGTTCGTGTCAATTTTCATGGTTTACTTCCTGGTGGCCCGGAAGAACTGCCGGGCTGGTCTTGGTCCCCGCTCACCCCGAGCAGGAACATGCAGGAAGTCTAGGAATCTGGCCACATCATGTCTCTTAAGAACTCGCTAGAAAATTCCTAAAGAATTGCTAACGCAGCCATGAAACCATCCCGGCCGCCCGGCACCGCCACACCTCTGCCGCAACCCAGAGACCCGCTACGCTACCTCACCGGGTACCAGCCAGCGGTTCTGGAACAGGTGCGCCAGCTCCTGGCCAGCGAGCAGTTGGGGAAGGTCTTGCACAAGAAGTACCCGGACACCCATGACATCCGTAGCGACAAGGCCCTGTTCGACTACGTGCAGGGCCTCAAGGCAGAATACCTGCGCAGTGCCGAGCCACTGAACAAGATCTGTTTTGACAGCAGGCTGCACGTCGTCCACCATGCCCTGGGTACGCACACCAGCGTCTCGCGGGTGCAAGGATCCAGGCTGAAGAGCAAACGCGAGATTCGCATCGCCACCCTGTTCAAGAGCGTACCGCCCGAGTTCCTGAGAATGATCGTGGTGCACGAATTGGCCCACCTCAAGGAAAAGGCCCACGACAAAGCCTTCTACCAGCTCTGCACCTACATGGAACCTGACTACCACCAGCTTGAGTTCGATCTGCGTCTGTACCTGACCCAGATTGAATTTCTCAGCCAGCCGCCCGGCCCCGTGGGCTGAGACTGAAGCCCGGCTGCGGCCTCTCAGGCCGGTTTGCCCCAGGCCCGCTCGACCCGCGCCACACGGATTTCGTAGTGCTCGTACCAGCGCGTGCGGCCGCTTTCCTGTGCGATGCGGTGCTCGGCATGCCCCCGCCAGGCGGCGATCGCCGCTTCGGACATCCAATAGGACACCGTGATGCCGAAGCCATCTGCACTGCGCACGCTCTCGGCACCGAGGAAGCCGGGCTGACCTGCGGCCAGATCGACCATGCGTTCGGCCGTCTGTTCATAGCCGTCGTTACCCGCCGTTCGCAGGGAAGAAAAGACCACGGCGTAATACGGCGGTGCTGGCAACTGTGCGAACTGATGCGTCGACATGAGGGGCCTCCGGAATCAGGCCGCAGTGTAGTCCGGCTTCAGGCCGGCAACAGCAGCTGATGTTCCCGGCCCACGGTGAACATGCGCATCACGTCGGCCATGCGGTCGGCCTGGTCCCTGAGGCTGGCGGAAGCGGCAGCCGCCTGTTCGACCAGCGCGGCATTCTGCTGCGTCATCTGTTCGAGCTGTCCCATGGACTGGTTGACCCCCCCGATCTCGCTCGACTGGATGCGGGCGTCCTGCGTGATCGCCTGGATCACGTGGCTGACCTCGGCCACTTGCCGCACGATCTGCGACATTGCGCTCCCGGCTTCCTGCACCAGACGGGAACCCGACGCCACTTCGTCGCGGCTGGCATCGATCAAGGCCTTGATCTCGCGGGCCGCCTCGGCTGAACGCTGGGCCAACAGGCGGACTTCACCGGCAACGACGGCAAATCCCCGCCCCTGCTCACCCGCCCGCGCGGCCTCTACCGCCGCATTGAGCGCCAGGATATTGGTCTGGAAGGCAATCCCGTCGATGACGGCCGTGATATCGGCGATGCGACTGCTGGAGGTCTGGATGCCGGCCATGCTGAGAACGACCTGCTGGACCAGATCACCGCATTGACCCGCCGAGGAGGCCGCGGACGATGCAATCCCGTTGGCAGCGTGCGCCGAATCGGCTGTCTTGCGCACCGTGCTGGTCAGCGTGTCCAGGGACGCCGCAGCCTGCTGCAGGCTGGCAGCGGCCTGCTCGGTTCGGCTGCTCAAGTCATTGTTGCCGCTGGCAATCTGCGAACTCGCCTCGGTCACTCCCTCGGCGCCTTGCCGGACCTCCTGCACCATGGCCCGCAGCGAGGCCACCATGGTATTGAAGTTGCCGGCCATTTGTCCCAGCTCGTCGCTGGAATAGACCGGGACCTCCTGGGACAGATTGCCGGCCCTGACACTGGCAATGCCCTGGGTCAGATGCGCCAGCGGCCGCCGGATGCCACGCAACAAGGACTGGCCCAGCAGCAGGCCAAAGGCAATGGCAAGCCCCAGCCCCAGACCGATGATCCAGAAGAGTTGACGGACGGCAGCGCTCATCTGCTCGCCTCCCCGTGTGGTCAATTCACTGGTATGCAGCATGGCCTGGCCTATCTGCGCTTCGGCAGCCATTGCGGATTTCAGGTGCGCCTGGATTTCCTCTTCATAGACAGCCTGATCGAGAATTTCCTTGCTCTCGATGCGCGCCAGAATGCCGCTGAGTCGCGAGGTGTAGGCCTCGAACTCTCGTGCACCCTGCTGGATCGAATCCAGCACCTGCGGATGGAACTCAGCCTCTCTCACGGTGCGCATCAGTGCGTTGGCCTCGGCGACGTGCTGCTTCCATTCCGCAATGCGCTGTGGCACCCGATCCATTTTCATCAGCAGGTCGATCGAGACGTCCTTTTCGGCTCTGCGTGCCTGGCTGACACTCTTCTGCATGTTCGACATGCGCAGCAACTGCACCAGATCGGATTCAACTGTCTGCCTGGCCTGCTGGTGGATGCCATACACCGACCAGGCGGTGAATCCACCGGCGACCAGCATCAAGCCCAGCAACAAGCCAATGGTCAGTTCAATCCGCTGCACCAGCGTCAGCTTCAGCGCTCTCATAACTCTCCTCGATCCACCTGACCACAGGCGTGGCCTTCATGTGTGACGAAGAAAGTTTATGACCGTCGCGTTACGCCTTCATGACACTCAAGGCCAGGCTTCAGGGAAGCAGATCCAGCGCGTGCATATAGGCCGGGCTGATCATGAGTTGATCCCAGTCCGGTGCCGGCGTCTGCGGCAGCAGGGCCAGGCGCCGGGATTCACCCGCCTCGTCCGGCTGCCACCGGCCCCTGACCTGCGCCTCGGTCATGCCGGCGATCAACTCATCGACCGCCTGCCCGCCATCCAGCGACTGGTTGCACAGCAGCACCATGTCGCAGCCGGCATTCAGCGCCGTCACGGCGGCCTCGGTGTAGCTGACCTGGCGCCCGTCGATCATGCGCGCTCCGGCCATGCTGAGGTCGTCGCTGAAGACGGCGCCCTGGAAACGCAGACGACCGCGCAGGATCTCACCCAGCCACTTTTCGGAGAAACCCGCCGGCCGCGCATCGACCTTGGGGTAGATCACGTGGGCGGGCATCACGCTGTCCAGTGAAGTACTGAGCCAGCCATAAGGCGCGGCATCGTCGGCCAGGATGGCCTTGAGGCTGCGCCTGTCCACCGGGATGTCGGTATGCGAATCGGCCTTCACGAAACCATGGCCGGGAAAGTGCTTGCCACAGCTGGCCAAACCGGCCAGGCGCAGGCCGTGCATCAGGCTCTTGGCCAGCAGGGTGATGACACGCGGGTCGCGGCCGAAAGCACGGTCGCCGATGACACCACTCTCGCCATAGTCCAGGTCCAGCACCGGCGTGAAGCTGAAGTCCACGCCGCAGGCGCGCAGCTCGCTGGCCAGCACCAGGCCGCTGGCGGTGGCCGCGTTGGTGGCGCCCAGCTGATCGCGTAACCACAACTCACCCAGGGCGCGCATGGGCGGCAGATGGGTAAAGCCCCCGGTCTTGAAGCGCTGCACGCGCCCGCCTTCATGGTCGACGCAGATCAGCAGGTCGGACCGGATGCTTTTGATGTCGGCACACAAGGCGGAGAGCTGGGCGCGGTCCTGCCAGTTGCGGCCAAACAGAACGATGCCGCCGACCAGCGGATGGGCCAGGCGGCGGCGATCGTCCGCATGCAGGGTGGTGCCGGCGATGTCGATGATCAGGGGTGCGTGCTGGCTCATACGGGTCTTTCGCAGGAAATCAAGGGTTGGGCATTTCACCAGGTGTGGCGGAATTTTTCTCGACCACGACAAAACTGGCCGCGTAATCCGTCTCGTCGGTCACGCTCACGTGGGCACTCAGCCCCTGGGCTTCGAACCAGGTCTTGAGCTCGCCATGCAACACGATGAAGGGCTTGCCACTGGGCAGCTTGCCCACCTCGCACAGACGCCAGCTCATGGGCAAACGCATGCCCAGGCCGATCGCCTTGGAGAACGCCTCCTTGGCGGAAAAACGGGTGGCCAGGTAGCGCAGACCGCGTTCGGGCCAGCGCACACTGCGCGCCTTCCAGGTAGCGAACTCGGCATCACTGAGCACGCGCTGGGCAAAGCGCTCGCCATGGCGCTCGACACTCAGACGAATGCGGCGCACGTCGCAGATATCGGTGCCGATGCCGTAGATCATTTTTCAGCGTCCGCGATGCATCGCAGGTAGTCCCTGACGGTGGCGTCGTAGCCCAGTTCCAAGGCATCGGCCATCAGCGCGTGACCGATGGACACCTCGGTCACGCCAGGCACCTGGCGCAGGAATGCGGTGAGGTTATCGCGGTTCAGGTCATGGCCGGCATTCACGCCCAAACCGGCATCCAGTGCGGCCTGCGCCGCGGCGGCATAACGCTGCAACTGGGCTTCCTGGCTGGCATGGCCCCAGGCTGCGGCATAGGGCTCGGTGTAGAGCTCCACACGGTCGGCCCCGACAGCCCGGGCCAGCGCCATCTGCCCGGGCACGGGATCCATGAACAGGCTGACGCGCACGCCCAGATCGCGACATTCGGCGATCAGCGGGCGCAGCCGCTCGGCATCCTGCGGGAAAGTCCACCCGTGGTCGCTCGTGAACTGGCCCTCGGCATCGGGCACGAAGGTGGCCTGCTGCGGCCGCACCTGGCGGATGAAATCCATCAGGTTGTGGAAGGGGTTGCCCTCGATATTGAATTCGCGGTCCGGCCAGTCCTGCATCAGGGCGGCGATATCGAACACATCCTGGGCGCGGATGTGGCGTTCATCGGGACGCGGATGCACCGTGATGCCATGGGCACCGGCCTGCAGGCACAAGACGGCTGCGCGCGTGACACTGGGGATGCCCAGATGACGCGTATTGCGCACCAGGGCGACCTTGTTGACGTTGACGGAAAGGGCGGTTGTATGTTTCATAACGATTGAAGATCGACCATCATCTGCCGGGTACGCAGCGTGCCGCCCCCGCAATGGTACTGGAGCAGTGCGCGCAGTTGCGGCTTGAGCTCGTTCATCACCGCCGCACAGGCGCGCAAGGTATCGGTAAAAGGGGCGGCGGTTTCCAGCGTGCGCTGCAAAACCAGCCACTGCGCACCGCTCAAGCCGCCGCGATCGGCCTCGCTGCGGACGCGCAGCCCGCCCTCCGGCACCAGGGTATAGAAGGTGTCGGCCTCCAGCGGCGCCAGCGTCAGGGTCTGGTGATCCAGCCGCGGCAACAGGCCGATCTCGCGCAGCAGCAGCAGCTCGAAGGTACGCAAGGCCGCCTGCAGCACCTCGTCGTGCTCGGAGGCCAGCACGCGCACCACGTTGGCGTAGACATCGAACAGGGCTGGATGCGGATCGTCCCGCGCCAGCAGTTGCAGCAGCAGTTCGTTGAGGTAATAACCCGACAACAGGGACTCACCCGTGGGCATGACGTGGCCGCCCATCCATTCCGCGCCCTTGAGCGTGCGGATCTCGGCGTCGCCGCCGTAGCTGATCTGCAGGGGCTGCAGCGGCAGCAACACGGGGCGGAAACTGGAACTGGGGCGCTTGGCGCCCTTGGCCACCAGGGCAATGCGGCCATGATGGCGCGTGAACACTTCCAGGATCAGGCTGGTCTCGCTCCAGTCGTAACGGTGCAGCACATAGGCCGGCTCTTCTGAAATGCGTTTCGTCGCCATCGCACTAGCCGGCCTGGCGGCCACTCACTCGTAGCCGAAACTGCGAACGCGAGCCTCGTCATCCGCCCAGCCAGAGCGAACCTTGACCCACAGCTCCAGGAAGACCTTGGCATCGGCCAGCTTCTCCAACTCCACCCGGGTTTCCATGCCAATGCGCTTGATGCGCTCGCCCTTATCACCGATCACCATGGCCTTGTGGCCGTCGCGCTCCACCACGATGGTGGCAGCAATGCGCAGCAGGCGTTTCTGTCCCTTCTTCTGCGGTGGTTCTTCTTCAAACTTGTCGATCACCACAGTAGAGGTGTAGGGTAGCTCGTCGCCAGTGAGGCGAAACAGTTTTTCGCGTACCAGCTCGCTGGCGAGGAATTTTTCGCTGCGATCGGTCAGCTCGTCTTCGGCGTACCACCAGTCCTGCTCGGGAAGATATTTTTCGCAAATACCCAGCAGGCGCTCGATGTCCTTGGGGTTCTTGGCCGACATGGGCACGAACTCGGCAAAGGCGTGCTTGGCCTGCATTTCCTGCAACCAGGGGGCGATGTCACCGCGGCGGTGCACGTTGTCGAGCTTGTTGGCCACCAGCAGTGTAGGAATGCCCTGCCCCAAGAGGGCCAGCACACGCGCATCTGCAGGGGTGAAGCTGCCGGCCTCCACAACCAGCAAGATCAGGTCCACGTCGGACACCGCGCCCACCACCGTCTTGTTCAGCGATTTGTTGAGCGCATTTCCGTGCACGGTCTGGAAGCCCGGCGTATCCACAAACACGAACTGGGTCGCGCCCTGGGTGCGCATGCCGGTGATGCGGTGGCGGGTCGTCTGCGCCTTGCGCGAGGTGATGCTGATCTTCTGGCCCACCAGGGCATTGAGCAGGGTGGACTTGCCGACATTGGGCTTGCCGACGATGGCCACCAGGCCGCAGCGGCGCGGCACATCGGCGGCCAAAGGGAGAGAGGAATTTTCCATGATGCTCAGCCTGGGTCCCGCGTCTTGAGGGATTGCAGCATGGCGGCCGCGGCCGCCTGTTCACCGGCCCGCCGCGAACTGCCGATGCCGCGTTCGTTCAGATTCAGTTCGTTCACTTCACATTCGACATCAAAGGTCTGCCGGTGGGCCGCCCCCAGGGTACCAATGACCCGGTACAAGGGCAGTTTGAGCTTGCGCGCCTGCAGCCACTCCTGCAGCTCGGTCTTGGGGTCTTTGGCGCTGGCCTGCATCTGCGGATTGATTTCCACCTCCTGGAAGAGGCGGTGCACCAGCCCTTGTGCCGCAGCATATCCGGCATCCAGATAAACCGCGCCGATCAGGGCCTCCAGTGCATCGGCCAGGATGGAGGGCCGGCGACTGCCCCCGGAGCGCACCTCGCCTTCACCCAGCCGGACCACCTCGGGCAGGCCCAGGTTGACGGCCAGCAAGTGCAGGGTGTCCTGCTTCACCAGATTGGCACGGATGCGCGAAAGATCACCTTCGGGCAGTGTGCTGAGCCGCTGGTAGAGCAGGTCGGCCACTGCCAGATTGAGGACGGAGTCCCCCAGGAATTCCAGGCGCTCGTTGTGATCCGCCGCAAAACTGCGGTGCGTGACGGCACGCACCAGCAGGGTCTGATCGGCAAAAAGATGCTGCAGCCGATCCTGCAACGCGGTCAGTCCATCAGCCACGCTATTTGGTCTGCCCTTCGTACTTGAGCGTCAACCAGGCCGGACCGGTCAGATGGATCTCACGCTCATAGGCGAAGCTGACCACCACCTTGTCTCCGTTCTTGGTCACGGTCAAGTCCTTGCCGCTGATGGACTTGATGTCATCGATTGCTGCGGCCCTGTCAAAAACTGCCCGCACATCCGCGACAGTCCCGCCCTCAGCCGCTGCCTTCTTGGCCGCCTTGTGGATGGCCTGCAACTCGATCGCCGTCGGGACGATCTGTGCCAGGATGACCCCGCTGACCGCCAGGATGCCGCCAATGAAAAGCAGGCCGATAAAGGTGATGCCACGCTGTGCCGATTTCAGTTGCCTTGCCATAGTTTCCCCCGTCTATCCATCATCGATATCAGTTGAACGCACCAATGCGCTTGAGATTGCCGAAGTTCATCCAGACAAAAAAGGCCTTGCCCACGATGTTCTGGTCCGGCACGAAGCCCCAGTAACGCGAATCCAGCGAATTATCGCGATTGTCGCCCATCATGAAATAGTGTCCTTCGGGCACCTTGCAGACCACCCCTTCGACGCTGTAACGGCAGTTTTTCCGGGCAGGAAAGTCGCCGATCTCATCCTCGGAAAATCCCCCACGACGTTCGGCGTCGACAATCATGCGGTGCGGCTTGGCCCCCAGGGCTTCCCCATACTGCTTGAAATAGCGCATGACGTCTTCATCGAAAAACTCGGGCATCTCGCTGGTCGCCACCGGCTGGCCGTTGATTGTCAGCCGTTTGTTCAGGTAGGCCACCTCGTCGCCCGGCACGCCGATGACACGCTTGATGTAGTCCTGGCTAGGCCGTGGCGGGTAGCGGAACACCATCACGTCGCCGCGCTCGGGCTTGTTGCCATCTGTCAGCTTGGTGTTGAGCACCGGCAGGCGGATGCCGTAATGGTACTTGTTGACCAGGATCAGGTCTCCCACCAGCAGGGTGGGGATCATGGAGCCGGAAGGAATCTTGAAGGGCTCGAACAGGAAGGAGCGCAGCAGGAAGACCACCACGATCACCGGGAACAGGCCGGCCGTCCAGTCCAGCCACCAGGGCTGCATCAGCAGCCGCTCACGGGCCTGCACCAGTTCGCCGCCCTCGTCGCTCTTGATGCCGAGCTTCTCGTTGGCCATCCGGCGCTCCTGCGTCTCGGCTTCCAGGCGGATGGCAGCGGCCTGGCGCTGCGGCAGGAAATAGAAGCGCTCGGCCAGCCAGTACAGACCGGTCACCACCGAAGCCAGGAAAAGCAGCAGGGCGAAATTGCCCTCGATCGCCCCGAAATACCAGGCCCCTATATAGCCGGCGAAGGCCGCCAGCACCATCGCAGTGAGGATCTGCATCAATCCTCCACCTGCAAAATGGCCAGGAAGGCCTCTTGCGGTACTTCCACCGAACCGATCTGCTTCATGCGTTTCTTGCCTGCCTTCTGTTTTTCGAGGAGTTTCTTCTTGCGGCTGATGTCGCCGCCGTAGCATTTTGCCAGCACGTTCTTGCGCAGCGCCTTGATGTTCTCTCGCGCGATGATGTTGGCGCCGATGGCGGCCTGGATGGCCACGTCGAACTGCTGGCGGCTGATGATCTCGCGCATCTTGGCCGCCACGGCCCGGCCCCGGAAGGCCGCCTGGGTGCGGTGCACGATGATGGACAGGGCATCGACCTTCTCGCCATTGAGCAGGATGTCGACCTTGACCACATCCGATGCGCGGTACTCCTTGAACTCGTAGTCCATGCTGGCGTAGCCGCGGCTGACGGACTTGAGCTTGTCGAAGAAGTCCAGCACGATCTCCCCCAGGGGCAGCTCGTAGGTCAGCATGACCTGACGGCCGTGGTAGGCCATGTTGAGCTGCACGCCACGCTTCTGGTTGGCCAGGGTCATGACCGGCCCCACATACTCCTGCGGCATGTACAGGTGCACCGTCACGATGGGCTCGCGGATCTCCTGGATCTGGCTCTGGTCCGGCATCTTGGAGGGGTTCTCGACCATGATGACCTCGCCGTCGCCGCGAACCACCTGGTAGACCACGCTGGGCGCGGTGGTGATCAGGTCCTGGTCGAATTCACGCTCCAGCCGCTCCTGCACGATCTCCATGTGCAGCAGGCCCAGGAAACCGCAGCGGAAGCCGAAGCCCAGGGCCTGCGACACCTCCGGCTCGAAGTGCAGGGAAGCATCGTTGAGCTTGAGTTTTTCCAGGCTGTCGCGCAGGGCTTCGTACTGATTGGCTTCGGTCGGGTACAGGCCGGCGAACACCTGCGGCTGGATTTCCTTGAAACCGGGCAAGGCCTCGGTAGCCGGCCCGGCGTTGTTGGGCAGCTTCTTTTCCAGCGTCACGGTGTCGCCCACCTTGGCGGCCTGCAACTCCCGGATGCCGGCAATGATGTAACCCACTTCACCGGCATGCAACGCCTCGCGAGGCTGGTTGGCCGGCGTGAACACGCCCAGGCTGCCGGCTTCATAAACGGCATTGGCGGCCATCAGCCGGATGCGCTCGCCCTTGAGCAGGCGGCCGTCGACCATCCGCACCAGCATGACCACACCGACGTAGCTGTCGAACCAGCTGTCGACGATCATGGCGCGCAAGGGGCCGTCCGGATTGCCCTTGGGTGCCGGAATCCGGGCCACGATGGCCTCCAGGATGTCGTCCACGCCCATGCCGGTCTTGGCCGAACAGGGGATGGCGTCGTCGGCGTCAATGCCGATCACATCCTCGATCTCGGCCTTGGCATTCTCGGGATCGGCATTGGGCAGATCCATCTTGTTGAGTACCGGCACCACCTCCACCCCCAGGTCGAGCGCGGTGTAGCAGTTGGCGACCGTCTGTGCTTCCACGCCCTGGCTGGCATCGACGACCAGCAAGGCGCCCTCGCAGGCCGAGAGCGAACGGCTGACCTCGTAGGAAAAGTCCACGTGACCGGGCGTGTCGATCAGATTCAGGTTGTAGACCTGTCCGTCACGCGCCTTGTATTGCAGCGCAGCGGTCTGCGCCTTGATGGTTATCCCACGCTCTTTCTCGATATCCATGGAGTCGAGCACCTGCGCCTCCATCTCACGCTCTTCCAGTCCGCCACAGCGCTGGATCAAGCGGTCCGCGAGCGTCGATTTGCCATGATCGATGTGCGCGATGATCGAAAAATTTCTGATGTGCTTCATCAACGAGAACGCTTAAGTGGTTGAATTTAAAAAGACGCGGGCAAGAAAAAGGGCGCGTCGGGTTGTGACGCGCCCTGAACCAACAATCTATGGCAACTGCGATAGTTGGAGCTTCATTGTAGGCAAAAAGGCACCTCCGTACAGCCCGAAAAATCGCATATTTCCGTCGTTGCGACGTCACAACAGGATTTTATCAACAGTTTATCAACAGATTCTTGCGCGCCAGTCTTGAACAAGTTGTGGGTGATCTGTGGATGTTTCTGTATGAAAGTCACAGGATCCCGCATCGTGGATTCAGAACAAGGCTATATGCACCTAATGCCTGTCTGAACCAGCTGCATTCTAACCAAATTGTCGAATCCTGACAACAAGTCAGTGAATGCAAACTTATCATTCAAACATCCGCTCTGAAAATTAATATTTTTCGACAAGCGGTTTGCACGACAAAAACCCCCAACCCGACTCAGGTTGGGGGTATCGGCATCCCCCTCAACGTAAGGGCCGGATCACCGCGTACTGGGCCCACTCACCCCGGCGGAACAGCACATGCACCGGTTTGCCCTTTTCGAGCTTGCCCAGCAAGGCTTCGAATTCGCGCACGCTGGCCACCTCGACGTTCGCCAGCGCCAGGATCACGTCCCCTTCGCGCAGGCCGGCCCGGGCGGCGGCCTCGACAGCCGACTCCACCCGTACCCCACCCTTGAGCTTGAGTTCCTGCTTCTGCGCCTCGGTGAGATCGGTCACCGTCAGGCCCAGCGCCGGTGCGGCACCCGAACGCGGCTTGTCCTCGCGCTCCTTGCGAGCCACCGGTTTCTCGGCCTCGAATTCACCGATGGTCACCGTGAGGTCACGGCTGGCGCCGCGGCGGAACACCGACAGCGTGCTGCGCGAGCCCGGCTTGAGGCTGCCCACCACGCGCGGCAGGTCGGTCGACTTCTCGATCGCCTTGCCATCGACCCGGGTGATGATGTCGCCCGCTTCCACCCCGGCCTTCTCGGCCGGCGAGCCGGTTTCCACCCCGCGCACCAGCGCGCCCTGGGGCTTGCCCAGGCCGATGGCCTCGGCCACCTCCTTGGTCACCTGGTCGATCTGCACGCCGATACGGCCGCGCGTCACGCGCCCGCTGGTGCGCAGCTGTTCGCTCACCCGGATGGCCTCGTCGATCGGGATGGCGAAGGCAATGCCCATGTAACCGCCCGAGCGCGAATAGATCTGGCTGTTGATGCCCACCACCTCACCGCGCAGGTTGATCAGCGGCCCACCCGAGTTGCCGGGGTTGATGGCCACGTCGGTCTGGATCAGGGGCAGGTAATCACCCGTGTCGCGCTGCTTGGCACTGACAATGCCGGCCGTCACGGTGTTTTCCAGGCCGAAGGGTGAGCCGATCGCCATCACCCATTCGCCGACCTTGAGGCGGTTCACGTCACCGACCTTCACGGCCGGCAGGCCCGTGGCCTCGATCTTCACGACCGCCACGTCGGTACGCTTGTCGGTCCCCACGAGGCGGGCCTTGAATTCACGCTTGTCGGTCAGGGTCACGAGCACCTCGTCCGCGCCATCGACCACATGCGCATTGGTCATGATGTAACCGTCGGCCGAGAGGATGAAACCCGAGCCCACACCGCGCGGCTGCTCCTCGGGCTGCGGCCGACCCGAACGCGGCGGCTGGCGCGGCAGATTGGGAGGCACCGGCAGGCCGAAACGGCGGAAGAACTCGAGCATTTCCTCGTCCATGCCACTGCCGTCTTCCGCCGAGCGGGCGCTGACCTTCTCCAGGGTCCTGATGTTGACCACCGACGGCCCGACCTGATCAACCAGTTCGGTGAAATCCGGCAAACCACGCACCTGGGCCGTCGCCGGGCCGCTCAGGAGCAGCGGGGCCAGCACCAGCAGCAACACGGCCCCCAGCGGGTGGGCCTTGCGCTTGAATCGGAGGAAAAACGACACAACCATCGCAGACATGTTGAACCTCATGTGATCAAACAATTAGAGAAAAAGGATACCCATGAAGGCGCGGGCTCATGGCACGCGCTCCAGCCCCTGAGCAAACATCTGCAAAGTCTGGGCCGGGACCTCCCCCACAAAGGTGAGCCACCAGGACGAACTGCCCGACGTGAGGCGGCGCACCAGTGCATGGGTCGCCCCCAGGGCCTGCTGGCCCTCCTGTCCATGACGGCGGGGGTCATAACTTTCGATGAACACCGAAACCGAGGCCAGGCCATCGGAAAAAACCCACTGCACGGCGCCCTTGCCCGAAGCCGAAGGTCGGCGGTAGCAACTCATGGCCCTGAAACCGGGCACATCCTGGGCCAGCCGCCACCCTTCGGCGGCGGCCGTGGTCTTGACCAGCGCAGGGGTCTCGACCTTGTAGCCCTCGGTATTGCCCATCATGCGGCTGAGCTTGTCCATGCTGACGGGCGCGTCCAGTTGCAGCTCGGAAAACGCCACCTGCTCCAGCATCCGCTCCTGGGCATCCAGGGTCTGCAGTTTGACCACCAGGCCGGTGCGCTTTTCGCTCCAGATGCGGTAACCGAAACGCAGGCCATCCCTGGGTGCCAGCTGCACGATGTCGGCTTCGAACCCGGCCACGCGTTCGCTGCCCTGCACACTGGCGCTGTAGTGCTGCTCGATCGCCGCGTCCACCGACTTGAGCAGGTGCGGAAACAGGCCCAGAGCCTCGCGCCTTTCCGCCACGACCACACGGCTTTGCGGCGAGAAGGTGACCACTTCGTCATTGCGCCGGAAGGTCGAGCGCGGCGTGCCGGTCAGCGACTCGACGCGCTCCATCTGCTGCTGGCCATCGCAAACGTGCCAGACCTTGGCACTGGCCATGCTGCCCCCCGAAGACACCACCAGGGTGCCGATATAGGCGCGGCGGCGCGAGGCCTCGTGCATGCGCAGCAGCCACTCGGAAATGCTGCGCTCACGCGCTGCCGGCGAAGCCCCCGGGACAGCCGGCTGATCCGCGCCGGCCACAGGCAGCAGGCCCGGCAGCAGTGCCACCAGGACGATCAGGCGCAGCCAGTTGAGGAACGACAGAGGAGACACCATGTCCATGCCGGCTTCAGCGCGCCGGGCGCTCGAAGGTTGCATTGCGCAGGAAACCCGCCGGCATCTGCAGGGCCGAAGTGCCCCCCAGTTGCTGGTGAGCGGCGATCAACTGGTCCAGCCGAGGATCACGGATCATGACGGGCGCTTCAGCACCCGCCTGTGCCACCGGTACGGACGCCGGCTCGGAAGCCGCCATCTGAGCGGCTGGCTGCGAGGGGGCGGTCAGTTGCCAGCCCAGCACGGCGACCACGGCCAGAGAGCTCAGGCCGGCCACCAGCTTCCAGCGCCAGACGCTGTCGTTGGCGCTGGGCTGCACGTTGACGCGGCCAAGCCCGGCGCCCGGCAGGACAGGAGCTTCCTCCTGCTGCAGTCGCAGGCGCAGGCGCGCCACGAACGCAGCATCATGGGCGCCGACCACTGTGCCAGCGCCCGCCCGCAGGACATCGCCGACCAGGTGATAGCTGTGCCAATGGGCCTGCGCCTGCGGGCTGGACGCCAGCACCGCCAGGGCCCGCGTGAACTCGGCACCATGCAATTCACCATCGGCCAATGCCGACACCAGTTCATGGTCCTGCTCCGTCTGCTGTGTCTTGGTTTCCTGCATCGCTTCCATTCCTACCAACGTTTGCCTGTCTGGCGCTCCAGCATGGGACGCACCTTTGCCGATATCGCCTCACGCGCCCGGAAAATACGGGAGCGCACCGTGCCGATCGGACAATTCATCATGGTGGCGATGTCCTCATAGCTCAAACCTTCGATCTCGCGCAGTGTCACGGCCTGCCGCAAGTCCTCCGGCAGCGCCTCCAGGGCGGCCTGCACGGCAGTGGCGATTTCGCGCGCTGCCAGCAGGGTTTCCGGTGTTTCTTCTCCTATTGGTTCCCGTCCGGGCTGGAAAGTTTCATCGTCATCACCCTCGGGTCGCAGTGCCGCCTCGGTGATCAAGGGGTCATGCTTGAGATCCAGCAGGGCCTTTTTGGCCGTATTGACGGCAATCCGGTACAGCCAGGTGTAGAACTGGGCATCGCCGCGGAACTGGTGCAGTGCCCGGTAGGCACGGATGAAGGTCTCCTGCGCGATGTCTTCCACCAGATCGGTGTCGCGCACCATGCGCGCGATCAGGCGCTGGATGCGGCGCTGGTACTTGATGACCAGCAGCTCAAAAGCGCGGGCGTCACCAGCCAGCGTGCGCTCCACGAGCTGGACATCACTGTCACCGGGTGCATCAGCGCCCTCCTTCACCATGCCGCCCCCTGCCCTGCCGTTGCAGACGGTGTCGACACCCTTGCCGCAGGCGCATGAACGGCCCGCCGCAACTCATCCCAGCGCAGGGGCGCCCTGCTGCGTTCCAGCCAGAGCCAGGCACCCGGGCCGTCCTGCGCCAGGAACTCCAGCAGCAGGCCCTGCTGCCAGTCCAGACGGGCCCGGACCTCGCCGATGCGGCGCTGTCCCTGTATTTCCCACACCCAGGACTGGCCATCCCAGTCCAGCTGGCCCTCGTCCAGGCGTCGCGCCAACCGGTAAGCCATCCACAGGCCGCCCAGGCACCCCAGCAGCGCCAGGTCTTGGACGGCAGACCGGGAATCCGACTGCAGGACCCAGGCTGTGCAGGACAGCCCCGCCAGCAGCCAGGGCAGGAGCAGACCAGCCATGCGCATGGAAGAACGCCCCACCGGATATGAAACCGCTGGGGCGCTGTACATATGGCTGGCGGATGCTGCGCGTCAGATGCGCTTGAATACCAGGGTACCGTTGGTTCCGCCGAAGCCGAAGTTGTTCTTCACCGCGACGTCGATCTTCATGTCCCGCGCGGTATTGGCGCAGTAGTCGAGATCACACTCCGGATCCTGGTTGAAGATGTTGATGGTCGGCGGGCTCTTCTGGTGATGCAGTGCGAGCACGGTGAAGACCGACTCGATGCCGCCAGCCCCACCCAGCAGGTGGCCCGTCATGGATTTGGTCGAATTGACCACGGTCTTCTTGGCGTGGTCGCCCAGCGCCGCCTTGATGGCGTTGGTTTCGTTGGTGTCGCCCAGCGGCGTGGAGGTGCCGTGGGCATTCAGGTAATCGACCTGATCGGCATTGACGCCGGCATTGCGCATGGCACCCAGCATGGCGCGGCGCGGGCCGTCCATATTGGGCGCCGTCATATGGCCGGCGTCGGCACTCATGCCGAAACCGGACAGTTCGGCATAGATCCTGGCGCCGCGGGCCTTGGCATGCTCGTACTCTTCGAGCACCATGACACCCGCCCCCTCGCCCAGCACAAAGCCGTCGCGGTCCTTGTCCCAGGGGCGCGAAGCCGTCTTGGGATCATCGTTGCGGGTGGACAGCGCACGCATGGCGGCAAACCCACCCACGCCCAGGGGCGACACCGTGGCCTCGGCACCGCCGGCAATCATCACATCGGCGTCGCCGTACTCGATCAGGCGGCCCGCCTGGCCGATGCTGTGCAGACCCGTGGTGCAAGCCGTGACGATGGCCAGGTTGGGGCCCTTGAAACCGTAGCGCATCGAGACATGACCGGAAATCATGTTGATGATGGACGCCGGCACGAAAAACGGGGAAATGCGACGCGGACCACGACTCGTGTACTCCGCATGTGTCTCTTCAATCAGCGGCAGGCCACCGATGCCCGAGCCGATCAGGCAGCCGATCCGCACGGCCTGCTCTTCGTTCAGACCTTCACCGGTGGGCAGGCCGGCATCTTCGACCGCCTGCACGGCAGCGGCGATGCCGTAATGGATGAAGGTGTCCATCGTGCGCGCTTCCTTGCTGCCGATGTACTTCTCCAGCTCGAAACCTTTGACCTCGCCGGCGAACTTGCAGGCAAAGTTGCTGGCATCGAACCTGGTGATCAGATCGATGCCGGAGCGACCGGCCAGCAGGCTGGACCAGGACTCGGCCACGGTATTGCCGACCGGGCTGATACAGCCCATACCTGTTACGACGACGCGACGACGGGACATAGTTTTCTGTGCAGGCTAGGAAACAGGAACCACCGCAAGCGGAAGATCCCATCCGGATGGACAGGCCGCTTGCAGCGGCGGGCGGCACAGCTGCGCCGCAACCGCCGGGTTGGCCATCAGGCCTTCTGGTGCGCCTTGGCGTAGTCGATGGCGTTTTGCACCGTGGTGATCTTCTCGGCGTCTTCGTCCGGGATCTCGATGCCGAACTCGTCTTCCAGTGCCATCACCAGTTCGACGGTGTCCAGGGAGTCGGCGCCCAGATCAGCCACGAAAGCCTTCTCGCTGGTCACCTGGGACTCTTCCACACCGAGTTGTTCGGCAATGATTTTTTTGACGCGTGCTTCGATATCGCTCATGTGTTCCCTCAGAGGGTTGTAAATGAATCCGTGATTTTAGCTGGCCCGGGAAAAGGGTTTTCCCGGGCTGCTGCCGTACGGATAAATCGGCTTGATTCTTGTCTCGTTACATGTACATGCCGCCATTGACGTGCAGCTCCTGCCCCGTCACGTAGCCCGCATGCGGCGAGGCCAGGTAGGCCACCGCGTGCGCAATGTCGGCCGGCTTGCCCAGATGGCCCAGCGGAATCTGTCCCAGCAGGGCCTTCTGCTGCTCTTCGGGCAGGTGGGCCGTCATGTCGGTTTCGATGAAACCCGGTGCGACGCAATTCACCGTGATGTTACGCGTACCGAGTTCCCGCGCCAGGGCACGTGTCATGCCGGCCACACCGGCCTTGGCAGCCGCGTAGTTGGCCTGGCCCGGATTGCCCGAGGCGCCAACGACCGAGGTGATGCTGATGATGCGGCCGTAACGCTGCTTCATCATGGTGCGCATCACGGCCCGGCTCATGCGGAACACGGCCTTGAGGTTGGTGTCCAGCACCTCGTCCCACTCGCCATCCTTCATGCGCATGGCCAGATTGTCACGCGTGATACCGGCGTTGTTGACCAGCACGTGCAGGGCGCCCTGCTCCTTGACGATGGCATCGATGGCGGCCTCGCAGCCTGCCGCATCGTTGACGTTGAGTTTGATGCCCTTGCAGCCATTGAAGGCCGCCAGGGCGGCGCTGATCCTGGCGGCCCCCTCGTCGCTGGTGGCAGTGCCGATGACCTTGAGGCCCTGATGGGCCAACTCGTGCGCGATGGCCGCACCAATGCCGCGCGAGGCACCGGTGACCAGGGCCACCTGGCCGTCGAATTTCATCTCACTCATGCCAAAGCTCCTTGGACTTCTGTCAGCGTGGCTGGATCGAACAGGGCCATACCGGTCAATTCGGGGTCGATGCGCTTGACCATGCCGGCCAGCACCTTACCCGGACCGCATTCCACGATGTGGGTCATGCCATGCGCCTTGATGGCCTGCACACACTCCACCCAGCGCACCGGCCCAAAGGCCTGGCGGTACAGGGCGTCACGGATGCGATCGGCGTCGATCTCGACCGTCACGTCGATGTTATTGATGAGGGTAATCTGCGGCTCGCCCAGTTCCACATCCTCCAGGCGCTCGCGCAGCTTCTCGGCTGCCGGTTTCATGAGGCTCGAGTGGAAGGGAGCCGATACTGGCAGCGACAGAGCGCGCTTGGCACCGTTGGCCTTGAGCACTTCGCAGGCCTTCTCGACCGCCGCCTTGGAGCCGGCTATCACGGTCTGGGCCGGATCATTGAAATTCACGGCTTCGACCACCTCGCTCGAATCCGGACCAAAGGATTGCACCACCTCGGCGCAGCCCGCAATCACCTTGGCCGCGTCCATGCCCAGAATGGCGGCCATGGCGCCGGTGCCTACCGGCACGGCTTCCTGCATGGCCTGGGCACGGAAGCGCACCAGCGGCACAGCCTGCGACAGCGTCAGCACGCCGGCGGCCACCATGGCCGAATACTCGCCCAGGGAATGTCCGGCCACGGCGGCCGGCGCCACACCGGTCTCGCTCATCCAGACACGGTAGGCAGCCACGCCGGCCACCAGCATGACGGGCTGGGTATTCGTGGTCAGCGCCAGGGCTTCCTTGGGGCCGTCCTTGATCAGTTGCGCCAGGTTTTCGCCCAGCGCCTCGGAGGCTTCGTGCAAGACTTCACGCACCTCGGGGTGGTCGCCCCAGGCGTCGAGCATGCCGACCGACTGCGAACCCTGGCCCGGGAAGACAAAGGCAAACGGTTTCATGGTGTTGACTTGAAGAGTGTGTGGTTGGGAGTGGAGCTGCCCTGTGTGGCAGCCCCTGCCTACATTTTCAGCAGGACCGAGCCCCAGGTGAAGCCGCCGCCCACGCCTTCGAGCATGACCAGATCACCCGGCTTGACACGACCGCTGCGCACGCCAGCATCCAGGGCCAGCGGAATCGAGGCCGCCGAGGTGTTGCCGTGCTGGTCCACGGTAACGATCACCTTGTCCATGGGCAGCTTCAGCTTCTTGGCCGTGCCCGTCATGATGCGGATATTGGCCTGGTGCGGGATCAGCCAGTCGATGTCGCTTTCCTGCTTGCCGGCCTTGGCCAGCACCGCGCGGGCCGTCTCTTCCAGCACGCCCACGGCCAGTTTGAAAACGGCCTGGCCGTCCATCTTGAGCAGCGGGTCGCCCAGAACGATGCCGCCGCAGACATGCCCAGGCGTGCACAGGATGTCGACATGCTTGCCATCGGCGTGCAGGTCGCTGGCCAGCAGACCCGGCTCGTCCGAGGCTTCCAGTACGACCGCACCTGCACCGTCACCGAACAGCACGCAGGTGGTCCGGTCCTTGAAATCGATGATGCGCGAGAAGACTTCGGCACCGATCACCAGCGCCCGGCTCGCCGCACCGCTTTTGATCATGGCGTCGGCCACGGTCAGGGCATACACAAAGCCGCTGCAGACCGCCTGGACATCAAAAGCCGGGCAGCCGTTGGCACCGATCTTGTTCTGCAGGATGCAAGCCGCCGAGGGAAAGACCATGTCCGGCGTCGAAGTCGCCACAATGATCAGGTCGATGTCCTTGGCCGCCACGCCGGCAGCGTCCAGGGCGCGGCGCGCGGCCTCGGCGCCCAGGTCGCTGCTGGTCACGCCGGTCTCGGCGAAATGGCGCGCGCGGATGCCGGTGCGCTCGACGATCCATTCGTCGGAACTCTCAACGCCATCGGCGGCCAGCTGGGCCACCAGGTCGGCATTGCTCAGGCGCTTGGGCGGCAGGAAGCTGCCGGTACCGGTGATGCGGGAATAACGTCTCATGGATGATTCAGTAGTGGGTTCCAGGGCCGGCCAGGCAGCCCGCCCGGGCTACTCCGCGGCGGCCACACCGGCCAACAGCGGAGCGGCATGCGCGATACGGGCCTGGACCCGCTCAAGTAGCTTGTTCCGGGCTGCATCATACGCGCGGTTCAGGGCCTGCTCAAAAGCAAGTTCGTCGGCCGAACCGTGACTCTTGAACACCAGCCCGCGCAAGCCCAGCAGGGCTGCACCGTTGTAACGGCGATGGTCAACCCGCTTTTTAAATGCCGAAAGAACCGGAAGGGCGCAGATGGCCGCAATTTTCGTGAAAATATTGCGCGAGAACTCCTGCTTGAGGAAGCCCCCGATCATCGAGGCCAGGCCCTCGCTGGCTTTCAGCGCCACATTGCCCACAAAGCCATCGCAGACCACGATATCCGTCGTGCCCTTGAAGATATCGTTGCCTTCAACGTTGCCGTAAAAATTCAAATCGCCAGAGTTAGCTGCAGATCGAAGCAATTCACCGGCTTTTTTGATGACTTCGCTGCCCTTGATGACTTCCTCGCCAATATTGAGCAGTCCTACCGAAGGGTTGGGATCATCGCGCAGGACCGAGACCAGGGCCGATCCCATGACGGCAAACTGCAGCAGGTGCTCGGCCGTGCAATCCACGTTCGCCCCCAGATCCAGGACCGTGGTGGCCCCACCGGCGGCATTGGGCAACTGGGTGGCGATGGCCGGGCGGTCTATCCCCTCGACCGTCTTGAGCACATAACGGGCAATCGCCATCAGGGCGCCGGTATTACCGGCGGAAACCGCCGCCTGCGCAACTCCGGCCTTGACCTGCTCGATGGCCACGCGCATGGATGAGTCTTTCTTGCGGCGCAGCGCCACCTCGATCGGATCGTCCATGCCCACCACCTCGCTGGCGGGCACCACACGTGCGCGCGCATGGGTGGGGCCGCTCAGGCGGTCGGGCAGGCCGACCAGAAGCAACTCGGCATCCGGGTGATGGTCAAGGAAGTTGCGGCACGCCGCCAGCGTGACGCGGGGGCCGTGATCGCCCCCCATGCAGTCCACAGCAATCGTGATCATGGGTTGGCAGCGCGATCAGGCGCGGTAAAGACCGGGAAAGGCACTCAGCATCAAGACAAAGGCCCGAGCTACCTGCGTTGTAGCGTCGGGCCCTTTGCAACCTGGAATGATCAGGCTTCGGATTTGGTCTTCAGCACCTTGCGGCCACGGTAGAAGCCGTTGGGGCTGATGTGGTGACGCAGGTGGGTCTCACCCGTGGTCGGCTCGACAGCGATGCCGGGCACGTTCAGGGCGTTGTGCGAACGGTGCATGCCGCGCTTGGAGGGCGACTTCTTGTTTTGCTGGACTGCCATGGTTGGCTCCTGGTAATCAGGCCGCGCGACGGACGCTCGGCACAGGTTGTTCAAGGGTTGGACGGCTCGGCACAGGTTGGGGCTGCGCGAAACCACGAATTATAGCCTAACTTGTTGATTCTGGGGCAGTTTCACAAACCGCCCGGCCACCTCAGCCAGGCTTGCCGCCCTTGAGCCCGGCCAGGGCGGCAAAGGGGTTGGGCTTCTCGGCCTGGGCTGCCTCGAAATCCGCGTCCTGGGCGACCAGCTTGACCTCGGTCGGACAAACCTCGTGACGCGGCACCACGGGCAGTTCCATCAGCAGCTCATCCTCGATCAACTCCTGCAGATTGAACTCGCGGGTCAAGGCCAAGACGTCCTCTTCGGCCGCCTCATCCTCGGCCTGGGCCTGCTCTTCGCTCGCCACAAAACGGAAGTCGCGCGCCACCGCGAGTTCGATGTCGGCTGGCCCCAGGCAGCGCTGGCAGGTCAGCGGCAGCGTAACCTGGGCGCTGAGGTGCAGCCAGATCTGGGCGAAACCGCTGGCGTCGATGCGCTGCTCGCCCCGGGCATCCCAGCGGACCGGGCGCTCGGCGCCAACGCCACCCGTTTCCGCGAGCAATCGCTCATATTTTGACAGTGAATCCTGGCCGGACAGGACCGCACCGGCCTGGGCAAAGGCCTTGATATCCAGGCGGCGGGCATGAAACTCTTGGGTCATGCCGGCAGTGTAAGAGAATCGACGCATGAGCGTCCCCGCCCCCCGCCCCCTGATCCTCGGCTCCACCTCGGCCTACCGGCGCGAACTGTTGCAGCGCCTGCGCCTGCCTTTCGAGGTGGCCTCGCCCGAAGTCGATGAAACCCCCCAGCCCGGCGAAAACCCGCGTGATCTGGCCCTGCGCCTGGCGCTGGCCAAGGCGCGCGCGGTGGCCGCACGCCATCCGGCAGCCGTGGTGATCGGCTCGGACCAGGTCGCCGACCTGGGCGGCGAACCGCTGGGCAAGCCCGGCACGCACGCACGCGCCGTGGTCCAGCTGCGCCGCATGCGCGGTCGCACGGTGATCTTCCAGACCGCCGTGGCCGTGGTCTGCGTCGAGACGGGTTTCGAAAAGGTCGAGCTGGCGCCGGTGCGCGTGCGCTTTCGCGATCTGACGGACGCCGAGATCGAAAGCTATCTGCGCACCGAGACCCCCTATGACTGTGCAGGCAGTGCCAAGAGCGAGGGCCTGGGCATCGCCCTGCTGGACACCATCGAGAGCGACGATCCGACCGCGCTGGTCGGCCTGCCGCTGATCCGCACCGCCCGCTTGCTGCGCGCGGCGGGCCTGTCCCTCCTAGGGGCAGCATGACCACGCCCGGCAAACTCTATCTGGTGCCCGCGCCGCTGGACTTCGGCTGCAGCACCCAGACCCCGCTGACCGAGGTGCTGCCTGCCGGTACCCTGGTCGTGGCGGCGCGGCTGCAGCACTGGATCTGCGAGAACGCCAAGAGCGCCCGCGCCTATCTCAAGCGCGTGGGTGAACTGCATCCTCTGGCAGTCCCGATCCAGTCACTGGACCTCCAGGAGTTGCCGCGCGAAGTGCACAAAAAAGGTGACCACGGCAGCACAGGCTTCGACGCCAGGCCGCTGCTGGCCCCGGCCCTGGCTGGCCAAGACCTGGGGCTGCTGAGTGAAGCCGGTATGCCCGCCGTGGCTGATCCGGGTTCTTCGGTGGTGCGAGCCGCGCACGAACTCGGCATCACGGTGGTGCCGCTGGTGGGGCCAGTCTCTTTGCTGCTGGCACTGGCCGCCAGCGGCCTCTCGGGCCAGAACTTTGCTTTCGTCGGTTACCTGCCGCAGGACGCCGCCGAGCGCGCCACGCGCATCCGCGATCTGGAGTCGCTGGCGCTCAAGAGCGGCCAGACCCAGCTCTTCATCGAAACGCCCTACCGCAACGCCGCCCTGCAGGAAGCCCTGCTCAAGACCCTGCAGCACAACACCCGTCTGGCGGTGGCCAGCGGGCTGACACTGGCCACCGCGCAGCTGCGCAGCAACACCGTCAAGAACTGGAAGCAGCAGCCGCTGGCGCCAGACAAAGATACGCCGGCGGTCTACGCCATCGGACGCTGACCCCATCGCAGGGCAACCCCGCTTGTTGCCCGGGAGGATCGTCCCCATAATGGTCCGGCATGAAGCTGCTTCGACTGCCCCGCTCGAAGGTCAGGCTTGGGGAGCCCTTGCCATGGAACATCCGTGACGAGAACACCCGGCTCCTGCTATCGCGAGGCCACATCGTCGAGAGCGAGGAGCTGCTCGATGCCTTGCTGACCCGTGGTGCGTTCGTCGACATCGAGGAAGCCCGTGCGGTCGCTCACCTCGCGGACCTGGCCGAAAAAGAACGGGCCAGCCTCTCCGCCCTGAAACGTCCGGAGAATCTGTTCAGCCTCTGGGGCCAGAGCGCCGAGGAGATGCACCAGCTCATGGCGAAGCTGCCGGAGGCGCCGCCCTCGCCGGGTCAGATCACCGACTTTGCCAGCCGGCTGATCGCTCTGGTGGACCAGGACGTGGACATGGCCCTGTACCACATGGTCCGGCAGGAATCGGCCCACCTGTATTACTACGGCTACAACCACGCCATCCATGCGTCCGTTCTCTGTCTGCTGATGGCGCGTCGGCTGCAATGGCCGCAAGCCAAGGTTCTGAGTCTGGTGCACGCGGCGCTCACCATGAACATGCCGATCCTGCAGCTGCAGGGCGTGATGGCCGAGCAGGACGAACCCATGCGTGAAAGTCAGAAGACGCAGATTCATGCACATCCGGAACTGGCGGTCCAATGGCTGACCGAAGCCGGCGTAACCGATGGCGACTGGTTGACCGCCATTGCCCAGCATCACGAGCATGCGGATGGCAACGGTTATCCGCGGGGCCGGACCGACCCCACCGATCTGGCGGTCGCCTTGCGTGTCGCCGATGTCTTCACGTCCAAGATCAGCCCGCGCAAGCTGCGGGCTGCACTGCCGATCCAGGAGGCGGCCCGGCAACTGTTCCGTGAAGATCATGGCAGCCCGCTCTCATCGGCCGTCATCAAGGAGTTCGGACTCTATCCGCCAGGTGAGCTCGTGAAGCTGAGCAGCGGAGAGATCGGGGTCGTGATGCGACGGACCGACAGCGTCAAATGCCCACTGGTGGCAGCTATCACCGATGACAAGGGCCATCCGACGGTCCACACTGTCCAGCGCGACACATCACAACCGCAGTACGCCATCGTCGGGCCCGTGGCCGACAAGACGCTGGTCGCCCGCATGCCTCCGGAACGGATCTACGGCTACCGGCAACTCGCCCCCGCGGCCGCACAGCAGACAGGCCAACGGCCCGGCAGTCCGGCTTGATACTGGGCTGCTGGCTCAGCGCCAGGCCGGCTGCGCGCGCACGGCCTTGACCGAGCCCTCGCCGATGGCCGCGCCAAAGCGCTTGATCAGCCGTTCGGCCACGTTGGGATGGCGCGTGTAGTCGACGATCTCCTCGGCCTTGACCACCTCGCGCGCCACGTAGTCCAGGTTGCCCAACTGGTCGGCCAGGCCCAGTTCCACGGCCTGCTGGCCGGTCCAGAACAGGCCGCTGAACATGTCGGGCGTTTCCTTCAGGCGCTTGCCGCGCCCGGTCTTGACCACGTCGATGAACTGCTTGTGGATCTGGTCCAGCATGGCCTGGGCAAAGGCGCGCTGCTTCTCGGTCTGCGGGCTGAAGGGGTCGAGAAAACCCTTGTTCTCGCCGGCCGTCATGAGGCGACGCTCGACACCCAGCTTGTCCATCAGGCCGGTGAAGCCGAAACCGTCCATCAGCACGCCGATGCTGCCCACGATGCTGGCCTTGTCGACGTAAATCTTGTCAGCCGAGACGGCGATGTAATAGGCGGCCGAGGCACAGGCCTCTTCGACCACCGCATAGACAGGCTTTTTGTGCTTGGCCTTGAGGCGGCGGATCTCGTCGTTGATGATGCCGGCCTGCACCGGGCTGCCGCCGGGCGAGTTGATCAGCAGCACCACGGCCTGGGCCCCATGGTCCTCGAAGGCGTTGCGGATCGCACCCACCACCAGATCGGCACTGGCCTCGCTGTCCGAGGCAATCTCACCCTGGATCTCCACCAGGGCAGTATGGCGCGTACTCGGAGCAGACCCCGAGTTCCCCAGACCGGCGACCAGCCAGACCAGCACCCCGAAAACAGCCAGCCAGCCCAGGCGGCTGATGATCTTCCAGCGTCGTGCCGCGCGCTGTTCCTCCAGCGCGGCAAAGGCCAGTTTTTCCAGCACGGCGCGCTCCCAGCCCGGGGCCTGGGCCGCCGACGTGGATGCTTCCTGTTTAGGGCTGCCGGATTCGGCGCCAAAGTTGTCACTCATGTCAGAACTCGAGAGGTTTCAGGTTGTAGGCAGTATGCCAGTGCACGACACCATCGTGCTCCGTCAGGGCGATCTTGACCAGCCCACCGCGGCAGGGCCCGCCGCGGCAGGCGCCGGACTCGGGCGAGTACAGGGCACCATGCGTGGAGCAGATCAGCCAGTGGCCGGTGATGTCGAAAAAATGGTTGGGCTGGTAGTCCAGCTCCATGGCCACGTGCGTGCAGCGGTTCAGGTAAGCCTGCACCCGGCCAGCGTAGCGGATGGCAAAGGCGCGGCAGGTCTGGCCGCCGTAGACCACGTCAAAAGGCACACCCAGGCCGCCGTCGGCCAGGTCAGCCGAGTTGCACAGGGGGATCAGTTCTGCTGCCTCCATGGTTTCAGGCGTTGTGTAACAGCCAGTCGTGCAATTCGCGCACCGAATGCGCCACATGCAACGGCTGCAGGGCATGGAAGGCCTCGGGCTCGTGGGCGCCATAACTCACCCCCACGCTGGGGCAGCCGGCATTGAGCGCCATCTGCAGGTCATGCGTGGTGTCGCCGATCATGAGCGTGCGCTCGGGCTCCACGCCGAACTCGCGCATCAGCTCCTGCAACATGCGCGGATGCGGCTTGCCGGCGGTTTCATCGGCAGTGCGCGAGCCGTTGAACACGCCCTTGAGCTGCACCGTGTGCAGCACCTCGTCCAGGCCGCGCCGGCTCTTGCCCGTGGCCACGGCCAGCCAGTGGTGGCGCTGCTTCAGGTCGGCCAGCAGTTCCAGCACACCGGTGAACAGGCTCAGGTCATTCTGGTGCGCCATGTAGTGGAAACGATAGCGTTCACCCAGCAGGGGGTATTTGTCGGCCGGCACATCGGGCGCGGCATGCGCCAGCGCCTGCATCAGGCCCATGCCGATCACATAGGCGGCCTCCTTGTCGCCGGGCACGGTGCCGCCGACGTCACGCACCGCGTTCTGGATGCAGCGCGTGATGATGGCCGTGGAGTCGAACAGCGTGCCGTCCCAGTCGAAGGCGATCAGGTCGTACTGTCTTGGTCGGGAGCTCATGAAATCTTCAGATCTTGTCGGGAATGGCCTGGGCCAGGAACTGTTCCAGCTCCGGCGGCAAGGGGGCCAGCAGTTCGATACGCTCGCCGCTGGCCGGATGGTTGAACTGTAAACGCCAGGCATGCAGGAACATGCGGCGCAGAGGCACTCGTCCCTGCGGGGCGGCGGGTTTCTGCAAGGCCTTGTTGAGTTCGAAATCGCCGTACTTGTCGTCGCCCACGATAGGCAGGCCTTCGGAAGCCAGGTGCACGCGGATCTGGTGGGTGCGGCCGGTCTTGATGGTCACCTCCAGCAGGCTGTAGCCCGTGGCGGACGGGACCACTGCCCCCTCCGAGCGGCTGCGCACCTTGACCAGGGTGACGGACTTCATGCCGTCCGGGTCGTCGCGCGCCACCACCTTGACGCGGCGCTCACCATCCTCCAGCAGGTATTTGTGCAGGGGCTTGTCCAGTACCTTCTTGTTCAGCGGCCACTGCCCGGCCACCAGGGCCAGGTAGGTCTTGCCGGTCTCACGCTCGCGAAACTGGTCCTGCAGGTGTTTGAGCGCACTGCGCTTCTTGGCCAGCAAGAGGATGCCGCTGGTCTCACGGTCCAGCCGGTGCACCAGTTCCAGGAATTTGGCCTGGGGCCGGGCCATGCGCAGCTGCTCGATCACGCCGAAACTCACACCCGAGCCACCGTGCACCGCCACCCCGGCCGGTTTGTCGATGGCCAGCACGGCATCATTCTCAAACAGCACCGGGAATTCGCGCGCTGGCGCCCCCTTGGCCACCAGCCCCGCCATGGCCTCGGCCTTTTCCGTGGCCCGCTCGGACAGGCGCACCGGCGGCACCCGCACCACATCACCGGGCTCGACCCTTGTATCCGCTGAGGCCCGGCCTTTGTTAACCCTCACTTCGCCGCTGCGGATGATGCGGTAGACATGGGTCTTGGGCACGCCCTTGAGCTGGCGCAGCAGGAAGTTGTCCAGGCGCTGGCCGGCCGATTCTTCATCGACCGTCACCTGTTTGACTTCTGGGCTCACAGGGGCCGATTTGCCCCCTATAATGTGTTTCACTAGCGACGAGCTGTAAGTGGTTGATTTGTCTGGAGTTTAGTCCACATGACACCACCGGCCGCGCTGGAAGGTCGATGTCACCGACCACCGGGTACGCAAACCGCAAGCCAGCTGCTTGCCGTGGCCTGCCCAGTGGGAGGCGCAACCGACGCCTTGAAACACTGAACGGAATACCCAGTGCTGCCAGCCACAAGCTGGCAGCCGGATCAAAGCGAAATGTTTGTGTTGATGAGCCTGATACTCATGTGCCTGCAGCGCGTACGCGCGCTGTTCATCGGCACGGATCAGCCGTCAGCGCCCGCAGTGCGGGCCGTCTGGGCCACCAAGTTGGTGGTGGCCCCACACTCACCTCCCCTCGCCCCCATCCACGCGCCTATGCCGCGGCTCACCCACTGAGCCTGCGGTTCTCCGGCAATTCCATCCGTTTCGAAGCGTCAGTTCCGGCATCGTGCGCCCGCACAGGGCATGTGTACTGATGTAAAGGAAACCATCCCATGAAACGGATGCTGATCAACGCCACGCAGGCCGAAGAACGCCGCCTGGCCATCGTCGACGGACAAAAGCTCCTCGACTACGAAATCGAGGTCGAAGGGCGCGAACAGCGCAAGGGCAATATCTACAAGGCCGTCGTCACGCGCGTCGAGCCCTCGCTGGAAGCCTGCTTCGTCGACTACGGCGAAGACCGCCACGGTTTCCTGCCCTTCAAGGAAATCTCCCGCAATTATTTCCAGCAGGGTGTATCGGTCAGCCAGGCCCGCATCCAGGACGCCATCAAGGAAGGCCAGGAGCTGCTGGTCCAGGTGGAAAAGGAAGAACGCGGCAACAAGGGCGCCGCCCTGACCACCTTCGTCTCGCTGGCCGGCCGTTATGTCGTGCTCATGCCCAACAACCCGCGTGGTGGTGGCGTGAGCCGCCGCATCGAAGGTGACGACCGTGCCGACCTGAAGGAAGCGCTCGACCAGCTCGAGTACCCCAACGGCATGTCCATCATCGCGCGCACCGCCGGCATCGGCCGCGCCGCGCCTGAACTGCAGTGGGACCTGAACTACCTGCTCAAGCTGTGGACCGCCATCGACGGCGCTGCCAAGGGCGGCAAGGGCGCCTACCTGATCTACCAGGAATCGAGCCTGGTGATCCGCGCCATCCGCGACTACTTCAACAACGACATCGGCGACATCCTGATCGACACCGACGACGTGTACGAGCAGGCCCAGCAGTTCATGGCACACGTCATGCCCGAGCATGCCGCCCGCGTGAAGCGCTACCGCGACAACGCACCGCTGTTCAGCCGCTTCCAGATCGAGCACCAGATCGAGTCGGCCTACGCCCGCACGGTCAACCTGCCTTCGGGCGGCGCCATCGTGATCGACCACACCGAAGCCCTGGTCTCGGTGGACGTGAACTCGGCGCGCGCCATCAAGGGCAGCGACATCGAGGAAACCGCCACCCGTACCAACCTGGAAGCCGCCGACGAAGTGGCGCGCCAGATGCGCCTGCGTGACCTGGGCGGCCTGATCGTGATCGACTTCATCGACATGGAAGAGTCGAAGAACCGCCGCGAAGTGGAGAACCGCCTGCGCGATGCCCTGCGCCAGGACCGCGCCCGCGTGCAGTTCGGCACCATCAGCAAGTTCGGCCTGATGGAGATGAGCCGCCAGCGCCTGCGCCCGGCCCTCTCCGAAGGTGCCTCCATCCCCTGCCCGCGTTGCGGCGGCTCCGGCCACATCCGCGACACCGAGAGCTCGGCCCTGCAGATCCTGCGCATCATCCAGGAAGAGGCCCAGAAGGACAACACCGCTGCCGTGCACGTACAGGTGCCGGTGGACGTCGCTTCCTTCCTGCTCAACGAGAAGCGCAACGAGATCACCAAGATCGAGCTCAAGCAGCGCCTCAACGTGCTGATGGTGCCCAACAAGTCGCTGGAAACGCCGAACTACAAGCTCGAGCGCCTCAAGCACGACGACCCGCGTCTGGACCACATCGAGGCCAGCTACCAGATGGTCGAGGAGATCGAGGATCCCACCGCCGTCACGCGCCGCTCGCAGGAACCGACCAACAAGCAGACCCCGGTCATCAAGGGTGTGTTGCCCGATGCACCGGCCCCGATCGTGGCACCGAAACCGGTGGCCGAGCCGCAGGCAGCAGCCAAGCCCGTGGCGCGCAAGGCCGAGCAGCCGGCCAGCGCAGGTTTTGTCGGCTGGCTCAAGGGTCTGTTCGGCACGAAGCCGGCCGCCGAGCCGGCCAAGACCGCCGAGAAGAAGGAAGAGAAACGCGAAGGCCGTGGCGGCCGTGACGGCAGCCGCAGCGAAGGTCGCGGCGAAGGCCGGGGGCGTGGCGGCCGCGGAGGCCGGGGCGAGCGCGGTGAGCGCCAGGAACGTGGTGATCGCAGCGAACAGCGCGGCAACCGTGGCGAACGCCCGGGCCAGCGCGGCGACGCCGAGCAGCGTGCACCCCAGACGGCCGAGGCCGGCGGTGAACAGCAGCCGCGCCAGGAACGCGCCCCGCGCAACGGTGAGCAGCGTGGTCGTGGCGAGCGCGGTGATCAGCCGCGCGGCGAGCGCCAGGAACGAGGCAACCGTGGCGATCGTGGCGACCGTCAAGGTCAGCGCGGCGACACCGAGCAGCGCGCCCCCCAGACGGCCGAGGCCGGTGGTGAGCAACAGCCGCGCCAGGAACGCGCCCCGCGCAACAACGAACAGCGTGGCCGCAATGGCGAGCGCGGTGAACGCCAGGAACGCGGTGAGCGCACTGAGCGTGGCCCGCGTCCCGAAGGCGAGCGCCGTCCCGTCGAGGACCTGCGCCAGCCGCTGCCAGCCGCTGCGGAACAGCAACTGGCGCCTGAAGCCCAGGGCGAAGCCGACACCCAACCCATGTACGACGTGCGCCCCGAAGGCGAAACCGGCAGCAACGGCCAGCGCGAGCGCCGCTCGCGTGACCGTTACGGCCGTGACCGCCAACGTGGCGAGCGTGGTGAACGCCAGGAGCGCCCGGCACAGGAAGCCGTCGCAGCCGATGCGCCCGTGAGCCCCGAGAGCGTGCCGGCCGCAGCACCGGCCGACACCCGCACAGCGCCCACGCCGGCAGCAGCCCCCGCCAGGGCCGTTGCACCGGCTGCCGCCCCCGCGGCGACCGGACGTGCGCTGCCGCGCGTGCAAGCCTATACCCTGCCCCTGTCCGACCTGGACCAGATCGCCAGTACGGCGGGCCTGCAATGGGTCAACTCCGATGCCGGGAAGATCGCCGTCGTCCAGGCTGCCATCGCCGCCGAACCCAAGCCGGTGCACGTGCCGCGCGAGCGGCCGGCGCCGGTGGTGATTGACGAGGGTCCGCTGATCCTGGTCGAGACGCGCAAGGACCTGCGCGACATGACCCTGCCCTTCGAGCAGGGTTCTGCCCAGAACTGAGTTTCTCAGCGCTGGTACTGAAAAAGGGCACCTCCGGGTGCCCTTTGCGTTGCGGGTCCCGCACTGTCCAGATGCACGGGCAACACCACAGCACTCGCCAGGCCGGGGCCCGGCACCGATAATCACTGCATGACAAATCCCGCCCGACAGGAAACCGAGCGCCGCAAGGCCGACCAGGAACTGCTGTTCAAGGGCATCGTGATCGCGCTGATCGGCGTGGCGGTCCTGCTGGGGCCGCACTTCGCACGTTCCCCGGCCGTGCAGGAACTGCTGACGGGAGGACGCGTGGCGGGCTGGTTCGCCCTGGTGCTCGGACTGGCTTTTTTAGGCCAATACTTCCTGCGCCGCCGTACGCGAGGTTAGGGAGGGAAGTCAGCCTTTCCGTCATGCGCGTTCGAATCCAAAACGGGATGATTTGCCCGCCAACACCACGCAGCGTGTGCTACAGCACACGCGAGGGGTTTGGTGGGCAAAGGGCCCGTTTTGGTTCGAACCCGAAGGGGCGTGGTTTTGCGGGCGATCCGCAGCGTTACAAAACCAGGCAAGCCGTCCAGGCTTGCCTTGGGTTTTGCGCCTCACGGCTCATCCCGCAAAAGCCTCGCCGCGCACGGCGGAAAGGCTGACTTCCCTCCCTAATCCCAGCCGGGACGGCGAAACGTACTGCTGGCGAAAGATCTCGAAGGGCATGGTGTCGGCCGCCTCGATGGCGCGCTGGTCTTCGAGCGACTTGCGTGCCATCGCATCGTATTTCACCTGCTGCTGCGCGGTCCACGGCCGCTCCAGCAGATCCCGGCGCGTCTGCTGCGAGCGGGCGCGCACGAAACGCAGGAAAGAGTTGTCGTGCCCGCTGGCCATCTCGGCCAGCACGCGCGCCGAAGGCAGGCGATCAGGCTCATCCAGCGCGGCGCGGGCCGACACCACGGCGGCGCTGTAGTCGCTGCAGCCGTGGGCAGCATCCAGCGCCCGGGCAATGGGCTCGCAGGCCGCGAGCAGTTCACGCCCCCAGTCCGCCAGCGTGACGGACTGGCCACCCCGCTGCAGTTTGAGGCCGGGTTCGCGCCCGCGCGCAGCGGTGAGGTGCTGGTTGCGCGCCAGCTCGGCGATTTCCTGCGGCGTGTCATCGGGGCTGTCGCTCTGCAGGCAATGCAGCAGGAAGACATCCAGGAAACGCATGGTCTGCGCATTGATGCCCACGGGCTCGAAGGGGTCCAGGTCCATCAGCCGTACCTCCACGTACTCCACGCCGCGCTCGCGCAGCGCATGCAGCGGTCGCTCGCCCTGGAAGATGGTGCGCTTGGGGCGGATGGTGCCGTAGAACTCGTTCTCGATCTGCAGCAGGCTGGTGGCGAGCTGGATGTAATCGCCGCCCGGATTCAGCACGCCCAGGGCCTCGTAGGCCGGCCAGGGCCGTGTGAGCGCGTCGTGCAGCGAGGCAGCGTAGCCTTCCAGACTGTTGTAGCTGACCGCCAGCGAGGCCTGCGCGTCGCTCTGGTAACCCAGACGCCCCATGCGCAGCGAGGTGCCGTGCGGCATGTACAGCGCCTTGCCGTCCAGCGACTGCAGCTCGTGCTGGCGGCCCTCGACGAAAGTGGAGCACACCGCCGGCGAGGCGCCGAAGAGGTAGAGCAGCAGGAAGGCGTGGCGGCGGAAGTTGCGGATCAGCGCGAAGTACTGCGCGTTGCTGACACCGGGCAACGACCAGTTGTAGTGGATGCCCGAGATGGTCTGCATGCGCCGGCCGTAGCGGTGGCCCAGGCCCATGCGGTAGACGCTCTTGGCGCGCCCGATGTTGGACGAACCGTAGCGCCCCAGCGGAATGGTCTCGTCGGTAGGCAGCCCGCAGGGCATGCTGGAAACCCAGAGCATCTCCTCGCCGGCCTCGCGCAGCGTGCGGTAGGTGTACTGGTGGGTCTCGGTGAGCTCGTCCAGGCAGGCCTGCACCCCTGCGTGCACGCCGGTGATGAGCTCCAGCTGGGACTCGGAGTAGTCGGTGGTGATGTGCGGATGCGTGAGCGCCGAACCCAGCGCCGCCGGATGCGGCGTGAGCGCCAGCATCCCGTCAGGCAGCGCGCGCAGGCTTTCCTTCTCGATGCCGCGACGGATACCCAGCAGGCGCTCCGCGGTCAGGGAAGGAGGGGTGGACGGGTTGCTCATGCAGAAATCCAGCGGACTGTTCTCTTTGTAATCGGACACGGAAGGTACCATGAGGGGATAAACCCTGCTGCGCGGGGTCAAGTGACGCGCGCATTCCCCTGCATGAGCGACTGCCTGAGCACACCCATCACCCAAGGCCCGCTGGCCAGCACCCAGGCCATGTTTGCCGTATTGCAGCAGCGCGCATCAGCCGCCGGCCTGAACCTGCGCCCTCCGCCGCCCCTGCCCACGACCTGCTGTGGGCGCGGCTGCAACGGCTGCGTGTGGGAGGGTTTTTATGTGGCGGCAGAGTACTGGCGGCAGGAAGCCGAGCTTCGGCTGTCGGCCTGAGCGTGCCCCCATGCGACTGGTCCTTCTCGCCGGCCTGGCTTATGGGCTCATGAGCCTCATCACCTATGCCGTCTACGCCGTGGACAAAGCGGCGGCACGGCAAGGTCGGCGCCGCGTACCGGAACGCATGCTGCACATCTTCGCCCTGCTGGGCGGCTGGCCCGGTGCGCTGCTGGCCCAGCAACACCTGCGCCACAAATCCAGCAAGACCCGATTCCTCGCCTTGTTCTGGCTCACCGTCCTGATCCATATGGCTGTCTTCGTGCTGCTGGTTTCCCTGCAGGACAAGCACTGGCTGCGCTGAAAAAGCGCTCAACCCTGGCCCAGCATCGCCATCGCCCGCCCCACCTCGTGCGTTCCCTGTGCGCTGCCGCTGCCGGGCACCATCTCGTTGGTGCGGTCCAGCACTTCGGCCAGGTGCTGCTGCAGGCGCACGTCGGCGCTCTCGTCGATGCCTATCCATACACCCTGCGTCATGGTGATGTGGGCGGCCTCGACACTGCCCGCACCGGCGCACAGCGTGGTGCGGGTGGGCGCGTCGGCACCGGCCAGCACCAGCATGGCCGGCACCACGGCCTCGGGCTGCAGGGCGCGCAGCACTTCGGCCGGCATCAGGTCTTCGGTCATGCGCGTGGCGGCAGTGGGGGCCAGGCAGTTGACGCGGATGTCATTCTTGGCGCCTTCCAGGGACAGGGTCTGCATCAGGCCCACCAGGGCCAGCTTGGCCGCGCCGTAGTTGGACTGGCCGAAATTGCCGTAGAGGCCGCTGGACGAGGTGGTCATCACGATGCGGCCGTATTTCTGCGCCGTCATGTGCGGCCACACGGCCTTGCAGCAATGCACGGCACCCATGAGGTGCACGTCCAGCACCAGGCGGAAATCGGCCAGTTCCATCTTGGCAAAGGTCTTGTCGCGCAGGATGCCGGCGTTGTTGACCAGGATGTCCACGCGGCCCCAGGTGTCCATCGTCTGCTGCACCATGGCCTGGACGGCATCAAAGTCGGTGACGGACGCGGCGTTCGCCATGGCCTCCCCTCCCGCGGCACGGATCTCGTCCACCACCTGCTGCGCCGCGCTGGCCGAGCCGCCCGAGCCGTCGCGTGCGCCGCCCAGGTCGTTCACCACCACCTTGGCGCCACGTTTGGCCAGTGCCAGCGCGTGCTGGCGGCCCAGGCCGCCGCCGGCCCCGGTCACGATGGCCACCCGGCCCTTGAAGTCGATCATGCTGTCTCCTCTGTGTTTGTCAGCGTATGCTCAAATCTTAATGGACGAATAAAACCCGCCGAGTCCTGCACACGACACCATGGAACTGAACCGCACCCTCATCGAAACCCCGCCACGCGACGCGGCTACCGTGGTCATGCTGCGCGACGCGCCGGGCGGGCTGGAGGTCTTCCTGCTCAAGCGGCATGGCGCCTCCGACGTGCTGGGCGGGGCCTATGTGTTTCCCGGTGGCAAGATCGACGCCGAAGACGCCGCGCTCATTCCCCAGCTGGACCAGCCCCTGGCCGCGCTGCACGGTGCGCTGGGCGAACCCGAAACGGCGGCCGAACTGGCCGCCAGTTGCTACGTGGCGGCACTGCGCGAGGCTTTCGAGGAATCGGGTGTGCTGTACGCGCATGGCGCCAGCGCGGATCAGGTGGCGCAGGCCACCACCCTGCTGCGCGAGGGCCATGGTTTTGCCGAGTTGTTGCTGCAGCTGGGTCTGAAGCTCGATACCCGCAGCCTGCTGCCCTGGTCGCGCTGGATCACGGCCAGGATGGCTTCGGTCAGCAGCAAGCGCTTCGACACACGCTTCTTCGTCGCGGCGGTGCCGTCCGGACAGACCGCACGGCACGATGACCACGAGACCACCGAGAGCGTTTGGCTGGGGCCGCGCGCTGCGCTAACCCAGTACTGGGACGGTCACATCGCACTTGCCCCACCGCAGATCATGAGCCTTGCGCATCTGAGTCGGCACGATACGGTTCGCAGCGTACTGGACGAGGCCAGCGGCAGGTCTCCTGCGCTGGTGTTGACTGAACCCTACGACGACGAGCACGGCACGCGCGTGTTGTGCTATCCCGGGGACCCCCACCACACGCTGCGCGAGCGGGTCTTGCCCGGACCGACGCGCCTTTACCATCGCAACCGCCGTTTTGAACCAGAAGGTAATTTTGAAGCCCTCTTCGAAGACTAACTAGCTGTGGGTTCTGCTCGGTCTTGATTGGCACACCGGCCCCACCCGGCGTACCCCCCAAACCGCAGCTCACAGACTAGATCGGGAGTCCCTGCATAAAACGGGGAATTTTCTGCAACAAGGTCTCCCGGTGATCACGGTGGGGAACGTGCCCGCAATCGGGTATCTCGAGGATGACAGACCCAGGGACATGGCGGGCAATGCCGCGAATCTGCTCCATCGTCGCGTACTCATCCTGCTCGCCCTGTATTGCCAGCACAGGACAGATGATGGCGGGCAGATCATCCACGATGGACCAGTTTGTGAACTCCGGTGACAGCCAGACCCGGTTCCAACCCCAGAACGCCGAATCGGGGTCATGGTGAAACGGCGCCAGGCGTGTGCGCAGGGTACCGCTTTCGTAGGCAATGCGCGCCTTGCGAATGCTGTCGAGGGCGCATTTCTCGACGGAAATATGCGGTGCCAATACAACGACACCGGCCAGTTGACGTACTTTGGCGGCATACAACAACGCAATCGAACCGCCATCGCTATGCCCCAGCAGCCAGAGGGCTTGTCGCTCCCCATCGACGTGCAAGGCCTGTAACAAGGCCGGTAGCACCTCCTCGGCGTGCCGGTGCATGAAGTCCACAGTCCAGTTTTCATCGCCTGCACGCGGCGTGGAGAACCCATAGCCCGGACGCGAATAGACCAGACCACGACAGTTGGAGGCCTGACACAGGCGCTGCGGAAAGTCACGCCACATGGCGAGCGAGCCCAGACCTTCGTGAAGAAAGACCATGAGCGGGGCTTCGCCTAGTTCAGGCGCAACCCAGGCGTATTCAATAGAAATCGACCTCCCCCCGCAACGGATGTCTACATGGCGAGAGGGGAGTGTTGGCACGTCAGTCAATCCGGGCACCTCTTCTGGCGAGGATACAGACCGAGCAATGAATCATCGAAACATACAAGCACCGCGGTGGCCCAAATTTGAAGCAAACCTGCTCGACCGGCGCACATGTGGGGGCTCCGCAGACGAGCAGAGGCTCGCCATCGGATAAGCTAGGAGAGGCCATTTTCATCAGGCGAATCATGCGGCCATGCGGTGGCGTGCCACCCGTTTGGGCCGAAGGGCTTCGCTTGCTGCCTTTCGGATGCCTGGAGTGATCTGCATGACCGCTGCGGTAACTACCAGGACAACCACCAAGTGATGCTCGCTGAGATTCACTGCACGACCTAGACGCTGAGGCCCTCGATCAACTTGGCACGTGAGCTCACGTCGGCTGAATCACCTTCCAGCGTGACTCGCCCACGCTCGACCAGATAGAAACGGTTGGTCAGTTCCAGAGCGGCGTGCACATTCTGCTCCACGAGCACAATGGAAATACCTTCCTTGACTAGCCCGCGCATAAGCCCGAACAACTCCTCCACGATCATGGGCGCCAACCCCTCGGTCGGCTCATCGATCAGCAGCAGCTTGGGTGCGCCTGTCAGCACTCGGGCAAAGGCGAGCATCTGCTGCTCGCCGCCGGACAGAGTCGTACCCATCTGACGCCGCCGCTCGGCCAGCCTCGGAAAACGGCCATAGATCTCATCCAGCTTGCGCTGCTGCTCCGCACGGCTGCGACCCGGGGCCTGCATGAAACCCAGCCTCAGATTCTCTTCCACCGTCAGGCCTGGGAAGATACGCCGGTCTTCCGGCACCAGGCCGATACCCAAGCGACTGATCTGATCGGACATGATGCCGTTGAGCGCACGCGCACCGAAGATGATCTCCCCCTGCGTAGGCTGGACCCAGCCGGCAATTGTCTTCATGACGGTGGTCTTACCCACGCCGTTGCGGCCAAACAGACCAATCACCTCACCCTCGCCTACCCGCAAGTTGATACCCTGCAGTACATGACTCAGGCCGTAATGGGTGTGTACATCCCGTAGTTCCAGCATCTTGTCTCCTAGTGATGTTCGCCGAAGTAGGCGGCCTGCACACTGGCATTGCCGCGCACCTGCGCTGGTGCGCCCTCTGCGAGCTTCTGTCCTTGGTGCATAACGACCACGTGGTCCGACAGGTTCATGACCAGGTCCACGTCGTGCTCGACCAGCAAGATGCTCAAGCCGTGTTCGGCGGCGAGGCCACGGATCAGCGCCTCCGTCTCACGGGTGTCGGCGTGACTCATGCCCTGGGTCGGTTCGTCCAGCAAGAGCATGCGCGGGCGCGCTGCCAGCGAGACCGCGATCTCCAGGCGGCGCTGCTCGCCGTGCGAGAGGTAGCCGGCCAGCTCGTGGCGCTTGGACTGCAGGCCAAACTGCTCGACCAGCTGTTCGACCCGCTCGTGGGCCCGGGTGCTGGCCGACAGGGGCCGGAACAGGCCGCGACCTTGCTCGAGAAACTGGGCCGCCAGGCGCAGGTTCTCCTGCACCGGGAGCTCGAAGAACAGGTTGGTGATCTGGAAGGAACGCGACAGGCCCGAGCGCAGCATCTTGTCGGGCGAGGCGCCCGTGACGTTATGGCCCTCGAACAGGACCTGCCCGAACGAAGGCTTGATCGCGCCGCTGATGAGGTTGAACAGGCTGCTCTTGCCGGCCCCGTTGGGGCCGATGATGGCCGTGATCTTGCCGCGCTGGGCCTCGAACGTCACGTCATCGACGGCCTGCAGCGAGCCGAAGCGCACGCCCAGGCCCTGTACGGAAAGGATGGACTCCATCACTGCTCTCCTTGATGGTGACGCGAACGGCGCGCCTCGATGCGGCGCTGCAGCAACGGCGTCAGGTAGCCGATCAGGCCGCGCGGGAACATGATCACCACCACCACGAACAGCAGGCCGATGATAATCTGGTGGTGCGCGGTGAACGAGCCCACCACCGACCTCAAGCCCGTGAGCAGCGCCGAGCCGTAGAGCGGGCCGATCAGGGTGCCGGCGCCGCCGACGATGACGTTGATCACCGCATTGCCCGAAACCTGGAAGAACATCAGCTCGGGCGACACGAAGCCGCGCAGCATCGGGTACAGCGCGCCGCTCACACCGGCAATGCAGGCCGCGCCGACAAAAGCCAGCAGCTTGTAGCGCCAGGGATCGAAGCCCAGGAAGGGCACCCGATCCTCGTTGGTTCGGATGGCCGAGAGCTGGCGCCCGAAGGGTGTGTCCATCAGGTAGCGCAAGCCCAGGTAGATCAAGAAGATCACAGCCAGCGTGACAAGAAAGAAACCGGTCGGTGCGGTCGAATCCAGGCCCGGGACCACGACCGCACCAGGCACGCCGATGATGCCGTCGGAAGCCCCGAGTTCGCGGGTGTTGAACACCACCTTGGAAATCACCTGGGCCAGTCCGAAACTGATGAGGGCGAAGTACACGCCCTTGGAGCGGATGGCGATGATGCCGCCGACCAGACCGGCCAGCGCACTCGCCAGCAAAGAGACGGCCAGACTGAGCCAGAAGGAGGCGTGCCACTCCTTGAGCACCAGCGCCGAAACATAGGCCCCAAGGCCGAAAAACAGCGCCTGGCCCAGCGGCAGCAAGCCGACCCGGCCCAGCAACAGGTCCACCGAGAGCGCCAGCCCGCCAAAGATCAGGGCCTCGGTGGCCAGGCGCAGGAAGAAGACGTCGCCCACAAGCGTCGCCACCAGCGCAAAGACCAGCCCCCCGAGAAGAACAGGAGGGAGAGCAGGCGTAGCGCATCGGGTGCACGCGCGCGATTGAGTTGGTTGTCAGGCATGACCAAGCTTTCCGAAAAGGCCCTGGGGTCGCCACATCAACACCATCACCATGATGCCGAAGAGCAGCGGATCGTTCCAGACCGGCGAGATGAAGAGGCTGGAGATGGACTGCACCTGCGTGAGCAGCAGCCCGGACAGCACTGCGCCCTTGATCGAGCCCATGCCGCCGATGATGACCACGCTGAAGGCGATCAGCACGAAGTCGCGGCCCATGGTCGGAAAGACCGAGTAGATGGGCGCCAGCAGCACGCCGGCCAGGCCGGCCAGCGCCACGCCGAAGGCGAAGGTAGCGGCGTAGACACGCGAGACCGGCACGCCCAGGGAGGCACTCATGTGGCGGTCAAAGGCCGCCGCGCGCACAATGGCGCCCAGCGAGGTGCGAAACACCAGCATCCAGACGGCGGCGATCAGCAGCCCCCCCGCCGTCATCACGAACAGACGGTAGTTCGGGAAGAACAGCCCGAAGAGCTCGGACCCCCCGGTGATCGGGGTCTCGACGCGCAGCGGATTGGCGCCAAAGATGATCTTGAGCACGTCCTCCAGCACGATGGCCAGGCCAAAGGTCAGCAGCAGCGTGAGCGTATGCCGGTCCTTGCTGTGGAACACCCGCTGGATCAGTCCTCTCTCCGTGGCATATCCGAGGACCGCCATCAGCACGGGGGTGAGCGCCAGCGCCCACCAGAAGGACAGACCGAGCCCCAGCAGGGCCACCGCCAGATAGGCGCCGATGGCGTAGAACTCGCCATGCGCCATATTGATGACGTCCAGTAGTCCGAAGATGATGGTCAGGCCCAGGGCCATCAGTACCACGGCAACGCCGATGGACAGGCCGTTGATCATCTGCGGCGCCAGGACGAATTGCAGCCATTCCAGGGCTTCGGTCATGGTCGGCCTCAGAACTTGGTGCAGCTGTCAGGGCCGATGGCCGCAGCGGCCGCCACCTTGCCGACGATCTCGAACTTGCCGCCGTTCACGCGCACGGCGTACATGTCCTGCATGGCCTGGTGGTCACCGGCACGCATGGTCTTGATACCCTGCGGCGTGGACCACTGGATGCCGCGCATGGCTTCGCGCACCTTGTCGGTGTCGGTGCTCTTGACCTTTTCCACCGCAGCTTTGTAGAAGAACAGCACGCCATAGCTGTCGGCGCCGTACAGGTCGGGCTGGGCCTTATTCGCCGCCTCGAAGCTGGCGACGAACTTCTTGTTGTCGGCGTTGTCGATGTTGGGCGAGTAGCCCACGCCGGTCACGAAGCCGTCGGCCGCCTTGCCGATGGCCTGCAGGTTCTGCGAAGTCACCGTACCCGAAGCGCCCACCACCTGCACGTTGCGGCTCAGGCCGAACTCGGCCATCTGGGTGAACAGGCGCACGGTGTCGTTGCCGGCCACCGAGGTATAGATCACGCTCGGTCGGGCCGAGCGCATCTGGCCAAAGAAAGGCGAGTAGTCCTTGTTGTCCAGCGGCGCGAACACCTCGCCTACCGTCTTGGCGCCCTTACCCTCGGCGGCCGACTTGAACGCCGCCACCGTGCTTCGGCCCATCTCGTAGTCCGGGCCGAGGTAGAACACATTGGCGTTCGGCCTGGTGGAGGCCATCCAGTCGGCCAGCGCGGCGGACTGCATGCCGGCGCGGGCGTTGACACGGAACACGTTGGGCGAGCACTTGTCGGCGGTGATCGAGTCGGCAAAGGACACCGTGGTGGCAATCAGGCGGTTGTTGCGCTCGGCCACCTGGCCCACGGCCAGGGTGGAGCCGGAGTTCACGGTACCGGTCAGAAAGTCGACCTTGCTGACCTGGAACAGCTTCTCCGCCTTTTGCACGGCCACGGCCGGGTTGGCCTCCTCGTCTTCGTAGATCAGTTCGATCTGGCGGCCGGACACGCCGCCACTGGCGTTGATTTCCTTGGCGGCCAGGTCCAGGCCCCATTTCACCTGCTGGCCGATGCCGGCATAGGTGCCCGACAGCGGTGTGACCACGCCGATGCGGATCGGGCCGGTCTGGGCATAAGCACCGGCGGTGAAGGCAGCGGCGGCCATCAGGGTGGGAATCATCTTGGTTTTCATGTCATGTCTCCTTCGGATCGTTGGGGTTCTGGGTTGACGGGAACGTTACGGAATCAGCGGCCGACGAACTTCGGCGTGCGCTTGTCGTGGAAAGCCTCCACGCCTTCGCGGAAGTCCTCCGAGCTTCGCAGGCGTGAATAGCAGTGGCCTTCCAGCTCGATCGCCACGGTCAAAGGCGAATCCTCGGTGTCGTTGAGCAGCTTTTTGGCCGTGCGCTGGGCCAGCGGCGAGAACGAACGCAATTCGTCGACCAACTGGTTGGTGGCTGTTTCCAGTTCGACGTCGGGCACAATGGCCGTGGCCACGCCCCAGTCATAGGCCTGCTGGCCGGGGATGCGGCGCGAACGCATCACGATGTCCTTGGTGCGGGTGATGCCCACCATCTTCTGCAGGCGGGCCGAGCCGCCCGAGCCTGGGATCTGCCCGAGCTTCTGCTCGGGCAGCGCGTACAACGTGGTCGGCGTGACCAGGCGGAAGTCGCAGGCCAGCGAGATCTCGAAGCCCACGCCGAAGCAGTAGCCGCGGTTGGCCGCGATCACCGGCTTGCTGCAGCGAGCCGGTGCGGCGACGTTCCAGGCCAGCTTGGAGACATGCTCCGGACTGGCTTCCAGAAAGCCCATGATATTGCCGCCGCTGGAGAAATGCTCACCTTCGGCGCGTAGCACGATGACACGCACGGCATCGTTAGCATCCAGCGCTTCAAAAGTGATGCGTAGCTGCTCGCGCTGCGTCATGCTGATGACGTTGAACGGCGGGCGAGTCAGGATGATGTCGGCGCGCTGATGCGAGGCGTCGATCTCGACGCGGTAGCCGTCGAGATCGCGGCTCAGGGTCACGGCCGGGTGCTGAAGATCGCTGAGTTGCATGGTTGTCCTTTGGTTTGAGCGGGAGAAATGAGTTCAAGCGGGCGGCACCGGCGGCAGGCCGCTGCCCGGCTCGGCTTCGGGCGTGTAGTCGCCGGCCACCAGCTTGCGACGCAGTACCTTGCCCACGGGCGACTTGGGAATTTCATCGACGAAGACATACTCCCGCGGGCGCTTGAAGTTGACCAGATCGGAAGTGCGACAGTGCTGGTCCAGCCCCTCGGAAGAGACGTTCTGCTTGCGCTTGACGAAGGCGACCACGCGCTGCCCCCAGCGCTCGTCCTTCAAACCAGCCACAGCCACCTCGTCCACGGCCGGGTGCAGCGAGAGCACCGACTCGATGTCGACTGGCGAGATGTTCTCGCCGCCGCTGATGATCATGTCGTCGACCCGGCCGGTCACGAACAAGTCGCCGTCGGCGTCCACGTAGCCGGTATCACCGGTGAAGTACCAGCCGTCGCGCAGGCTCTTCGCGTTAGCGTCGGGCCGGTTGTGGTAACCCTCGAAGGCCTCGTCGCTGAGCAAGTCGGCAATGATCTGCCCCTCCTCCATAGGCGCGGCCAGCTCCTCGACCGACTTGCCATCCAACGTCACCACGCGCAGGCGGGTGTTCAGGCCGGCACGCCCGGCCGAGCCTGGCTTGCCGACTGCATCCTGGTTGATGGCGAAGGTATAGATCTCGGAACTGCCATAGTGGTTGACGAACAAGTCGGGCTTGAAGGCCGCCTGCAGACGCAACAGCAGCGCGTCGTGCATCGGCGCACCGGCGAAGCCAAGGCGACGCACCGAAGAGATGTCAGTGCGGGAAAAGTCGGGATGCGCCAGCAGGTCGTGGTACAGGGTCGGCACCAGATAGAGGTGGCTGACTTTTTCGGACTGGATACGGGCCAGCGCCTGCGCGGCGTCGAACTTGGGCATGCAGACGAAACAACCATCGACCAAAGCCAGCGCCAGCAACGAGCGCACGCCCATGGTGTGGTACAGCGGCATCACGCCCAGCGTGCATTCGCCATACCCGTACTGGTTCTGCGCCACGTGCGCCAGCGCGGCCACGCGTTCGGCGTGCTGGCGGCGCGGCACTCCCTTGGGCGCGCCGGTGGTTCCCGAGGTGTAGAGCATCAGCGACAGGTCCAAGGCCTGAGCCTGTGGCACGGGGGGGTATTCGCCCTTGAAACAGTCGGCGTAACGCAGACCGCTGGTGTCCCCCTCGCCTACGTAGACCAGCGTGGCCCGGTGGACCGTCACAGCCTCGTACACGGCACCGGCCGACGCTTGCTCATAGACCAGCACTGAGGCCGCCGCATCCCGTAGGCAGTGGAGAATCTCCTCTGGCTTGGCGCGCCAGTTCAGCGGCGTCACCACGATGCCGGCGAACTGGCAGGCCCAGTGCAAGGTGGCCGCCTCAACGCGGTTTTGCAGCACCGACAGCAGGTGGTCGCCGGACTTGAGGCCCAGCTCGCGCAGGCCGCGCTGCACCGCGCCGATTTTCAGCGCCCACTGCGCATAGCTCAGACGCTGCGAGCCGTCGACAAGTGCGATGGCCGCCGGCGACCGCTCCACGCTCTGTAGGAAAGTCCGTCCCAAATCAAGCATCTGCCACCTCCATCAAGGCCTTGACGATGGGCGCATAACCCGTGCAGCGGCACAGGTGGCCCGAGAGCATGTCGCGCACGTCCTGCTCGCTGGGTTTGCGACCCTGCTGGCGCAGGCGCTGTAGCCAGTCGGTGCTGGACATCAGGATGCCGGCGGTGCAAAAGCCGCACTGCAGCGCGTGGTGGCGCTTGAAGGCGGCCTGTAACTCCGACAGCACCCCGCCTTCACCGGCCAGGCTTTCGACGGTGTCGACCCGCCGGCCGTCGGCCTGCACGGCCAGCGTCAGGCAGGAGCGACAGGCCACACCGTCCAGTTGCACCGTGCAGGCTCCGCACACGCCGTGCTCGCAGCCCACGTGGGTGCCGGTCAGACCCAACTCGTGGCGCAGGTAGTCGCTCAACAGCATGCGCGTCGTGCTGTGACCGCGCCGGCTGCGACCGTTGACTTCGATCGTCACCGGGTACAGCTGCTGGCGCCCAAGAATGTCATGGTTCATTTGGAATTCCTTGCTTGCAGGGCCTCGGCAACGGCCTGACGGCCCAGTCGGCGCACCAGGTGGCGGCGCGAGGCCGCGCTGATCTGCGGGTCGTCGCGAGCATCCAGCGCCCAGGCGAACTCGTTGAGCGCGTCGTCCAGCGCGCTGCCTTCCAGCAGCGGCCATTCCCGCACCATCGGCCGGTCCGCCACGCCGCCCACGGCCACGCGCAGCCCCTGCGCGTCGGCGATGGCGGCCACCGCGCAGACCGCGAAGTCACCGTGCCGGCGCGAGAACTCCCGGAAACCGAAACCCTGGCCGGGCCGGGCCAGGGGAAAGCGCACCGCCTCCAGCAATTCGTCGGGCGCTCGCGCTGTGCTGAGCATGCCGGTGAAGAACTGGTCGGCCGGCAACAGGCGCTGGCGCGTGCCGCGCCTGAGCACAACGCTGCCCTTGAGGGCCAGCAGGCACAGCGGCAGCTCGGCCGACGGATCGGCATGGGCGATCGAGCCGCACACCGTGCCGCGGTTGCGGATCTGGAAATGCGAGATATGGGGGAAGGCCAGCTGCAGCAGCGGTAACTCGCGGGCCAGGCCCTCACGCCACTCCAGCTCGGCCTGGGTGGCGGAAGCGCCCACCTGCAGGTAGCCGTCCCGTATCTCGATGCGTGCCAGCGAGACGCTGCGCGAGATATCGATCAGCATCTCAGGCTGCGCCAGACGCATGTTGAGCACGGCCATCAGCGACTGGCCTCCGGCCAGGATGCGGGCCTGCTCGCCGTGACGGGCCAGCAGTTCACAGGCCGCCTCGGCGCTATCGGCGCGTACGTAGTCAAATGCGGCGGGCTTCATGCGCGCACCCCCAGAAGACGCAGGACCCGACGCCACCAGCTGGGCGCTACAGCTTCTCCGCCGGCCTGACGACCCAGCGACTCGAACAGCTGGGCCACGATGATGCGGGCGGCGCCTTCGAGCATGCGGCTGCCCACCATGGCCACCTTGCCACCCACCTGGGCGCTGTAGTCGTACTTCAGCAGCGTACCGGTGGCCGTGGCCTGCAGCGTCACCAGGCCGGTGCCGGCGCCTGTGCCCAGCGAGGAGCGGCCGCTGCCGGCCAGGCGCAGGCTGCGCGGGGCGTCGATATCGGAGAGGATGATCTCGGCCTCGTAGCGCGCCTTGACCAGGCCCACACCCACGGTCACATCGGCGCGGTAGCGGTTGGGGCCGGTGGACTGCAGGGCGTGGCAGCCCGGGATCACCCGGGCCAGCGCCACCGGGTCCAGCAGCACGGCAAACACCTGCTCCGGCGGCGCCGGTATGTCCACCTCGCCCTGCGCCTGCAGCGCCAGGCCTTCGCCGGCAGGCATGGCCAGTTTTGGGCGCGGCATTTCCCGGGGCGAAGGATCCTGTACCTCAAGCAGCTCCAGCACACGGCCCGGTGTCAGGGGCAGGCGCACATCCGCCAGGTCCATGCGTGGGCTCAACGCATCGGCAAAGGCGTTGGCAATGCACACCGGCGTGCTCATATTGTTGCCCTCGCCCAGGCCCTTGGCCCCCAGCGGGGTGAAAGGCGACAGGGTTTCGAGGTGGACGATGACAGGGTCGGGCGTCTCGCAGGCCGTGGGCATCAGGTAGTCGGCCAGCGTGCCGGACTGGAAGCTGCCGTCGCCGCCGTAGCGAAACTCTTCCAGCAGCGCCGCCCCCAGGCCCTGCGCGAAGGCACCCTGGATCTGCCCGTCGGCCAGCGCCGGGTTGAGCAGGCGCCCGGCGTCGTGCCCAGTGACATAGCGGTCCACGCGTACCGCACCGGTGTTGACATCCACCTCCACGCCACAGATATCGAAGACAAAGCCGTAGGTGGCGGAGGTGTTGACACGGTCGGCCTCATCGGGTGCAGCCAGCACCGCGGGCGTCCAGAAGGCGGTCTCGCGCAAGCCCGGGCTCACCCCCTCGGGCAGCAACGCCGGCGCCCAATGCGGATTGGCCGCCAGCCGGATGAAGGGCTGGCGCAGCGCCGGGTTGGCAGTGTTGTAGATTTCGCCGCCGGCGAAGGCCACCTCGGCCGGCAGGCAGCCGAACTGGTCGGCCGCGATCAGCGCCAGCTTGTCGCGCAGCTTGTGCGCCGCCAGGTGCACCACACCCGCCACCGCACCGGCGAAGCGGCTGGAGTAGTTGCCGGCGGCGACAGACCAGGCATCCTTGGCGGTGTCGAACTCGACGTTGACCATCACCTGGGCCGGCTGCAGGCCGAGCGCGTCGGCCACCACCTGGGCGCAGACCGTCATGTGGCCCTGGCCGGCGGGCGCCGAGGCAATGTTGACGTTGACGCCACCCAGCAGGTCCACGGCCACCGTGGCGCTGGCAATCGCCCCGTTCTTCGGCCCGGCCTTGGCGCGCTGCGCGGGCGTGAGCACGGTGCTGATGTAACCCATATTGGAGACCGAGGGCTCCACCACGGCGGCCACGCCGATGCCGTACAGCCGTCCGGCAGCGCGCGCGGTGCGCTGGCGTTCGTACAGCCCCTGTTCGCGTGCCGCCGCCAGGGTCATGTCCACCATCCGGTCGTAATCACCCGAGTCGAGCACCGCGCCGGCAGCAGCCTTGTAGGGGAACTGACTGGCCTTGACGAAGTTACGGCGGCGCAGCTCGACCGGATCCATCTTGAGCTCGATAGCGATGCGATCGAGCAGCCGCTCCAACGCGTAGTAGACCTGTGGACCGCCAAAACCGCGCACCAGACCGGTCGGCGTCTTGTTGGTCACGACCACCCGGTTGCGTACCTTCAGGTTGGGGATGTCGTAGGCACCGGTCAGGCAGCCGTGCATGCGATAGAACGTGGCCGGCTCGGGCGCGCGCAGGTAGGCCCCCACCTCGTCGACCTGGTCCCAGTGCAGCGCCAGGATGCGGCCGTCGTCGCGCACGTCGGCGGCGACCGTCGCCAGACGGGCGGTAGCGGAGGTGGCGGCACTCAGGTGCTCCAGCCGGTCTTCGACCCACTTCACCGGCGCGCCGGCCTTGCGCGCGGCCAGACACATCAGCACGACATAAGGGAACACCGCCTGCTTGACACCGAAGCTGCCACCCGAATCGCGCGGCACCTTGTGGCGCAGCTTGTTGCCCGGTACCTTGAGCGCCAGGGCCATCACCGCGTGCAGCGAGAAGGGCCCCATGAAATTGGACAGGGCCTCGTAGCCTTCGTCCTCGCCCAGGTACTCGGCGATGACCACCGCGCACTCCATCGGCGAGCAGCTGTTGCGCGGGTAATGCACCGTCGTGGTGACACGCAGACTGCCCGGGAAAATGGCGTCGGGTTCGCCATAGCTGAAGTGGCGATCGGACACCACGTTGCTGCCGACGGCGTCATGCAGCAACGGCGACTCCCCGCTCAAGGCGACATCGATCTCGACCACCGCCGGACGCACCTCGTAATCGACACGAATCAGGTCCAGTGCGTCTTCGGCAATGTATCGGTCCTCGGCCACCACCACGGCCACCGGCTCGCCGACATAGCGGACACGATCGACAGCGAGCGCCCAATGTTGCATCGGCTGCTTGACGCCCACCACGAAGGGCTGGGCCCAGCGTTGCACATCGTCACCGGTAAGGATGGCGCGCACACCCCTCAGTTGCAGAGCCGCACCGATATCGATGGAACGTACTGTGGCATGGGCATGCGGCGAGCGCAGCACGGCGGCCTGCAAGGTACCTGGCTTGACGCCCACGTCGTCGGCGTAGACGCCACGCCCGGTCAGCAGGGCAGCATCCTCCAAACGCTCGAGACGCTGCCCCACAAAGGCGGTGGAGCCCGGGGCCACGGGGGAAGCTGGTCGCAAATCTGTCTCCTGTATGCGGCCCTTGCTGGGCGCGCTGTTCTGTCTGACCTAGTGTCGGCAAACAGGAGACAAGGCGTTAACGTAAAAATCCAGGCTTGAACCAATAGGTCAGAAAACTGACCAAAAAGTCTGATGACTTCGTTTACAACAGGTCGGCGCCTTCAGCGGGCGGATCGAACAGGTTGACCACACGCCGATAGTCGGTGGGCGTGATACCCAGGTGGGCGCGGAAGAAGCGCGAGAAATGGCTGGGCGCCGAAAAACCCAGATCGTGCGCGATATCGCCAACAGAATCGCGCCCCTGGGTCAATCGCTGGACCGCAGCCTCGAAGCGCAGCACGTTGGCGTAGACCAGAGGGGTGACCTGGGTATCGCGCTGGAACAGCGTGAAGAAATGGGCCCGCGACAGGCCGGCCTTGTCGGCCAGGTCATCAACATCGAAGTCGCCGGCGACATCCTGTTTCATCACCGCAATCGTCTGGCGGATGCGCGGGTCCATGGCCGCCGGTGGGCGGCTCTTGAGCAGGCTGGACAGGTCACGCCAGCCCGAGCAGCTTTCTATCACCTCGATGATCAGCTCGAACAGCAGATGCTCCAACCGGCCGGGCGACACCTCGTCAGCCCACCACAACTCCAGCACAAATTCCTCGACATTCTTACGCGTCACCGCGTTGAGCTTCACAGTGGACTTGGGAAAGAAACGCGGATGACTGGACAGCGCCAGCGAGCGCTGGATCTCGGCCAGCCAACCTGGCTCAATGTAGAGCGCCAGGATCAGGGTGTTTTGTGCCGGTGGTGCCGGGTGCTCATAGGCATGGTGTTCCCAGGCGTTGACCAGCACCGCCAGGTCATCGGTCAGCGGTGCGAGTTCTCCGCGCACTCGAAAGGCGCCGTCAACACCACCGGCCTTGATCAGGATGTGACAGTGGTGATGGGCGTGCCCGACCAGAGGCGCATTCATGTCGAGCAAAGCAACGCGCCCGAACCGCCCCTGGAAGATTTTGACTGCTGACGACACGATGGATGATGTGGTGACGGAAAACCCGCACAGCATAGCGTGCGCGAACCCGACCCACACCCCGGATAACCCGGATACAGACCCGGCTTTTCAACCAGCCACCTGCAAGCTGACCAATCGACCGGCCCGAGTTCTCCCCCGTGGCTCAGGGCATGACGACGCCAGCGTTGTGGTAAATGTGCTTAATCTCCACGAAGTCGATCAGGGCGTCATAACCGTGCAGGCGACCCAGGCCGCTGCGGCGGTAACCACCAGTCTCGGCCTCGGCAAAAAGCTTGTTGTGGTCGTTGATCCAGACCGTGCCATTGCGCAAGGCCCGCGCCACACGCATCTGGCGCGCGCCATCCTGCGTCCAGACACTGGCCGACAGGCCGTACTCGCTGTGGTTGGCACGTGCCACGGCCTCGCGTTCATCCTCGAACTTCTCCAGCACCACGAAGGGGCCGAAGATCTCGTCCTGCACGAAGAAGGCGCTGGTATCGCGGTGCGCCACCAGGGTCGGACTCATGAAGTGGCCTGCCGCCGGCAGACCAGATGGGCGCCCGCCGCGCAGGATAACCTCGTCGGCCATGTCCATGGCCTGCTGGATCAGCTCGCCCACGCGCCGGTGCGACGGCGCGTCGATCAGCGGGCCGACATGGGCACCGGCAGCGCCGCCAGGCGCCACCACCAGGGCCTGCAGCGCACCCGACAGCGCGACCTTCATCTCCTCGTAGCGCGAGGCATGCACCAGCACGCGCCGGGCGGCGGTGCATTGCTGGCCGGAAATGATCGTCGCGGCCGCGGCCAGCTGAGGCGCGATGCGGGCGACGTCGACGTCGTCGAACACCAGGCAGCAGGATTTTCCGCCGAGTTCGAGCGAGAGCTTCTTCATGGTGGGCGCCGCCGCCGCCATGATGCGCTGGCCGGTGGCATTGGAACCCGTGAAGCTGATGACGTCGACCCCGGCGGAAGTGGTGAGCGCCTGGGCCACGTCGTGACCAAGCTCGCTGACCAGGTTGATGACGCCCTTGGGCAGCTTGGCGACCGCGTGCAGTTCGGCGATCACCGCCGCGGTGATCAGCGCCGTCTGGGGCGCGGGCTTGATCACCGTAGTGCAGCCGACGGCCAGCGCCGGCGTGAGAGAGCGGATCAGCAGCACGACCGGCGCGTTCCAGGGCACGATGATGCCGGCCACGCCGGCGGGCTCCTTGAGCAGGGTGGAGTACACCCCGGGCTCGACCTCGAACACATGGCCCGGGATGTAGCGGGTCAGGCCGGCGTAGTAGCGGATCTCGGAAATGGCGGCGCCGATCTCGCCGTGTGACTGGGCCAGGACCTTGCCGTTCTCCAGCGTCAGCAGGCGTGCCAGCGCGTCGGCGCGGGCCTCCAGGCGGTCGGCCCAGTTGAGCATGACCTGTTGGCGCAGGCGGGGCGACTGCGCCCAGTCCGGACGGTCGAAGGCACAGCGGGCCGCGGCAATCGCGGCCTGCGCGTCGACCTCGCCGCTGGCGGCATAACGGCCGATCACGGCCCCGTCGGCCGGGTTCAGGCTGGGTTCGAAGCGGCCACTCGCGGCATCCTGCCACTGGCCGTCGATCAGGTTACGGGCTTCAAGACTCATGTTCATGGACTCAATGCATCACGGAACCGCCATCGACCACGACGACCTGGCCGGTCACGAAGTCGCTGTCGGTGCTGGCCAGGTAGAGCAGTGTGCCGCAGAGGTCTTCCGGCGTGACCTCGCGCTTGATGGCACGGCTGGCGATGTTGTTGGCGCTCACGACGCCCTGCCACGCCGGGTTCGCCAGGGTGTTTTCGCTGGCCGTCAGACCCGGCGCAAGCGTGTTGACGCGGATGCCGGCGTCACCCAGCTCGCGCGCCATGCTGCGCGTCATGGCGACCACGGCGCCTTTGGAGCTGACGTAGTGCAGCAGCATCGGCGCACCCTTGAACACCGTTCCCGAGGCGATGTTGATGATCTTGCCGTAGCCCTGCTGGCGCATGGCGGGCAGCACCGCCTTGCTGCACTCGAACGGACCGCGCACGTTGACCGCCATCACCTTGTCCCACTCAGCGCTATCGATCTGCTCGAAGGGCTTGAGGGCCAGGTTGGTGAAGAGGCCGGCGTTGTTGACCAGGATGTCGATGCGGCCAAAGGCTTCGACAGCCGCGGCCGCCATCTGGAGGGTGGACGCAGACGAGGTAACGTCGACCCGGACCGCGATGGCCTGGCCGTCAGCCGCATTGATGGCGGCCGCCGTCGGGGCCGCGTCGATGACGTCGGCGCACACCACCCGGGCGCCCTCGGCGGCCAGCGCCTGCGCGTAGCGCGCGCCGATGCCCTGGGCCGCACCGGTGACGATCGCCACGCGACCGTCCAGCCGCGGGGCCCATTGTTTCAAGTTTTCTAACATATTGATTCCAGTTGGGGGTTCTCAGTGAGTGCCGGTGTTGCGCTCGACTTGCTGCGCCTCGAGCTTGCGGCGATCTTCTTCCTTGCGGTTCTCATCCGACATGCCGTTGAACAGCGTGCCAACCACACCCGAGTTGAGGTCGCTGGTGCCGAACAGCGCGTCGCAGAGCGGGAAGGTCAGGTTGAAGTTGCGCGTGTGCATGAAGTCCGGGTTGTGGTGCAGCACGTGCATGCGGCGCACGGTGTTGACCAGCGGGAGGCGGTCCAGCAGCGGGTGCTCGATGTGCGATAGCGTGTGCAGGCCCTCGTACATCAGGAAGTAGCCGGCCATGGTCATCATGGCGATGTAGCCTGCGTTCGCCGTCCACAGCGCGCCGAGCGCGATGGCCGCCGGCAGCGCGGCCATCACGAACATGACGGGCGCGAACGGCGGGAACAGCAGCGCACGCCAGTCGCGGTGGCCGTGATAGTCCAGCGTCTTGTGCGAGAAGAACTGGTGGTGTGTCGCCACGTGCCGCTTGTAGGCCATCTTCAACAGGCTCTTGGGGCTGTGCAGCAGGTAGCGGTGCGCCGCCCACTCGGCCCAGTTGCCAAAAAGGAACATCGGAACCACCACGTAGACCCACTCCTGCCAGACGGTGGTGCCGAGTTGGCTGGCGCAGTACCAGATGACGCCGATGGTGAATGTCAGCGTGAAGGCCAGATGCATCTCACCCCGGTACCAGCCCGGCGTGGAGGCGCGGTACTCGTCGCGAAACGCGTTAGAGCGGGCAACGATTTCCTGTTCTCTGTTCATGGTGTGTCTCCTTCTACTCAAGTCCGAGAAACTTGGCGGCAAAGGCCGGGTCGTCCAACAGCGCCTGGCGGTCCCCCTCCAGCACGGTACGGCCGTTTTCGATCACGTAGGCACGCTGCACGAAGTCCAGTGCGCGGTGGGTGTTCTGCTCGACCAGGAGCATGGTCACGCCCTCGTCGGCGATGCTGCGCAAGGCCTCCAGGATCTCGTCGACCAGCCTGGGCGCCACGCCGATGAAAGGCTCGTCCAGCAGCAGCAGCCTGGGTCGCGACATCAGGGCGCGGCCGATGGTCACCATCTGTTGCTGCCCTCCGCTGAGTTCGCCGGCGTTCTGGCACGCCTTGTCGCGCAGGATCGGGAACAGCGCGTAGACGCGCTCAAGCGTTGCATCGAGGTCCTTGCGGCTGGCCGCTGCATAGACCCCCATGACAAGGTTCTCCAGCACGCTCATAGCGGGGAACAGGCGCCGGCCTTCGGGCACCAGGGCGATGCCAGCGGCCACCGTCTGGGCCGTCGAGGGGCAATCCAGCAACCGGCCGTCGTAGGTGATGGTGCCGGACACGCTCGGGTACAGGCCGACGATCGCCCCCATCGCCGTGGACTTGCCCGCACCATTGGCGCCTAGAAGTCCCACGCGCTCACCCTTGCCCACGTGCAGTGAAACGTCCCACAGGGCGCGCAGGGCGCCGTGGTCCACACTCAGGTTCTTCAGCGTCAGCATCAGACAACTCCCTCTACCCGCTGCGGGGATTTCTGCGCCTTGGTCTTGGTGCTGGCCTGGGCAGCGCTGCCAAGATAGGTATTGAGCACACGCTCGTCCTTGACCACCTGGCTCAGGGGACCGTCGGCGATCATCGAACCCTGCTCCAGAACGATGACCCGGTCGACCACCTTCTCCAAGGCCGAGAAGATGTGCTCCACCCAGATCACGGTGATGCCGTAGCGGTCGCGCACGTGCCGGATGTGCTCGACGAAGCGCTGCACCTCGACCGGCGTCAGGCCCGAGGCGACCTCATCGACCAGCAGCAGGCGCGGCTTGCAGGCCAGCGCACGGGCGAATTCCAGCGCCTTGCGCTCTTGCACCGACAGGCTGTCGGCACGGTCGCGCAGGCGGTGGCTCAACTCGGCGTACTCGATGAAGGAACGCGCCTCGCGCATCGCATCGCGCGGCGACAGCGGAGCTTCGCTGAACATCAAGGGAATGGCGATGTTCTCCTGCACCGTCAGGTCCCCGAAGGGGCGCGGGATCTGGTAGGTGCGTCCGACGCCCAGACGAGCGATCTCGTCACGGCTGGCCCGGCTCAAGTCCTGGCCGGCAAACATCACGCGCCCCCCGGTAGGCGTGTACACCCGCGAAATGCAGTTGAACAGGGTCGTCTTGCCCGAGCCGTTGGGCCCGATCAGGCCGACGATCTCGCCCTGGCGAATACTCAGGCTGACGTCGTTGACGGCGACGTTGCCGCCGAACTGCATGCGTACGTTCTGCAACTCGATCAGGGGCTTCCCGCTCTCCGACTGGATGCGCGGCAGCGGCAGCGCCACGGCGGTGCCGTCCTTGGCCACCTGGAGAGCCGCCTGGGCATCCGACTCGCCCATGTACTCGTGATGCTCGCGCGCCAGGGCACTGAGCAGCGGCACGCGTCGTACCCACTTTGCGCGCAGGAAGCCGCCGGGCATGAAGCGCCCGATCAGCAGCACGATCAGGCCGTACAGGGTGGCCTGGAAGCCCTTCATGCTGACCAGCAGCCATTGCTGCAGCGTGGCCAGCACCAGCACGCCAACCAGCGGACCCCAGCGCAGGCCGGAGCCGGCAAACAGCACCATGGCCACCGGCACCAGCGCCACATTCAGGCCGAAGACGGTGGCCGGGTCGATATAGCTCATCTGCCAGGCCTGCAAGGCGCCGGCCACAGCGCCGAAGCCGGCGCTTAGCATCAGCACGCGCCGCTTGACCGGCGCGATGCGCACACCCACGGTCTCGGCCACCTGCTCATCGTTGCGGATGCTCTTGAGCGCGTAGCCGAAGCGCGCCGCATTGATGCGCAGTGTGACGATGAAGGTCAGCACGCACACCCCGAGAGAGATCAGGTAGGCCGGCTTGAGGACCTGCTCCACCGGCAAAACGATGCCGTCGGCCCCGTTGGTCACCGGCGTGAGGTTGTAGGCCAGCACCTCCATGAGCGGCAGCAGCGCAAGCGTGCCAAAGGCAAAGTAGTCGCCGTGCAGTCGGAACAGGGGCACCGAGATGACGAGCGCAGCCAGGGCTGTGATCAGCACCGCAAAGCCAATCGCGACGACCAGAGGCCATTGGCCGACCAGCGCAATCGAGAAGGCGTAGGCCCCGATGCCGTAGAAGCAGTAGTGCCCCAGGTTGACGTAACCCATCTCGCCGGCAACCCAGTCCCAGCTCTGGCCAAGGATGTAGGCGATCAGCACGGTGAATGCGATGGTGGTGATGTAGGCGTTGCCGACGAAGGGCAGCACGGCCAGGGCCAGCACTCCGACGCCGCCGGTCAGCCATCCGGCGGTGCGTGACATGCCATGTTTCATGCTTTGACTCCAACGCCCTTGGGATAGGCGACCAGGATCAGCAGCATCAGGACAACGCTGAGCGCAGGCGCCCATTCGGGCTTCCAGTACAGGCCAGTCAGGCCTTCGGCCACGCCGAGAAAGATCCCCGCCAACAGGGCGCCCGGCAGGTTGCCGACGCCACCGACGACGATGATGGTGAAGGCCTTGACCGTCAGGCCGAAGCCCATGTAGGGATCCACGGGGAAGGACAGCACGTAGAGCACGGCCGCGACGGCGACAGTCGCCGAGCCGAAGGCAAAGGTCAACGCCTTCATGCGCGTGCTCTGCACGCCGCAGATCTGGGCCCCCACCGGATCCTGTGTCACCGCGCGCACCGCACGGCCGAACCAGGTGCACGTGAGAATCAGGTGCATCACCACGGTCAGCAGCGCGATGCCCAGGAGGATCAACAGCTGGGTGGTCGAGATGACGATCTCGCCGAACTCCAACGCCTCCAGCCGCAAGGGAATGTTGCGCTGGGTGGCACCAGCAGCCTTGGCCGTAAGGTCCGAAAGGATCATCAGCGTGCCGACGGTCACCAGCACCGTGCCCACCGTGGACTCGAAGTGGTTGCGCTTGGACAGCGGGCGCAGCAGCACGTGGTAGTAGCCGTAGGCGCAGACGAACAGCAACGGCGCCAGCAGCACGGCGATCAGCAGCGGGTGCAGCTGCCAGCTGGCGTACGCCAAGCTGGCGAGCACGCCGCTGACCGCCAGCAGGGTGCCGTGTGCAAAGTTAAGGATGCGCACGACGCCGTAGATCAGCGACAGACCGAACGCGACCAGCGCGTACAGTCCGCCCAGCAGCACCCCACCGATAAGAACCTGGAGCAGGACTTCCATCTTTGTGACGTCCGCTTACTTCCAGGTCGGCGATGGCCAGACCAGCTTGCCGGTGGCCACCTCGGGCGGCCACACGACATTGACTTTGCCGCCATTCATCTGCACCGTGAAGGCACCGGTGTTGGGGAAGCCGCGCTCGTCGAAGGTCACGTCCCCGGCGGGCGACTTGACCGTGGCCTTGAACAAGGCTTCCTTGACCTTCTCCCGGTCCACCACGCCGGCTTTCTCGATGGCCTGGATCATGGTCAAGTAGGACGTCAGGCGGCCCAGCGTCCAGATGTAGTCGAACATCGACACGTCGGCACGCTTCATCACGGTCTCGACCAAGTCGCTGTAGTCACCCTTGACACCCGGGTACCAGCTGAGTTCGCCGGTCATGCCCTCGATGTCCTTGCCGACCTGGCGGTGCAGCGCGCCGGTAAGCATGGTGTGGTGCACGTCCATGGCACGCACCTTGAGCTGGCGCATCTGCTGTACCAGGGGAACCGAGGCGTTGTCGTAGGAGCTCAGGTAGATGATGTCGGCCTTGGCGGCACGGACCTTGGCAATCAGCGCCGTGAAATCCTTGAGTTCGGGCGAGAAGGTTTCATTGCCCAGCACCTTCAGGCCCTGCTCCTCGGCCTTCTTGCTCCAGGTCGCGGTAATGCCCTTCATCACCGGGTTGTCGTGGGTGATGAAGAAGATGGTCTGCGGCTTGGGACTGACCTTGCCGATCATCTCGAAATACCGCGCCGACCAGTTGGGCACCACCGGGAAAGGGGTGCCCCAGATGTACTTCAGGCCGCGATCGTACACAGACGGCGTGGCCACGTTGGCCATCACCATCGGAATCTTGTGCTTCTCGGCCACCGGCGGCACAGGGCCACCCAGCGAGGACCAGTCCGGACCGACGAAGAAATCAACCTTGTCGACCGTAGCCATCTTCTCGAACAGGGCGACGGCGGTGGCCGGAACGCTCTGGTCGTCATAGATCACGAACTTGATCGGCAGCTTCTTGTTGCAGGACTTCACCGACACGCCGCCACCCTTGTTGACTTCCTCGGCAAAGACCTCGGTCATCTTGCGCCAGCGGTCGGCCAGGGTCGAGAACGGCCCCGTCTCGGAAATGGTGGTGCCCAACACGATCGCCTCGCTGCACGAGCCGAGGGTGGCGTGCGCCGGTAGCACGGACAGGGCGCTGGTCAGCGCCACGGTGCTGGCCGCAATGATCTGCTTGATTGTTTTCATCTCATGTCTCCTCGTTGTTGAATGTCAAGAAACCGGGACTTCGAACTTACTGATCCTGGACGCCGAGCCCCTGCCAACGGCGCACCAGATGGGTGTGGTCGATCTCGAACAAGTCGAGCACCCGCCCCACTGTGTGGTTGACCACGTCGTCTATCGACGATGGCCTGGTATAGAAGGCCGGCACCGGCGGGAACACGATGCCGCCCATCTCCGTCACGGCGGTCATGTTGCGCAGGTGGGCCAGGTTCAGCGGCGTCTCGCGTGCCAGCAGGACCAGGCGGCGGCGCTCCTTGAGCACTACGTCGGCCGCGCGGCTGACCAGGTTGTCGGCCATGCCGTGGGCGACCTCCGCCAGCGTCTTCATCGAGCACGGTGCGATCACCATGCCCGCGGTGCGGAACGAGCCGCTCGAGACCGCCGCGCCGATGTCCTTGGCGTTGTGCACGACATCAGCCAGCGCCTCGATGTCAGCGCGTTTGAGGTTGAGCTCCTCGGCGGCGGTCAGGACGCCCGCGGCCGACACAATCAGATGGGTTTCCCACTCCGGCAAGTCGCGCAGCTGCTCGAGCAGGCGCACGCCGTAGATCGCGCCGCTGGCGCCCGTGATGGCGACGATCAGTCGCTTGCGATCGGGCCGGCTCATGCCTTGACGCCACCGGTACGCCAGTCGATGCGAGCCTCAGAGCGCACCTCCTGCCTCAGATCGACATCGGCCTCGCCGGGGACGCGCACCTTGGTGAACACATGCTCGTGGTAGGCCACCGGACGGGTCGCGTCCAAGCCCATCTTGGCGCTCAGCCCTTGCAGATGTGCCGGCGGCGCGCCGCCGTCCGGGTAGTCCTGGCCGACGGTGGTAGACGGATCGAGCACCGAGCCCTGTGCCCCGGCAATCACCACGAGGTCGCGATCGGCCTGGAAGCGCGTGGCCACGGCCCACTCCACCTGTTTCGGGTCGTGCACCTCCACATCGTCGTCGACCACGATCACCTGCTTGATGTCGTAGTGGGCACCGAAGGCGGCGCAGATCACGTTCTTGGGTTGGCCTTCGTGCGTCTTGCGCAGCTTGACGAACAGGTGGTAGCGCCCCACCCCGCCGATCGACAGGTGCACGTCCAGGACATTGGGGAAGCTGCGCTGCAGGTGCGCCAGCAAGGTGGCCTCGCGCGGGATGGAGCCCAGTAGCAGGTGCTCCATTTCCGCCGGCACGATGGTGTGGAAGATCGGGTTGTGGCGATGCGTGATGGCGTCCACCTCGATCACCTCGCGGCGCTCGCGCGCGCTGTAGTATTTCGGAAACTCGCCGAACGGCCCTTCGGGCTCGCGCACGCCGGGCAGCAGCCGCCCCTCGATCACGATCTCGCTGTTGGCCGGCACCCGCACCTCGTTAGTCTGGCACTTAACCACCGGCAGAGGCACGCCGTGCAAGGCCCCCGCAATCCCGAGTTCGTCATAGTCGATCGGCGCAATCGCCTGCGAGGCCAGCAGCGTCAGCGGGTCCACCCCGATCACCACCGCCACCTCCAGCACCTGGTTGCGCGACTCGGCCTCCTTGTAGAAGGCCAGCAGGTGGCGGGGCAGCATCAGGATGGCCATGCGGGTTCCTGAATGAACCTGGATGCGGTTGATCGAGACGTTCTGCACGCCCGTCACCGGGTTGCGTGCGATCACCAGACCGGCCGTGATGTAAGGGCCGTTGTCGTGTTCGCTGTGGGTCGGCACCGGCAGCAGCTTGAGAACATCGGCACCCCGCACGACCTCCTGCTGGCAGGGCGCCTGCGCAGCCTGCACCTCGCGCCAGGGTAGCGGGCTGTCGGCTGCCTTGCGAAAATGCGCCAGCATGTCGGACTCGGGCACGCCCATGGCCTCGGCGATCCAGCTGCGACGCGACATGAAACCCGACACCACGGGCATGCCAGTGCCACCGGCATCAGGAAAGTAGCTGGCCTGGTGACCATCGAGCCGCTTGGCAACGGCGGCCAGCCGGTGCTTCAGCGCCACGCCCTCGCGCAGCACGGCCAACCGACCGGTGGCCTCCAGATGCGCCAGCCATTCGCGTAGGTCTGAGCGGGGTACGTTGGGGGGCTGCTGCTTCGTCATGAGCTCTGTATCCATGGTGGTTTGAACTGCAGGCCAGCCTTCTCCCGCGGGCCATCGTCCGATGGCCCGTTGGGATCCTGGTTGGCTGGGCCCGTGGCCGCTTATTCGGCCGTGATGTTTCCTTGCACGATGACTTTTTTCCACAAAGCCATCTGGCCGTCGATGAACGACTTGAACTGGGCCGGCGTGCCGCCATCGGGGACGACACCCTGCTGGGCAAAGATGTTCCGGACCTCGTCCGTGGCGAGCACCGCGTTGATATCGCGATTCAGGCGCTCGATCAAGGCCGCCGGCGTGCCGGCGGGGACCACAAAGCCGTGCCAGGAAGACACCTCATAGTTCGGCACCCCGGACTCGCCGACCGTGCGCAGGTCCGGCATCAGCGGCGAGCGCTTGGCATTGGCGATGGCGATCGCGCGCATCTTGCCCGACTGGATGAAAGGCAGCGCATGGGGCAAGGCGTCGAAGGCCAGGTCGAGCTGACCACCGGCCAGGTCGGTCAGCAGGGGCGTGCTGCCCTTGTAGGGCACCTGCATGAGCCTCACGCCGGCCATCGACTCGAAGTAGGCCATCGCCAGGTGATTGGAGGAGCCCGCGCCCGAGGAACCGTAGTTCAGCGCTGCGGGCTTGGCCCGGGCTCGCGCCAGCACATCGTCCACGGTGCGCAGGGACGAGCTCGAGTGGGTCACCAGCAGCATGGGCGAGCGGCCCGCCAGCACCACCGGCGCGAAGGCCTTCTCGCTGTCGTAAGGCAACGACTTGTGCAGCCAGGGGTTGGCAGCAAACGGAAACTGGATCACCAGCAAGGTGTGGCCGTCGGCTGGCGACATGGCCACGGCCTGGGTACCGATGACGGTGCCACCACCGGGCTTGTTGTCCACGATCACGGACTGTTTCCAGGTCCTGCTGAGCTGGTTGGCCACCAGACGGCCCAAAGTGTCGTTGAAGCCGCCCGGCGGGTAGGGTACGACGATGCGCACCGGCTTGCTCGGAAAAGCCTGGGCCAGTGCCTGGACATTGCCGAGGAGCGCGCCGCAGGCCACCAAGGCCAGCATGGCGCCCGACAGGGAACGCCGGCGCGACAGCGGGGGAATCTTGGAATTTCCAGACACGGTGTATCTCCTTCGTTATGACCTGCAGGCAACCGGTAGGCACGGCAGGTTGAATGCTTGGCAGTCTAAAAATCCCAATCCATCACGTCAATTAATATATATTGATGTCAATAATCATGATTCGTGATCACCACCTCAACATCGTCCGACCGCCCTTCTCGCCATGGAATTCCGCCAGATTCAATACTTTCTCTCGCTCTACGACGAAGGATCGATGACCAAGGCGGCCAGCCGCCTGAACGTGGTGCAGCCGGCCCTGAGCATGCAACTGGCCAAGCTGGAAAGCGAGCTCGGACAACAGCTCTTCATCCGCAGCACGCGGGGCATGGAGCCCACGCCTGCAGGGCGTCAGATGTACAAGCTGTTTCGCCCGGTGATGGGCGACTTTGCCCGCGCGCGCGAACTGCTGATGCAGACGGATGGCGAACTCAGCGGCCACGTGTCCATCGGGCTGATTGCCACCGTGGCGCAGGACCTGCTGGCCGGCGCCGTGACCGAATTCTCCGAAGCCCATCCACGCGTTACCCTGTCGCTGAGTGATGGCTACACGCCCGCCCTGTGCCAGGCCGTGACCGAAGGGCTGCTGGACGCGGCCATCATCAACCAGCCACGTCGCAAGCTGGCCCTCAACAGCCACCCTGTGCTGAGCGAGGACTTCGTCCTCGCGACGGGGCTGCGGCACGCGCCGCTGAGCGAGACCGTCGCGCTGCGCCAGGCCACAGCCCTCAAGCTGGTGCTGCCCACGCGACTGCACGGCCTGCGCGACATTCTGGAGAGCTTCGCCCAGGTCGAAGGCGTCGAGTTGTCGCCTGCGCTGGAAGTGGATTCGATGAACGCCCTCCTGCAGTTGGTCGAGATGGGCAGTTATGCCACCCTATTGCCACGGATCGCCGTTCGCAGCCGGGTGGAGGAAGGCACCCTGCTGGCCCACACCATCGTGGAGCCGCCGCTGGTGCGCCACGTCGTGTGCGTCACCCACCCGCGGCGGGCCTTGAGCCCGGCGGCGTCGGCCTTCATCGCCATGCTGGAGCAACACGCGCAGTCCCGGACAGCAACATCTCCAACAACACCAGTCCGTCCCTGACGCCCACTGCAGTAGCCCCCATGACCAGCGACCCGATCCGCCACGATGACCCGATGCAGTCGCCCTTGTGGCGCTATGCGCTGGCTCTGTACGCCAAGTCCGGGGTGGCGTCCGCTTGCCTGGCCCTGCAGGCGCACGCCGGCGTAGATGTCTGCGTCCTGCTGTATGCGTTATTCGCCGCGAACCGGGGCCGGCCGCTGACGCCGGCGCAGCTGGAGGCGTCAGACCAGCGGGTGCGCGGCTGGCGTGAGCGCGTGATCCTGCCGCTGCGCCATCTCCGCCAAGACATGAAAGACGGCATCGCCCCGGTCCCGCAGGCGCTGCTGGAACTCATCCGGCAAGAGGTCAAGCAGGCCGAACTGCAGGCCGAGCAGGTGACCCTGGCCATGTTGCATCTCGAATTCCAGGCGCAGGCTGCGCCACCCGCTGCCGGTTCGCGCAGCGAATCAACTGTCCGAGAGGTGGTTCGCCTGTACCTGCAACTCAGCCAGCTGCCCGCGCAGCACCTGCAACTGCCGCAAGTGCAACAAGCAATAGAGAGTCTTGAGCACCAGGCAGGCGCGATGCCTCACGAGCAGCCCCGCGGACCCGCCTGACCCTAGCGGTTCGCGCGCTGCTTCAACCAGCGCATCAGCCCGCCCACCACGGGCAGTTTCTCGTAGAGCTCCTCGGCCGCGTCCCAGTAGTCGCGGTGCGAGCGGATGCGCCCGTCGTGGGCCAGGCGCAGGTGCGTGGCCCCGCGGATGGTCTGCAACTCGTTGCTCTTGAAGTTGCGGAAGCGGAAGTGGAAATCCCAGGTCAGCAGGACCTGCTCGCCCTCGACCACGCGGCCCGTGACGACAAAATGCGGCTCGTCCAGCGTTTCGTACATATGCCGGAAGATGCGCTGGATGGCCGGAATGCCCCGCACTTCATTGAACGGGTCCTTGAAGTAGGCATCCTCGGTATAGAACTGGCTGAAACGCTCGATGCTCTGGGGCGTCAGCGTTTCGAAGAAGACGGCGATTTTCTCGACGGCGTGGCTCATAGTCCGGTGAATTTTCTGATCAGTGGGAAATAGAGGCGATAAGGCAGCAGGCGCATGAACTTGAGCCAGCGCGTGAAGCGTTTGGGGAAATGCAGTTCGAAGTCACCGCGCGCCCAGCCGGCCAGCATCTCGCGCGCCGCGACCTCGGGCGTGATGAGAGCCGGCATCCTGAAATCATTCTGTGCGGTCAGCGGTGTCTCGACAAAACCGGGGTTGACCACGCTCACACCCAGGCCCAGGACAGAGAGGTCCAGGTAGAGCGCCTCGGCCAGGTTGATGAGGGCGGCCTTGGTCGGCCCGTAGGCCAGGCTCCTGGGCAGGCCGCGGAAACCCGCCACGCTGCTGACCAGGCTCAGGTGCCCGTCCTGCCCGGCCGCGGCCTGCCGCTTCAGGTGAGGCAACACCGCCTCCAGCAGGTAGAGGGCGCCCACGTAGTTGACCTGCTCGTGGCGCAGCATCTCGTCCAGCCGGTAGTCACGGGCGTCGATGGGCAGGTAATAACCCGCGCAGTACACCACCAGGTCCAGCGGGCCGCGTGCAGCCAGGGCGTCGGTGGCCAGTTGCAGGGCACGGCGATCCGTCACGTCCAGCGGCAGGGCCACGGCACGCGGGCGGCCCTGGCCATCGGCCCCCGGATGCGCAGCGACCCAGGCATCGAGCAGAGACGCCTTGCGCGCCGACACAAACACCGTGGCACCCTGGGCGTGGAGCAGGTCGGCACAGGCCTGGCCGATGCCGCTGGAGGCACCCACCAGCCAGACCGTCTTGCCGGCCCAGTCACGCAGGGGGGGATTGAGAGCCATGGTTCAGCGCTTGGTGAAGGACAGGGTGACTTCGCCCAGCGTCACACCCCATTTGCTCATGGTGGCGCGGTTAAGCATCACGCGATCGTTCATCTGGTACATCCAGTCGTCGAAGCGCACGACGATGTTGCGCCCGTCCACCGGCAGGTCCAGATAGTAGCCCCAGTAGAAGGCATTACCGCGCTCTTCGCCCTGGGCCTCGCCCACCACGTCGCCGGCGGTGCCGGTGTAACGCCCCTGGGTCCCCACACCGGGCTGGCGCTTGAGCGTCCAGATGCGTTTCTGCGTCGTGCCGTCGGAATAGACGAAGTCCTCGTCGAGCACGCCGACCTCGCGGCCGCTCTCACCCGTCCAGCTGCAGTTCATGACCACGGTGAAGCGTTTGACGACCTTGCCCGAGCGGTCGGTGAAGACGCCCCAGGCATCGACCGTGCCGTTGAAATAACGGCGCAGGTCGAGTTGCGGTTTCTCGTTGGCGTAGTCGGCCACTGTGGGCGAGGCACAAGCGGCCAGGGTGGTGGCGCCGAGCGCAGCGGCACCGGTGAGCAGCAGACGACGTTTCATGGTGAGCCTTTGCGGTGGATGAAGAATGAATAGAGCAGGCCGCCCGCCGCCAGCTTGAGCACACAGGGCAGCAGGCAGTAGGCAATGGTGAGCGCCTGCAGGGCCTGGGGTTCGCGCGCGCCGGGCGCATAACCGTAGAAACCCAGCAGGGGCAGGGCCAGGCCGGCGGCCAGGGCCAGGTTCAGTTTGGTGGCGAAGTTCCACCAGCCGTAATAGGCGCCCTGCGTGCGGCCCAGGTCACCAGCACGTGCGATCAGGCCGGCCAGCATGGCGCCGGGCATCACGAGATCGGCCCCCAAGGCGGCGCCGGAGAGCACGCAGATGGCGATGAACCACCAGGCATCGCCTGCGCCCAGCAGGCTGGCCCAGATGAACACCGCGACAGCCAGCGCCATGCCAGCCAGCCAGCCCGGCGCCAGGCCGAAGCGGCGCACGACGGCCAGCCACAGCGGCATGGACAGCGCC